>CALMZE010000071.1 GCA_937870585.1 uncultured Sphingomonadales bacterium | reverse complement strand
GCTGGAAGACGCCGATAATCGTGACAGCCTGCTCGCTGACCCCAAGGAGCGTGCCGAGCATCTGATGCTGCTCGATCTCGGTCGCAACGATGTGGGCCGCGTGGCAGCGGCTGGCAGCGTGCATGTGACAGACAGCTACACGGTCGAATTTTACAGCCATGTGATGCACATCGTCTCCAACGTGGTGGGCCAGTTGGCAGACGGGAAGGACGCGCTGGACGCGCTGTTCGCGGGCTTCCCGGCGGGCACCGTCTCGGGCGCACCCAAGGTCCGCGCGTGCGAGATCATCGCCGAACTGGAGCCCGAAACGCGCGGGGCCTATGCCGGCGGCGTCGGCTATTTCTCGCCCGATGGCAGCATGGACAGCTGCATCGTGCTGCGCACCGCCGTGGTGAAGGATGGCGTGATGCACGTTCAGGCCGGCGCAGGCATCGTGGCAGACAGCAACCCCGACTATGAACAGCGCGAGTGCGAAGCCAAGAGCGGCGCGCTGATGGCGGCCGCGCGCGAAGCGGTTCGCGTGGCCCTTGAACCAGGATTTGGACAGTGATCCTCGTACTCGACAATTATGACAGCTTCACCTGGAACCTCGTCCATTATCTGATGGAGTTGGGGGCCGAGGTTGAGGTGGTCCGCAATGATGCGCTCACCGCCGCGCAGGCGCTGGATAGCGGTGCGGAGGCGTTTCTGATTTCGCCCGGCCCGTGCACGCCCAATGAGGCGGGCATCAGCCTTGATCTGGTGGGGGCGTGTGCGGAAGCGGGCAAGCCGCTGCTCGGCGTGTGTCTGGGGCACCAGTCGATCGGGCAATATTTCGGCGGCACCGTGCGGCGCGGCGGGCTGATGCATGGCAAGACCTCTCCGGTCAGCCATGATGGCACCGGGCTGTTCGCGGGCCTGCCCAGCCCGTTCATCGCCACGCGCTATCACTCGCTGATTGTGGATGACATTCCGGAGACGCTGATCATCAACGCCACAAGCGATGACGCGCATGTGATGGGATTCCGCCACCGCGATCTGCCGATCCATGGCGTGCAGTTCCACCCGGAAAGCATCGCCACTGAACATGGTCATGCCATGCTCGCCAACTTCATGCGCGCCGCCGGGATGCGGGTGAGGGAGCGGGCGTGACCGCCCTCCCCGACAGCCGCGTGCCCTTGGATGCTGACGCGGCAGCCTCCGCCTTTGATTTGATCCTTGATGGCGTGGCCGAGGCGCACGAGGTCAAACGCTTCCTGGTCGACATGGCTGAGCGGGACGAAACCAGCGTGGAAATCGCGGCCGCCGTGCAAGCGATGCGCGCGCGCATGGTCCGGGTGAAGGCCCCAGCCAATGCCATTGATGTGTGCGGCACAGGCGGGGATGGCAGCCATTCGCTCAACGTCTCAACTGCGGTGGCCATTGTTGTCGCGGCCTGTGACGTGCCGGTGGCAAAGCATGGCAACCGCGCTGCGTCTTCCAAAGCGGGTGCGGCTGATACGCTGGAAGCTTTGGGGCTCAATCTGGATCGCGCCTCGGACGTTGCAGAGGAAACGCTTGCAGATCTGGGGATTGCGTTCCTCTTTGCGCAAAAGCACCACCCTGCGCTCGCCAAACTGGCCCCGATCCGCAAGGAGATTGGTCGGCGGACGATCTTCAATCTGACTGGACCCGCCGCCAATCCGGCTGGCGTGAAGCGGCAGTTGATCGGCGTCGCCCGCCCGGATTTTCTGCCCGTCTATGCAGGGGCGCTCGAACGGCTGGACTATGAGGATGCGATGCTCGTGGCAGGCGATGAGCCGCTCGACGAACTTTCGGTGGAGCGGGATTCGAGCCTGATCCGCCTCGGACGTCCGCTGGAGCGGATCCGCCCGGAAGATGCCGGTTTGTCGCGTCATCCCGCTGCGGCCCTGCGCGGGGGCGATGCGGCCTATAATGCAGCCGCGCTGCACCGCCTGCTGATGGGCGAACGCGGGGCTTACCGCGATGCCGTGCTGTTCAATGCAGCCGCTGCGCTGATTGTGGCCGGTGAAGCGAATAACTGGACGCAGGGCGTTGAAGAGGCGGCGGAGGCCATCGACAAGGGGCTGGCCAAGGCACTGCTGGATTGCTGGGTAGCCTATTGAGGTAGTCTGTAAGCCGCCGTGCTGAGCTTGTCGAAGCACCGTTTTACCCTTGCACAAGAAGGACAAGAACAGTGCTTCGACCAGCTCAGCACGAGCGGTGTTAGGGGAATGCGCTCAAGCAGGCGGCAGTTGCAGCATCCGCCCATCCGCGCCATCGCGCAGCACGCGCCAGGACTCGCGATCGAGTTCCTTCGCCCAATCCTCGCTGCGCGCTTCCAAAGCGGTCTGAAGTTCGATCAGCAGATTGGCCAGCGCGGCATTGCCCGCCTCCAGCGTGGAGATGCGGAAATTGGCGTCGGTCGCCGTCCCCGCTTCGCCCAGACGCGTGCCCAGATCACCGTCAACCAACGGCGCGGCGCGGGAGAAGATCGAGCGGATCGCAGCATTTTCACGGATCAGCAGGTCTGCCGCGCCATCGACATGCTGCGCCATCAGCACGCAGATCAGCGCGGACATTTTAGTGTCACCCACCGCATAATGATCTTCGGGCAGCGCCGCGATGACGCGCCCGCCGAGCGTCGTGGCAACGGAAATCAGATGTTGGGATGCACCGGGGGTCATAGGGCCTCCTTCAGGGCGGCCATGCGGCGCGCCATCGTCATATTGGCATGAAGCGTGGGGTAGAGCCCCGAAAATTGCAGGATCGGATCAGGGTTGAGGCCATCGACGAAGGCCTTTTCCGCGCTCACCCAGATGCCCAAACCCTTGATCGTGGCCCACATTTCCCACCAGCGGAACGCCACGGGATCAAAGGTCAGGCCGCTCGCTTCTTCCCACAGGCCAATCGCCTCTTCGCGCGAAATCAGTCCGGCGGCGCGGTCATCATTATGGACGTTCCAGAGCGGGTCCATCGTCCAGGCGAGATCCTCATGCGGATCGCCCAGATGCGCCATTTCCCAATCGAGCACGGCGGTGATTGTGCCGTTCCCGTCATGCAGCACATTGCCGGTGCGATAATCTGCGTGAACAATGGTGATTTTCTTGGGCTCAGGCGGCGGATTAGCGCGCAGCCAGCGGACCACGCCCTGCGCAATCGGCTGGGGTTCAAGCGAGTCCTTGAGTACTTCATTCTCCCAATAGTCGAGCTCACGCTTCCAGCACTGATCCGGCACCGACGCCACGGTGGCGAGCGGCGAAGACGCGGCATCGCGGGCGTGAATATGGCCAAGGATCGAAAAGAACTGCCGACCAATGGCTGTACGGTGATCACCATAAGCGAGCGGATCAAACGGGCTGGCGGGTTCACCCACCTTGATCTTCTCCATGATGAAGAAGGGCTGGCCAATCACGCTCTCATCATTGACGAGGCAATAGGCTTTGGGCACCGGCACCGCTGTGCCTTCATACGAGCTGTAGGCGGTATATTCGACATTGCGGTCGGTATCGATCAGGCTGTCTGCCGGATCGCGCCGCATGATAAAGCCCATCGGGCTGCCATCCACCTCTGTATCAATGCCAAAGGTCTCGCGTGAGGCCCCGCCGTGAAAGCGTTTGACGTTTGTAATGCGGACCGACTTTGCACCCAGCACGCCTGCCAGATGTGTTGCCAGACGGTCCTGCTGCGATTGATCGAGCATCGGCCACCTCTCCTTATTCCCTTCCCGGTAGAGGCGGTTGACTTGGGCGGTCAACTCCTGTCTGCGAAAGCGCATCAAATTCTTCAGGAGACCATCCCATGCGCCGCGCCGCCATCGTCCGCCCCCTTCGTACGCCTGTGGGCACGTTCGGCGGATCACTCCGCCCGGTGCCGGTGGAAACGCTCGGCGCGGGCGTGGTCAAAGCGGTGGTCGAAGGATCGGGCATCGATCCTGCCCGCATTGACGATGTGGTGTTCGCGCAAAGCTATGCCAGTTCCGAAACGCCCTGCGTGGGACGCTGGGTCGGACTGAGCGCAGGATTACCCGTCGAAGTGCCGGGGATGCAGTTGGACCGGCGCTGCGGTGGCGGGCTTCAGGCCGTGGCCACAGCTGCGATGATGATCCAGTCTGGTGCTGCTGATGTTGTGCTCGCAGGCGGCGTTGAGAGCATGAGCAACATTGAATATTACAGCACCGATATGCGCTGGGGCGCGCGTTCCGGCTCTGTCAAATTCTATGACCGGCTCGACCGGGGCCGCGAACGCTCCCAACCGGTGGAGCGCTTTGGCGTGATTTCGGGCATGATCGAAACGGCGGAAAATCTCGCCAAGGACTATGGCATTGCGCGCGAGGCGGCGGATGCCTTCGCCGCGCAGAGCCATCAGCGCGCGGCAGCGGCTTGGGCAGAAGGGCGCTTCGATGCCGAAGTCGTCCCGGTTGATGTGCCACAGCGCAAGGGCGATCCGGTGCGCTTTGCCAAGGATGAGGGCATTCGTGCAGACACGACCGCAGAGTCGCTCGCCAAATTGCGGACAATCATGAAGGACGGCACCGTAACGGCGGGCAATGCCAGCCAGCAGAATGATGCCCCGTCTGCCTGTTTGATCGTTGCTGAAGAACAGCTTGCCGAA
>CALMZE010000070.1 GCA_937870585.1 uncultured Sphingomonadales bacterium | reverse complement strand
GAGATCAAACCCAAAGGGCCCGGGGCCGCGGGGCTTAGGCAAAAGCACGCCGATAAGGCGCTGACCGGGAGGGTGGGCCGGAACTGAGCGATGCGCGAGCCGTCAAAAACCGCGATATCGCCAAATTGCAGGAACAACGCTTCGCTCTGATCGGGGCGCAATACCACTGCGTCATCGGGTTTGAGGTCGATCTGGGTGGAGCCGGTCAGTAGCTCCTGGTTGGAGCTGCGCCCGAATAGCGACGAGTACTGGAGGCCTTGCGGGGAAACCGGCTTGGCCAGCCAGTGTCCGCCATGGATAAAAAACCCGCGGGTCGTATTGCGATCCCACCAGTGCATGGCTCCGGAAAACGCTTCGGCCCCGGGCAATTGCTGATCGTAATCGGCTTTGAGGACGGGTGTCACGACAAAGGCGGCCGGAGTGAGATCGGCGAGGTCCGGATAGTCAAAGTCGCCCGGTTTGACGAACGCGGACCCAACTGAGACTTCGCTTGCGACAGTATTCTGGCAATGGCGCCGGAATGTCGGACTACCAGCGGAATTGCAGGTCAGGCGTGCCGGATCGAGGCCGCCGTCCTGCAGGACGGCGAGCGCGGCGCCATACGCGTTCTGGGACTCGCTATAGGCACCGGCCGGGTTTGGCATCTTCGGCACGTGTGGGTCATAGCCCATGAGCCCGGCTATCTCGGCGCCGGCGCTTTGGGCTGAGCGCGCTGCCTGCGCAAGTGTGGGGGCATCGGCAAACCCGCCGCGATGCAGCCCGACATCGATTTCAAAGCTCACCCGCAGCGCTATTCCCCGCGCCTGCGCCGCATCGACGTATTGCGCCAGCCGTGCGGGGGTGTCGATGAGCCATTGCACCTGGGCTGCGAAGGCGGGACCGGCCAGATCGACCAGCCGGAGGAACTCGGCAACTGGCAAGGGTTTGCCCAGCAGATAGTCCGCGCCGGGGTGGTGCGCTGCGAGCTGGGCCAGCATTTGCGCGCTGAACACCATCAGTCGCTGGGTTCCGGTGCGGGTCATCACGGCGTCAAGCAATTGCGGCGCTGGCAAGGACTTGGCGACAATGCGCAGGGAGAGGCCAGCCTGCGTGACGCTGGTGCGGATCGCTTGGCTGTTGGCATTCAGCCGCTGCTGGTCGATGACCAGAACCGGGCGGTTGATGCCCTCGCGCTGGACGGCAGCGCAAAGCCGGGAGAAGTAAGGGTCATGCATGGCGCCAACCTTTTCAGGGCGCAGGGCCCAGATGCCAAGTCCTGTCAAAGCCACCGCCCCGCCGCCTGTCAGAACAGTCCGGCGTTTCATCCAAAAATACGCCGGAGGAACGGGTTCATCAGGCGGTCCGCCGGATCAAATGCCTGGCGCAGCCGGCTGGCGGGTTCGAACATGGGGTAGAGCGCTTTCAGTTCCGGGGCGCCAAGCGAATGAAGCTTGCCCCAGTGCGGCCGCCCGCCGGCATCGCGCAGGACTGGCTCGACCAGTCGGAACATCCAGTCGTGGTCTTCCTTGTACCAGGCATGCACGGCAATTGAGCCGGACTCGCGGCCGAAGAATGGCGAAAGCCAGGCATCGTCCGGAGCGATGATCCGCGCCTCGATCGGGAAGAAGACGTCTTTCGCTTCGCGTTCGATCCGGGCGATGATTTCCCGCAGGGCTCCGACCTGTTCGGCAATCGGTAAGTGGTATTCCATTTCTTTGAACCGCACGGGCCGTTCGTTGGACAGAAGTTTCCAGCCCTCATCAATGGCCACTTCGGGCGGGATGTCAGCCATGGCCGCCCGGGCGGCCTGGCGGCGCAGCGCCGGTGCGAATTCGAACACGTCGCGCAGGGATTTCAGGTCCATCAGCGTCTGGGTGTCCTGATCGGGACCGCGGGGACTGACTGGCTCGTTGGTGGAATCGAGCGTGATGAGCGCGGACTTGCCGGTAAAGGGCAGGACCAGAAACTCGGCATTGCGGTGTTTTTGCGCCAGATCTGGCCAGTCGCGCAGGATCTGCTCGGTTTCGACCAATTTGACGACTTTCCGGACCCGTTGCAGCGGCCGGTTTTGCAGGGTCACTTCGGTCAGGATACCGAACGCGCCAAGTCCGACCCGGGCGGCGTGGAACAGTTCCGGCGCTTCGTCGCGGCTGCACTCCTTGATCTTGCCGTCGGGCAAAGCGATCCGCATGGCCTGAACTTCGCCATGCAGCGCGGGCATGCCCTTGCCGGTCCCGTGCGTGCCAGTCGCGAGAGCACCGGCCAAAGTCTGCTTGTTGATGTCCGGCAGGTTCGGCATCTCCTGGCCAATGCCGGCGAGCAATGGGCCGAGCGCCGCCAGTTTTGAGCCGGCGCGCACGGTGGCGGTATGCGCGGCCTGATCATGACGGACCAGGCCCTGCAGTCGGTCGAGCGAGACCAGTGTTCCATTGGTCGGGACCAGGGCCGTAAAGCTGTGGCCGGAGCCGACGGGGCGGATCGGGGCTGGCGCATCGGTCAGCAGTGCGGTGAGCTCCGCTTCACTGGCAGGTGCGGCGCGCCGGACCGGATAGGCATGTTCATTGCCCGCCCAGTTTGACCATAGCGCGCGGCCCTCACGATTGACCGGAGCCGGCAGTTCCGGTTCCTGGCCGAGCCACCAGCGGCGTCCTGCGAGGCCGCCTGCACCTGTAGCGGCCAGAGGGGCCAGAGCGCCCCCAGTGAACAAGACAGTGCGGGGGCTGTTCATGACTGGCCCTCGCGTCCCGCCATGAAGCGGATGAGACTGCGGAGGTCCTCGGGCGTGCACTCGAAACATTGCCCGCCAGCCGGCATCCCTTGCTTGCCCTGGATCGCGGCGGTCAGCAGCGCGTCTTCGCCCGCTGCCCAGCGGCCGTCCCAGGCGGTGCGATCACCGGTCAGGGGAGCCTGCGAGTCCAGCACCGTATGACAAGCCTTGCAGGACGTTGCGTAAAGCCGCGCCAGTCGAAGATCCGTGGGGGCCAGTGCCGCACTTTGCGCAGGCGTGAGGGGGGCAGGGTCCCGCGCGCTGTGGTCGCAGGCAGCCAAGGCAAGTAGCGGGATCAGAAATACGCGGCGCATTACCCTCTCCTCTTCCCTGTACGCAGAAATGTAGCTATAGCTATATTTCTGTCAAGCGAGGAAAGCAGGTGGCGCAAAAACCAGTTCAGCCGCGAGCTGTGGCGACGTACCATCGACTGCTGGATGCTGCTGGCGAGCTGCTGCGCGATCCAGGTGTGGAACGGATCAGCACCAACCTTGTAGCGGCGCGCGCTGGCGTGTCGCCGCCGACGCTCTACCATTATTTTGCCGACAAATATGCCTTGCTTGCGGCGCTGGGCGAACGTCTCATGCAGGCGCAGAACGCGTTGGTCGGGCCAGATCTGCAGTTGGACGAGGCGGCAATTGCCGGGATCCTTCTCGATCATGTCGTGCTGACCCGGGCAAGCCCGGGCGGCCCCTGGGTGATGCGTATGTTGCGGGCCGTGCCGCAGCTAGGGTATGTGCGTCTGGCTTCACACCGCGCGCTCAGCATGGCGCTCGCCGCAGGGATGAGTAAGGCGGATCCGTCGCGCGACAGAGCCGGGCTGGAGCACCGTGCGCGGTTGGCTGTCGATATTGGTTACGCTGCGATCGAGCTGGTATTTGACGAGCCTGAATTGGATGAGAACGTGCTCATGGCGGACGCTGCCAAGGCAATATGGGCTTTGCTACGCTGACGCGGTCCTATTGCCTCAGGCTTGCCGCACGCGGGGGCTATGCGCGGGGCATGGAGATTGGCCGGCTGCGCCAGCGGATTTCCCGGCTCTAAAGGTTCCTCAGTCGGCCCAGATCAACTCCGGCGGCCCCGGCCACGCTATTGAGGTCAGCGCTGCAGGCCAGCAACCCATCCTGCGCAGACAGGTTGATCTGGGCGACAGCCTCGATTGTTGTGGGCTGTAAATCCCCTTCCATCACGATAAAGGCAGTTCGCGCTGCCTTGTGTCTGGTCTCCATGGCTTGCCGGCAGGTGTCGATGGCTTCTTGCGCTACCACTGTGGCCGTGCCGGGCAGCTCCTCCGGTACATTCAGGGCCGTGATACTTGTCGCTGCAGTCTTGCACGCTCGCTCGGTGTAGAGGGCCATCCGCCGTCCATCAAAGTGATTGGCGTTGCCTGAGCGCATGGCCTGGACACTCAGGTCAAACGCTTTGCTTGCCGATTCACAGCCCTGGCGGGAATCCTGCAGTTGGGCTCGGAATGCTTTATAGGCCGCGGTGACCCGCTGCGATGCACTGCCGGGACTGGGCCAGTTTGCCCTTGTCTGGTGGAGCGCGGGTCTGCGGTCTGAAAACGCGGTGCTGATCAGCGCTAGCGCGATCAGGGCAATGAATACTGCCGCGACGACAATTTTTTTGGTGAAGCTGCGTTGCTGACGCTTCTGGATTGCCGCATTTGAGAAATCGGTTTGGCAATGCGGGCATCGGCGCGCCTTGATTGCAACCTGCGTCCGGCAAACCGGGCAAGGGACAGTACTCCACCGCAACGTTCTCAGCATTCGTCCCTCGCTATCAGTGCGGCGTGGGAACGCCATCATTATTCATTGTGCAATCAAAAGAAGGAAATGGGAATATTTAGTTTTAAACCATTCGCTAAAAATTAGATAATATGATCAGATATTTATGACAATTCTATGAAAGATTTGGCTGATCGTTAGGCGGCGTGGACAAATTCCGCACTGAAGAGATGACAGCTATTGCGGATCGCCAACAGGGCACCGAACGGCAGGATATGGGGTGGGAAGCTGCCGTCCACCCAGACGACCAGATCGCCGCAATGTTGGCGGATCAGCCCCAGCCCGTCGCCGACAATAGCGACAGAGAAGCTGGGCTGCGCGCCATCGAGATAGCGGGCAACCTTGTCCTTTTTGCAGTTGCCGTCGGCGGGCGCGGCCATCGGCCAGCGCCCGCCGCCCCGTGCGATCAGAAGAAGCCCAGTTTCTTGGGTTCATAAGACACCAGCATGTTCTTGGTCTGCTGGTAGTGATCGAGCATCATGCGGTGGGTTTCGCGCCCGATCCCCGATTGCTTGTAGCCACCAAACGCGGCGTGGGCGGGATAGGCGTGGTAGCAATTGGTCCACACCCTTCCCGCTTCGATCCCGCGGCCCAGCCGGTAACAGCGATTGATATCGCGGCTCCACACGCCCGCGCCCAGCCCGAACTGGGTGTCATTGGCGATTGCGAGCGCCTCATCCTCGTCGCGGAAGGTGGTCACCGAGACGACGGGTCCGAAGATTTCTTCCTGGAACACCCGCATCTTGTTGTGGCCCCTGAACACGGTCGGCTGGACATAGAACCCGCCCGCCAGCTCGCCTTCCAGATGCGCCGCCGCGCCGCCTGCCAGCACCTCGGCACCCTCGGCCCGGCCGATGTCCATATAGGACAGAATCTTGGCCTGCTGTTCGGCCGAAGCCTGCGCCCCGATCATGGTGGCAGGATCCAGCGGATTGCCCTGCTTCATCGCCGCCACCCGCTTCAGCGCGCGCTCCATGAAGCGGTCATAGATCGATTCCTGCACCAGTGCGCGCGACGGGCAGGTGCACACCTCGCCCTGATTGAGCGCGAACATGACAAAGCCTTCGATCGCCTTGTCGAGATAATCGTCATCATCGGCCATCACGTCATCAAAGAACAGGTTGGGCGATTTGCCCCCGAGTTCCAGGGTGACGGGAATCAGGTTTTCGCTGGCATATTGCATGATCAGCCGGCCCGTGGAGGTTTCCCCGGTAAAGGCGATCTTGGCGATCCGTTTGGACGAGGCGAGCGGCTTGCCCGCTTCCAGCCCGAAGCCGTTGACCACATTGAGCACGCCGTCGGGCAGCAGATCGCCGATCAGCTCCATCAGCGCCATGATCGAGGCCGGGGTCTGTTCCGCCGGCTTGAGCACCACGCAATTGCCTGCGGCCAGCGCCGGGGCGAGTTTCCAGGTGGCCATCAACAGCGGGAAATTCCACGGGATGATCTGCCCGACCACGCCCAGCGGCTCGTGGATGTGATAGGCC
>CALMZE010000069.1 GCA_937870585.1 uncultured Sphingomonadales bacterium | reverse complement strand
TCCCCTTCAGGGGCGGGGCTTTGCTTGCTTCGCCTCCTGGACAAGCCTGCCCCCCAGCCGCTAGACAGCCGCCCCATGACAGCCCTTGATATTCTCACCCTTCTCCTCATGGGCGGCGCGGGCCTGCTTGGCTTTCAGCGCGGCTTTGTGACGGAATCGCTCTCGCTCGTAGCGTGGGTGGTGGCGCTGGTCGCGGTCAAGATTTTCCATTCGCCCGTCACCGCCATATTGGAAGGGACAGTGGGCACTTGGGGCGGCGGCGCGGTGCTGGCCTTTGCCCTGATTTTCGGCATCACCTTCATGATCGGCAAGATGATCGCGCGCTCGATCGGGGACAAAAGCAAGAAGTCCTTCATCGGCGGATTTGATCGCATCCTGGGCCTCGGCTTTGGCGCCGTGAAGGGGCTGATCGGCGCGACACTGATCTATACCGTGGCCGCGCTGGTGAACGACACCGTTTATGGTGGCACGTCAGACCGGCCGGGCTGGATGACCGAATCGCGCACCTATCCCCTGCTCGATGCGTCCTCCCGCGCGCTGGTCGATTTCATCGGGGAGCGCCGCAAAGCGGGCAAAGCCGCCGCAGACACGAAATGAGCGCCACGCTCTACACACCTGAAATTCTTCGCCTTTCTGTTGAGACGGCGGCTATTCCCCGCCTGCCCGCACCTCATGCGAGCGCCGAACGCCGTGCGCCGGTGTGCGGCAGCCGGGTGATTGTGGATGTGGCGATGGACGGCGGCAGCGTCTCCGCCATCGGCCTTGAAGTGCGCGCCTGCGCGATGGGTCAGGCTTCCTCCGCACTGTTTGCCAAGGGCGCTGTGGGCCGCACCAGTGCCGAACTGGCCGCGACTGCAACCGCTCTGCGCAACTGGCTGACAGGTGCCAGCGACACACCGCCAGACTGGCCCGGCATCGCAGCGCTTGCCCCGGCGCGGGCCTACCCTGCCCGCCATGGCGCGATCCTCATTCCCTTTGAAGCCGCCGCAGTGGCCGCCGCAGAGGCCCAACAGGTTCAAGCGGTTGCGTAGCCCCTCTTGCCCTTGGTGAACGAAAGGCTAAAGGCCGGACATGGACAGGATTCTCATTCGCGGCGGCAATCGCCTCAACGGTGCCATTCCGATTTCGGGGGCGAAAAACTCGGCGTTGACGCTGCTGCCCTGCGCGCTGTTGACGGATGAGCCGCTGACGCTCCGCAACCTGCCGCGCCTCGCAGACGTGGACAGTTTCGGCCATCTGCTCAACCAGCTCGGCTGCTCGACTATGATTGAAGGCACGCGGCCCGAAGATTTCGGCCGTGTCATGACGATGCGGGCGGGCAGCGTGACCGCCACGATTGCGCCCTATGACATTGTGCGCAAGATGCGCGCCTCCATCCTCGTGCTCGGCCCCTTGCTGGCGCGTGCGGGTGAAGCGAAGGTTTCGCTGCCGGGTGGCTGCGCCATTGGCAACCGCCCGATCGACCTCCACCTCAAGGCGCTCGAAGCGTTCGGCGCGGAGATGGAGACCGAAAGCGGTTACGTCACCGCGCGGGCCAAGGGCGGTCGCCTGCCCGGCGGCACGGTGATTTTCCCGGTCGTTTCAGTCGGTGCGACCGAAAACGCGCTGATGGCCGCCAGCCGCGCCAAGGGCACCTGCATCATCCAGAACGCCGCGCGCGAGCCGGAGATTGTCGATCTCTGCAACCTTCTGGTGGCGATGGGCGTGCATATTGATGGCATCGGCACCGAAACGCTCACCATTGAAGGTGTGGACCGTCTGCATGGCGCAACCTATCGCGTGATGGCGGACCGGATCGAAGCGGGCTCCTATGCCTGCGCGGTGGGCATCACCGGCGGTTCGGTCGATCTGCTTGGCGCAAACGCCTCGGAAATGGCCGCCACGCTCGATGCGCTGCGGCAGGCCGGATTGCAGGTGGAAGAGCACAGCAAGGGCATCAAAGTCTCGGCCGAGGGCACGCTTGCCCCGCTGACGCTCTCAACCGCGCCCTATCCGGGCTTTGCGACCGACATGCAGGCGCAATTCATGGCGATGCTGCTCAAGGCCGATGGCGCAAGCGTGCTGACCGAAACCATCTTTGAAAACCGTTACATGCACGTTCCAGAACTGACGCGCATGGGCGCGGACATTCAGGTGAAGGGCCGCACCGCCGTGGTGCGCGGCGTTGACCGGCTGGCGGGTGCGCCTGTGATGGCAACCGACCTGCGCGCCTCGATGAGCCTCATCATTGCGGGCCTCGCTGCCGAAGGTGAAACGCAGGTCAACCGCGTGTACCATCTCGATCGCGGTTACGAACGGCTGGAAGAGAAATTGCAGGCCGTGGGCGCGGACATTGAGCGTGTGAGTGACGGCTGACCCACCTGTCATGACAATTTGTCATGACAGCGTGAAGATGATAATCTCGCGCTCAGGAGATTGATCATGAACCTTCAGATCAGAGACCCCCGCGCCCGCGAAAAGGCCGAAAAACTCGCGCGCCTGCAAAACACCACAATGAGCGAAGCCGTGATCGACGCGCTCGATTTCAGGCTGAAGCACGTGGAGAAGGCGGAGCATCGTCGAAGCGCCATGGACGTCGCCGCTGAAATCCGCGCCAGCCTTTTGGCCAAGAGCAAGGGTTTGGGGCCGCTCATGACCAAGGAAGACATGGACGCCATGTGGGGCCAATAGGCCATGCTTCTTGAGACCTCTGCTCTGGTTGCAATTCTGCTGAACGAACCTTCGGCTGCGGACTTGTCAGGAAAACTTGATTCCGCAGATCTGGCCGTCACCTCACCTCTTGTGGTGATGGAAGCCACGATGGTTCTCTCCTCGCGCTGGAATGTGAGCCCCGAGAATGCAGAGCGGGAAGTTCGCCATTTTCTCGATCAGACCGGAGTCGCCATGCTGGTCATAGACGACACTACAGCCAGCCTCGCGGTCCAGGCCTTCCAAACCTATGGCAAAGGGCGCGGCCATCCTGCCCAGCTCAACATGGGCGATTGTTTCAGCCATGCCTGCGCGCGGCAGCACCGGGTGCCCTTGCTCTATGTGGGGGATGATTTCGCGCAGACCGATCTGGCGTGAGTCCTCCCCAACTATATTTCACTCCCCCCTTGCCGCCCCCTTGCCGAATCTCCTGCCGCGCGGCTAAGGCTCTCCTCCCATGGCGCGGTTCATTTTCATCACCGGCGGCGTGGTCTCCTCGCTTGGCAAAGGCCTTATGGCAGCGTCGCTCGCGGCGCTTTTGCAAGCGCGTGGATACCGCGTGCGCATCCGTAAATTCGATCCCTATCTCAATGTCGATCCGGGCACGATGTCGCCCTATCAGCATGGCGAAGTCTATGTGACGGATGACGGGGCTGAGACCGATCTCGATCTTGGCCATTATGAGCGCTTCACCGGCGTCTCTGCGCGCCAGTCAGACAATGTGACCTCTGGCCGCATCTATCGCGACATCATCGCGAAGGAACGGCGCGGCGACTATTTGGGCGCAACCGTGCAGGTCATCCCGCACGTCACCGACGCGATCAAGGAATTCGCCAAGGCCGAGCTCGATGATCTCGATTTCGTGCTGTGCGAAATTGGCGGCACGGTGGGTGATATCGAATCGCTGCCCTTCATCGAGGCGATCCGACAGCTCCGCAACGAGCTGGGGCGAGACCAGACCGTGTTCATCCACGTCACGCTGGTCCCCTACATCGCTGCTGCAGGCGAGCTGAAGACCAAGCCGACGCAGCATAGCGTGAAGGAGCTCACCGCCCTTGGCGTGCAGCCAGACATTTTGCTGTGCCGCTGCGAAAAGCCGCTGCCCGAAAATGAGCGCGCCAAGATCGCGGCCTTCTGCAACGTCCGCAAGGAAGCCGTGATTCCGGCGCTCGATGCCAAGTCGATCTACGCGGTCCCGCTGCAATATCATGAGGAAGGCCTTGATTTCGAAGTGCTGCGCGCCTTCGGCATCACGCCCAAACTCGCACCCGATCTGCGCCGCTGGGAAGATATTCTCGACCGCCAGCAAAACCCGGAAGGCGAAGTGACCATCGGCGTGGTCGGCAAATATGTCGGCCTGCAAGACGCGTACAAGTCGCTCAATGAAGCACTGGTGCATGGTGGCCTCGCCAATCGCGTGAAGGTCAACATCCAGTGGATCGACGCCGAACTGTTCGAACAGCCTGACAGTGACGTGGCCGCGCGGCTTGAACCGCTTCACGCCATTCTCGTGCCCGGAGCGTTTGGCGAGCGCGGTGCAGAGGGCAAGATTGAGGCGATCCGCTTTGCCCGCGAACGGCATGTGCCCTTCCTTGGCATCTGTTTCGGGATGCAGATGGCGTGCGTGGAAGGGATGCGCAATCTGGTGGGCGTGGCCGGGGCCTCCTCCACCGAATTCGGCCCGACCAACGAGCCGGTTGTCGGCATCATCGAAGAATGGATGAGCGAAGAGGGTCTGCAAAAGCGCGTCGAAGGCGGCGATCTGGGCGGCACGATGCGGCTCGGGGCGTATGACGCGTCACTCGCGGGCAACAGTCACGTCTCGGCTATTTATGGCGACACCGAAATCAGCGAACGCCATCGCCACCGATACGAAGTCAACACCGCCTATCGCGCGCAGCTGGAGGATCAGGGCCTGGTCTTCTCCGGCATGTCGCCCGATGGCACCCTGCCCGAAATCGTCGAGCGGCCCGACCATCCCTGGTTCGTGGGCGTGCAGTTCCATCCGGAACTCAAGAGCAAGCCCTTCGATCCGCACCCACTCTTTGCGAGCTTTATCGAAGCGGCAGTGAAGCAGAGTCGACTGGTATAGGGCGACACGAGTCCACAATTACCGCTCGTGCTGAGCCTGTCGAAGCATTGCTTTGTTTTGTGCGTTTGTGTCCAGAAAGGGCAGCCCTTCGACAGGCTCAGGGCGAACGGGTTAATGACTATCCCGCCCCCCATGATGCGCATGAGCAATCGCAACGGCGAGCGCATCGGCCGCATCGGCCCCGGCCAGCTTGACGCCGGGCAGCAAGATCTTGAGCATCGCCTGAATCTGCGCCTTTTCCGCAGCGCCCGTGCCGACAATCGCCTTCTTGACCAGCCGCGTGGAATATTCTGCCACCGGCATCCCAGCGCGCGCGGCAGCGAGCAGGCAGACGCCGCGCGCCTGCCCCAGCTTGAGCGTCGATTGCGCGTTGGTGTTAACGAACACTTCCTCCACCGCAGCTGCATCGGGCCGGTGCTGGAGGATCATGTCGGTGAGCGCGGCATCCAGCGTGACGAGACGCTCAGCGAGCGGGGCCTTGGGGTTGGTTGAAATCTGGCCATTGGCAATGTGGCTGATACGATTGCCCACCGCCGCGATGATGCCCCAGCCAGTGGTGCCAAGACCGGGATCAAGGCCGAGGATCAGCATGATAAACTCCCTCTCCCCTTCAGGGGAGAGGGCCGGGGAGAGGGGCAGTCCATTGCAGCGAAAACACTGTGCATCAGCCCCATATTTCCCCTCTCCCAACCCTCTCCCCTTCAGGGGAGAGGGCTTCGGGTCTCAGCCCAATTTCTCCATCACCTCGTCAGAGATGTCATAATTGCCCCAGACGGTCTGCACGTCATCATCATCTTCCAGCGTGTCGATCATCTTCATGAGCGATGTCGCGGTCGATTCATCGACGGAGACGAGCAGATTGGGCTTCCACGCCAGCTTGACGCCCTCGGGCTCGCCGAGCGCAGCTTCGAGCGCCTTGGCGACCGGGTGGAGATTTTCCACAGACGTCCAGATGCTGTGCCCATCTTCAGACGATTCGACATCATCGGCACCGGCTTCGAGTGCGGCTTCAAACACCGTGTCGCCATCGCCGGCCTTGGCACCATATTCGATCAGGCCGAGCCGTTCGAAGCCGTGCGCCACGCTGCCCGCTGTGCCCAGATTGCCACCATTCTTGGAGAAGGCAGTGCGCACATTGGTCGCGGTGCGGTTGCGATTGTCGGTCAGCGCCTCCACGATGATCGCGGTGCCGCCGGGGCCATAGCCCTCGTAGCGGATTTCTTCGTAATTCTCGCCATCGCTGCCCGCAGCCTTGTCGATCGCGCGCTGGATATTGTCCTTTGGCATCGATTGCGCGCGCGCCGCGAGCACAGCGGCACGCAAGCGTGCATTGGCATCAATATCGGGCAGGCCCATCTTGGCCGCGACGGTGATTTCGCGGCTCAGCTTGGAAAAAGCCGCCGAGCGCTTCTTATCCTGCGCGCCCTTGCGGTGCATGATGTTCTTGAATTTGGAATGGCCTGCCATGGGTCTCTTGCACTTGCTGTTGGAAAGTTGCGGCGGCCCTAGCGCAATTGGACCGTTCAGAGCAACCTTTGCCACCAGCCAACATCACGCCAGCCGCCCATTTTCCAACCGACTTCCCGGTAAATGCCGACCGGCGTGAAGCCCATGGACTCATGCAATCCGATACTGGCTTCATTGGGCAAGGCGATGCCGGCAAATGCAGCATGATAGTCCAACGCCTTCAAGCCGGGGAGAAGTTGGCCATAAAGCGCACGCCCCACACCGCGCCGCGCAAAGGCTGAGTCGATATAGATGCCAACATCGCACGAGGGCGCATAAGCTTCGCGGGTTCGGTGGGGAGAGCCGTAAGCATAGCCCGCGACCACGCCATCGACTTCGGCAACCAGCCAGCCATGCGTTGCCGAATAGGCTTCGATTCGGTGCGCCATTTCAACCGCATCGGGTGGATCAATTTCGAAGCTGACCCACCCGTCAGTCACAAAAGGACGATAGATGGCGGCGCAGCGCCCAGCGTCATCCAACGAAGCGGCGCGAATGATCACCCCAGCCGCACCGCCGTGCCGGACGCCGAAACCATCAACATGGTGCCGCCCTGCCCCAGCACTTCATAATCGAGATCGACGCCGATCACGGCATCCGCACCCAAAGCGTGCGCTTCTTCTTTCAGCTCTTCAAGCGCAGTCTTGCGCGCATCGCGCAGCGTGTTTTCATAAGAGCCAGAGCGCCCGCCCACAATGTCACGAATGCCGACAAACAGATCCTTGAAGATATTCGCGCCGACAATCACTTCACCCGTAACAACACCCAGATACTCCTGAACCGGGCGGCCTTCGATTGCAGTCGTGGTGGAAACAAGCATGGGAAGACTCCTTTAATGGTCTCCCCGAATATGGGGCGCATAGGCCCCGCCGCAAGGGTCAGACGTTGAGCGCCGCGCGATAGGTTTCCAGAATCGCGTCCATTTCCTGCCGGTCATGCGCTTCCATTTTGCGCAGACGGACGATCTGGCGCATGATCTTGGCATCATAGCCGCGCGCCTTGGCCTCTCCGTACACATCACGGATGTCGTCGGAAATGCCCTTCTTTTCCTCTTCAAGGCGCTCGACGCGCTCGATCAACAGGCGCAGTTCGTCGGCGGCAACGGATTCACTCATGATTCACTCCAGCTTGGGAAAGGCGCTGCCCTAGTCGTCCCAAGGCGCAGGGGGAAGGGCCTTGGTCAGGCTATCCACAGATTTGCACGGCGCGCTTATGTTGTGATAATAGTTATTACCATTAAAGGAGACAGGCCATGGCAAGCAGCGTCAATCTGGGCGAGGTTCTGGAGGATTTCATCACCAAAGCCGTGAAATCCGGTCGCTATGGCTCGCGTTCGGAAGTCCTGCGCGAGGGGGTGCGGCTGGTGCAGGAACGCGAGGCGCTGTGGGCCATGGCAGAGGCGGAAATCGGCAAGGGACTTGATGATGTCGCAGCGGGTCGGACGATGCCCGCAGAAGACATATTTCGGGATTTGAAGGCCAAATATCGCGCCATGGCAGAGGCAAAATATGGGAAGCGCGCTGCGTGATCGTCCGACTCACGGATCAAGCAAAAGTCGATGTCACCGGCATCGGCGATTGGATCGCGGCAGATAATCCTGCCCGTGCAGAGACGTTCATTGATGAACTGGTTGAGCGAAGCCATTCACTGGCTCAGCATCCCCGTCGTTTCCCTGTTGCGACGTATGTAAATGGGGAGGCCATCCGCAAACTCACGCATGCCGACTATCTCATTTTCTATAGCGTAGGCGAGCAGGAGGTCTACATCCTCCGCATCGTCCATGGCTCACGCGATTGGGCGTCGCACTTTGGCGCATAAGAAAAGGGCGGCCCAAGCGGACCGCCCTTCCCCCTGTTGCGCAAATGCGCGAACTTACTTGAGTTCGACGGTCGCACCGGCAGCGATCAGCTGATCGCGGACCTTTTCGGCCTCTGCCTTGGACACGCCTTCCTTGATCGCCTTCGGCGCAGCTTCCACAGCGGCCTTGGCTTCGGTCAGGCCCAGGCCGGTGATGGCGCGGACTTCCTTGATGACGGCGATCTTGTTGCCGCCGTCGCCGGTCAGGATCACGTCGAATTCGGTCTGCTCTTCAGCAGCCGGAGCGGCGCCACCAGCAGCCGGCGCGGCAACCGCGACAGCAGCAGCAGCCGAAACGCCCCACTTTTCTTCGAGCAGCTTCGACAGTTCAGCCGCTTCCAGAACGGTGAGAGCGGACAGGTCTTCAACAATCTTGTTCAAATCAGCCATGATAAGTCTCCAATTGGGGCCATTCGCCCCGAAACATGTTCAAAACGAAAAGCCTCAGGCCGCTGCCTTTTCGGCATGTGCCGAAAGAACGCGGGCGATCTGGCCAGCCGGAGCCTGAACGATCTGGACGATCTTGGTTGCCGGGGCCTGAACCAGACCGACAATCTTCGCGCGCAGTTCATCGAGCGACGGCAGCGTGGCGAGAGCCTGCACTCCGGTCACATCCAGGACGTTGCTGCCCATCGAGCCGCCGACGATTTCGAGCTTGTCGTTCGTCTTAGCGAATTCGGCAATCACCTTGGCGGCGGCAACCGGATCGATAGAGGTAGCAAGCGCAATCGGGCCGGTCAGCATGTCGCTGATGCCTTCATACGCGGTGCCCTTGGCTGCGATCTTGGTGAGGCTGTTCTTCGTGACCTTGTAAGAGGCCCCTGCTTCGCGCATCTTGTTCCTCAGGGCCATCGACTGAGCGACGGTGAGGCCGAGGTTGCGGGTGACGACAACGACGCCAGCTTCCTCAAAGGTGCGGCTCAGCTCGGCAACCACCAACGGTTTTTGAGCACGATCCATGCCATTCTCCTTAACGCAACGAGCCACGGCCCATCCGTGGCTCTGAAACATCCGAGGGGAATGGCGGCTGCGGCACATGAAAGGCCGATGCCGTTTGAAATCCGTATCCCCGTCTCGGCTGGAAATTAAGAGGTCCAAATTGACCTCACCAACTGTCTCGGACGGCACGCCGGAGGGATAAACCTTCCAGCGGACGCGGCGGCCTATAGCCGGTTTGCCGTAAAGGTCAAGGCGCGGCCCACGCAGCCCGGTTTACGATGACAGCGCGTCCTCGCTTTTCCTCCCTATCGCCTTGCGATGGGGAGGGGGACCGCGAAGCGGTGGAGGGGCGAGAGGAGATGTAAGCCTGCCCCTCCGTCATCGCTGCGCGATGCCACCTCCCCATTGCAAGACAATGGGGAGGATAACATTGGCGACCTTCCTGTGGCTTCTCCCCCCTTTACCTTTCTCTGCCCGCACGGCAGTCTCCCACTCAACTATGGAGAGGCCTATGCTCGTTACCCCTTTGCACAAAGAACCCACGGCGCTTGAACTTGCCGCACAGATTGCAGCGGGAGAGCTGTCCGCGCTCGAAGCCTGCGACGCGGCCATTGCCCGGATCGAGGCGAAGGACGGGCCGATCAACGCAGTGGTCGTCCGCGATTTTGATCGCGCGCGGGATCAGGCCAAGGCGCGTGATGCTGCCCGCGCTGCCGATCAGGGCGGACCGCTCAACGGCGTGCCAATGACGGTGAAGGAGAGCTATGACATTGCAGACCTGAAGACGACTTGGGGCTTCAATCATCTCCGCGACTTCACAGCGAATGAAGACGCCCATGCCGTCAAACAATTGAAGGCGGCAGGTGCCGTCATTCTGGGCAAGACCAATGTCCCCGTCGCGCTGGCGGACCTGCAATCGGTCAATCCCATTTATGGCCGCACCAACAACCCGCACAATCCCGCACTTGTGCCCGGCGGCTCATCAGGCGGAGGGGCTGCGGCGCTCGCATCGGGCATGGTGCCGCTGGAATTTGGATCGGATATTGGCGGCTCGATCCGAACGCCCTGCCATTTCTGCGGGGTGACGGGCATCAAGCCGACCTTTGGCGCGATTCCCTTTGATGGCCATTATTTCCCTGGAGCCAAGGGCGCGCCCAGCGTGCTCTCCATGACTGGCCCGATGGCGCGCAGCACCGATGATCTGGCGCTCGCGCTTGATCTCACCGCGCTCATCCCCCTGCCCCGCGCGCGGCAAACCAGCCTGAAGGGCGTGCGGATGCTGGTGATGGAAGAGCATCCCGCCACTCAGGCAGACAGTGCGATCCGGGCCGCGCTGCGCGCGGTGGCAGACAAGGCAGCCAATGCAGGCGCGATCCTCTCCACCACACTTCCGGCTCTGCCCGACCGCGAGCCGATCCACCGCGACTATGTGAAGCTGCTGAGCATCGCCATGTCTACGCGAGGTCCGCCCGATCCCGCGCACCCGGAAATCGGCGTGCGCGACTGGTTCAGCCTGCTCGACAAACAGGCGGACACCGCGCGCCAGTGGCAGCGCGCGTTCGATGAGGTGGACATCATCCTCGCCCCGGTCTTCGGAACGACAGCGTTCGCCCACACCGACGAGCCCGACTGGCACAAGCGCAGCCTGATCATCGATGGCAAGGAAGCGCCTTTCGTCACGCAGATCGCGTGGATCGGCATGGCCACCTATGGCGGGATGCCCTCAGTCTCCGTGCCTGTGGGGAGTCACGACGGGATGCCCATCGGCATTCAGGTGATTGCGCGCCATTGGGACGATCAGAGTGCGATTGCAGTAGCCGGAATGCTGAACGCGCTAGCGGCTGGATAGAGCCGGGATAAAGCAGAGCGCGGCGCAACTCGCCGCATTCCCCCTTTGCGCCTGCGCCGCCATCGGCTAGGGCTCCCCGCCATGCACGCTTTTGCGAATCCCGCGCGTTTCTTGACCCTCGCTCGCCCCTTGACCCTGTGGTTTGGCTGGATCGGCGGCGTCATGCTGGTGGCCTGTATCATATGGGGTGCCGTGCTGGGTCCGGAGGATTATCTTCAGGGCGATACCGTCCGCATCATGTATATCCATGTGCCTGCCGCATGGCTGGGCATGGCAGGCTGGAGCGGCATTGCCGTGGCCAGCGCCATGCAATTGATCTGGAAGCATCCGCTCGCTGGCGTTGCCGCGCGCGCCTGTGCGGTGCCGGGGGCCGTATTTGCTGCCTTGTGCCTCGCCACGGGTTCGATCTGGGGCCGCCCGGCCTGGGGCACATGGTGGGAATGGGATGGGCGGCTGACCTCCATGCTTGTCTTGTTCTTCCTCTATCTCGGCTATATCGCCCTGTCCGCCGCTGAGCATGATGGCGACGGCGCAGACGGGCGGATGAGCGCGCTCTTTGGTCTGGTTGGCGCGGTCAATCTGCCGATCATCCATTTTTCGGTGACATGGTGGAACACGCTGCATCAGGGGCAGAGCATCAGCCTGATGGGCGGCTCCAAGATCGACGCGTCCATGCTGTGGCCGCTGCTCGGCGCGGCGCTGGGGGCGAGCCTGCTTTTTGGCGCAATCGTGCTGATGCGGATGCGTGCTGAACTGGCGCGCACCAAGGTTGAGGCGCGGTTGCGCCGGATGGCAGCACAATGACGCAGATGAGTTATGTGCTGCTGGCCTATGCCCTGTCCGTGCCTGCGCTGGGCGCACTGGTGGCGATAAGCTTTGCCGCGATGAGAAAAGCCGAACGCGCGGCGGACGCGCTGAGCCGGAGAGACTGATGAAGGCGAAGAACCAGCGGCTGACGCTGATCCTGTTGGCAACTGCGGCGATGATCGGCGCGGTCTTGCTCGCCATGTCTGCCATGAAGGATGAAGCGGCCTATTTCTATTCGCCCGCCGATCTCGCGGCGGCCCGCCCCGGCCCTGATCAGGCGCTGCGGCTGGGCGGCATGGTGGCGGACAAATCGATCAAACGCGCGGCAGACGGCGTGACGATCACCTTCACCGTCACAGACGGCAAGGCGCAAACGCCCGTCACCTTCACCGGCATCGCGCCCGATCTGTTCAAAGAAAATTCGGGCGTGGTCGCCGAAGGCAAGCTCCGCACGGACGGCGTGTTCGTGGCGGATAACATCCTCGCCAAACATGACGAACGCTATATGCCGCCGGAAATGGATGGCAAGATGCACAAGACGGGGAAGGTGGAATAATGACACACACGCTCCGCCGTGCTGAGCCTGTTGAAGCACCGTTCTTTCGGGTCGTACACGACTTACGCAGCGCGGGGTCAACACAAATTGTGCTCCGGCGAAGGCCGGAGCCCTGTGGCAGTTCGCACACACGCTTGCCAAACCCGCGCAGGGCTCCGGCACAAGGCCGGAGCACAATGCGTGCGGGAGTAAGCGTATGACCGCCGAACTCGGCCTGATCCTGCTGCTGATCGCCGCCGCGCTGGCCACGCTGCAACTGGGGCTGGGTGCCATCAGCATCCGCAATCCCGATGCAGGCGGCCATGCCAGCATCAAGCCGGTCGCGGTGCTGCAAGGGGTCGCCGTCGCGCTCTCCTTCCTCTGCCTGATCTGGGTGTTTCTGGAGACCGACCTGTCGGTCAAGCTCGTCGCGGCGAACAGCCATCCGGACAAGCCCCTGCTCTACAAATTCGCAGGCGCATGGGGCAACCATGAAGGCTCGATGCTGCTCTGGGTCACCGTGCTCGGCGTGGCGGGCGGCGCGGTGGCGCTGTTTGAGAAGCGGCTGAAAGTTGCCAGCCTGACGGCAACGCTCGCCGCGCAAGCCGCGATTTCGATTGGCTTTTACGCCTTCCTGCTCTTTGCCTCCAACCCGTTCGAGCGACTGGATCCTGCGGCTGAAACCGGCCAAGGGCTTAACCCGTTGTTGCAAGATCCCGGCCTCGCCTTCCATCCGCCGACGCTCTATTTCGGCTATGTCGGCATGTCGGTGGCGTTCAGCTTTGCGGTCGGCGCACTCATCACGCGCGAGGTTGGCCCCGCCTTCGCCCGCGCGATGCGGCCCTGGGTGCTGATCGCATGGATATTCCTGACGCTCGGGATCGTCGCGGGTTCCTACTGGGCTTATTATGAGCTCGGCTGGGGCGGCTGGTGGTTCTGGGATCCGGTTGAGAATGCCTCGCTGATGCCGTGGCTGGCGACGACCGCCCTGCTCCATTCGGTCACCGTGCTTGCCACGCGAGACGGATTGCGCGCTTGGACGGTGATGCTCGCCGTGGTCGCCTTCTCCATGTCGATGGTCGGCACATTCCTTGTCCGTTCGGGCATTCTGACGAGCGTCCACGCCTTTGCGGTCGATCCCAAGCGCGGCGCATTCATCCTCGCACTGCTCGCTATCTATATTGGCGGCGCGCTCGCACTGTTCGGCCTTCGCATCGGCACGGTGCGCGAAGGCAATCGCTTTGATCCGCTCAGCCGCGAAGGCGCGCTGGTGGCGAACAATCTGCTGCTCTCTGCCATTCTCGGCATCGTGATGGTCGGCACGCTCTATCCGCTGATCGCCGAATCGCTGACCGGCGAAAAGCTCTCGGTCGGCCCCCCCTATTTCAACGCGACGACCGGGCCGCTCGCGCTCATCCTTGTTGCCGTGATGGCCGCTGGCCCGGTGCTGCGCTGGCGACGCGACGAATGGGGCGCGATGGCGCGGCGGCTGGCGCTGCCAATCTTGCTCGGTGCGGCGAGCCTGCTGGCCGTTGTGATTGCGGCGCCCGGGCTTGGCCTTCTGCCACTGCTTGGCATCGTGCTCGCCATTGGCGTGGGCGCGGCAAGCCTTGCGCCCCTGTGGAAGCGCAATCTGCGCCGCACGCCGCTCTTCATCTGGGGCATGGTGATTTCGCATCTGGGCGTCGCCATTTCCATGGCGGGCATGGCGAGCGAGAGCGCCTTCACCAAGGAAACGCTGACGGCAATCAATGTCGGTGAAACGCGCGCCGTGGGGCCGTGGTCGGTCACGCTCAAGGACGTCCAGCCCATCGCTGGCCCCAACTGGACGGCCATGGAAGGCGCGATGGAAGCGCGGCGCGGCAACACGCTCATCAGTTCATCGACGCAAGCCCGCTCCTTCAGCTCGCCCCCCACCGAAACCAATGAAGCCGCGATCAGCACCGTCTGGGATGGTCAGCTCTACCTTGTGCTCGGCAAGCATCAGCCCGATGGCCGCTGGCAGGTCCGCATGTGGTGGAAACCGTTCGTCATGCTGATCTGGTTTGGCGGCATCCTGATCGCGCTGGGCGGTCTTCTGGCGATGATTGGACGGCTGCGGCGCGAGTTGAAGCCGAAGGGAGAGGTCGCATGAAACGCACTTGGCTCTGGATTCCGCTGGCGCTGTTCGGCCTGTTCTTCGCCGTGATGGCAGTCGGCCTCAGCAAGCCGTCGAGCACCACCATCACGTCCAAGATGATCGGCAAGCCGCTTCCCAAATTCTCGCTGCCGCCCGCGCACGCGCCGCAGCCGGGACTGGGTAGCGCGAGCTTCCAGCAGGGCCAGCCGCGCCTGCTCAACATCTTTGCCAGTTGGTGCATTCCCTGCATCGCCGAAGCGCCCGTGCTGTCAGAGATGGCGCGGAAAGGCGTGCCGATCGACGCCATCGCCATCCGTGACCGCCCGCAGGATGTGGACCGCTTCCTCAAGCGCAATGGCAATCCGTATCAGCGGATCGGGTCTGACGTGAATTCCGCCGTGCAAATGGCGCTGGGATCATCCGGCGTGCCAGAGACGTTCGTCGTCGATGGACGCGGCATCATCCGTTATCAGCATATTGGCGATATTCGCCCAGAAGACGTGCCGGAGATCATGGCCGCGCTCAGGGCCGCGCAATGAACGATTTCCAGACCCGCCGTGCTGAGCCTGTCGAAGCACCGTTCTCCCATTCGCGCATGTGGGTGAGAGCGAAAAACGGTCCTTCGACAAGCTCAGGATTGCGGAGATTGATTGCGCCTGCCCTTCTCCTCATCGCCACCCCCGCGCTAGCCGACTCGCTGATGCCCGATGCGCAATGGGCGAATGCGCAATTGCCGGATGCGCAGCAGGAACATGAAGCCAAGGCGCTGATGGAGAAAATCCGCTGCCTTGTGTGTCAGGGCCAATCAGTCGCTGATTCCGACAGCGATCTGGCCGGAGACATGCGCAGCCTGATCCGCACGCGCATTGCAGCCGGTGAAAAGCCCGAAGCGATCCGCGCCTGGCTGATCGAACGCTATGGCAACTGGATCAGCTATGAGCCGCCAATGACCGGCATCACCGCCCCGCTCTGGATCCTGCCGCTGCTGCTGCTCGCTCTGGGTGTCTGGCTGGCGCGGGGGCGCTTCCGCAAGAGAAAGGCCAAGTGATGGGCTGGGTGTGGATGATCCTGTTGGCCGCGCTGGTGATGCTGATCCTGTGGCGCGTGGCCAAGATTGACCGGCAGGGGCTCGAACTCTCCGGTGCGGCGATGATGGTTGCGCTGGCGGGCTATGCCTTTTGGGGCAGCCCCAGCCTGTCGGCCTCCCCCACTCTGCCGCGCGATGCCAAGGCGCCGGAAATGTCGATGGCCGATGTGCAGAAGATGGAAAAGAACCAGTTCTCCAGCGAAGGCAATGTGCTGATGCTGACTGACGCGATGATCCGCGCTGGCGCAACGCGTCAGGCCGTGGGCGTCTTTCAGGATGCGGTGAAATCCAATCCGGGCAGCGCCGATCTGTGGGTCGGCATGGGCAATGCGCTGGTGATGCACAGCGGCGGCATGGTCAGCCCCGCAGCGGAATATGCCTTCGAAAAGGCTGCCAAACTCTCCCCCAACCATCCCGGCCCGCCCTTCTTCATGGGTTTGGCGCTGGCCCAATCCGGCAAACTCGAACAGGCTGGCGAAGTTTGGCGCGCGCTGCTCGCTCGCGCACCCAAGGATGCCGAATGGGTGGAGGATTTGAAAGGGCGACTGGCTGAGATTGGTCAGTTGGACGCGCCTGCTGAGCCGGTGAAATAATAAGCCCCTCCTCCTTTAGGGGAGGGCCGCTAATCTGAACGCTCATCCTGAGGAGCGGCTGAGCTTGTCGAAGACGCGTCTCGAAGGACAGTGTGTGGTTCGAGACGGGCCTTCGACAAGCTCAGTCCCTCCTCACCATGAGCGGTTTTACTTAAACGAATGTCCTCGCGCGCTAAGCCCCGTCAAACTGCAAGCTGGCGAGCCGGGCATAGAGCCCCTTCTGCGCCACCAGATCAGCATGGCTGCCCTGTTCCACGATCCGTCCGCCATCCATCACCACTATCCGGTCCGCCGCGCGCACCGTGGCGAGGCGGTGGGCGATGACGATGGTGGTGCGGCCTTCCATCAGATGTTCGAGAGCATCCTGCACCAGCCGCTCGGATTCAGCATCCAGGGCAGAGGTCGCTTCATCGAGCAGCAGGATGGGCGCATCGCGCAGCAAGGCCCGCGCAATGGCGACACGCTGGCGCTGCCCGCCTGAAAGGCGCGCGCCGCCTTCACCCATGAAGGTATCGAGCCCCTCCGGCAGTTTCTTCAGAAACTCGGTGGCGTTCGCGGCATCAGCGGCGGCCCAAAGTTCGTCATCGCTCGCATCCCAGCGGCCATAGCGGAGATTGTCCCGCGCGGAGGCGGCGAAGATCACCGTTTCCTGCGGCACAATCGCCATGCGCGCGCGGATCTCGGCGGGATCGGCCATGGGCAGCGCCACGCCGTCCACGCTCACATTGCCGCTCGCCGGATCGTAAAAGCGCTGGACGAGCTGGAACAGGGTCGATTTTCCCGCGCCCGACGGGCCGACAACCGCCACCGTTTCCCCCGGCGCGACCGACAGTGTGAAGTCAGCGAGCGCGCTCACTTCAGGTCGGCTGGGGTAGCGGAAGGTGACGCCCGCAAACTCGATCGCGCCCCGCGCGGGCTGCGGCAACGCAACCGGTTGGGCCGGGGCTTTGATCTCGGGCTGTTCGCGCAACAGTTCGTGCAGGCGACCTGCCGCCCCTGCCCCGCGCACCAGATCGCCATAAACTTCGGTCAGCGCGCCAAATGCGCCCGCGACAAGCCCGCCCGTCAGCACGAAGGCGGCAATCGTTCCGCCCGAAATGGCGTTATTCTGAACCTGCACCGCCCCTTCGCGCAGCAACAATGTGATCGCGCCAAAGATCAGCAACATCACCGTCGCCGTCATGAAGGCGCGGGTGCGGATGCGGCGGCGGGCCGTGTCGAACGTCCGTTCCACGGCACTTGCAAACCGGTCTGATTCGCGTGCTTCCTGACCGAACGCCTGCACAATCCGCATCGATCCCAGCACTTCGCTGACTATGGTGCCCACATCCGCAATCCGGTCCTGACTCGCCCGCGATTGCTTGGACAAGCGCCGCCCGAGCGACACAATCGGCAGCACGATGACGGGAATGGCGAGCAGCAGCCACATGGCGAGTTGCGGGGCCAGCCAGAACAGCACGACCGTGCCGATGATCCCGGTCAGCAGATTGCGCAGCGCGACCGAAACCGTCGTCCCCACCACCTGTTCGATCACGGACGTATCCGCTGTCAGGCGTGAAGCGATTTCAGACGGGCGGTTTTCATCGAAATAGCTGGGGGATAGCCGCACCAAATTGGTCACCACCGCTTCACGCACATCGGCAATCACGCGCTCGCCCAGCCAAGAGACATTGTAGAAGCGCCCGGCGGTCGCCAGCGCCAGCACCACGATGATGCCGAACAGGATCGAGAAATAGAAATCGATATCGCCGCCATCGGAAAAGCCGCGATCCACCACGTAGCGGAACCCGACCGGGATCGATGATGTGGCCGCTGAGGAGACCACCAGAAAGAACAGGGCCGCCATCAGCCGCTTGGGGTAACGCGCGGCATAAGACCAGATCACACGAAGGTTGCCGAGATCGCGATCGGCAGGCGCGGGGGCGTCGCTCATGAGCCGCGCGTTAGCAGTTGGCCCTTGCACTGCCAAGCAAGGAATATGTGCGTCTTTTGTGCATTGCACAATCTTTCCGAATCGCGCACTATGTCTGGATATTGCTTGGGGGATTTCATGCTTTACACAGCCCTGGAAGTTCAGCGGAACTGGATGGCGAAAGCCGGCTCGCTGATGAGTTTGACGGCAGACATGATGGGCCACCCGGCCAATCCCTTCGCGCACGCCAAGCCAGTCAAGGCAATGCGCGGCCTGTTTGACACCATCGGCCATGCCAGCGCGCATTATGGCAAGCCCCGTTTTGGCTTTACCGAAACCGAAGTGGAGGGCGTTACGGTCCGCGTGCGCGAAGAGGTGGTGGATGCCAAGGCGTTCGGCTCTCTGGTGCGTTTCGTGCGCGAAGGCGTGGAAGATGCGCCCAAGCTGCTGATCGTAGCGCCCATGTCTGGCCATTTCGCCACGCTGCTGCGCGGCACCGTGGCGCGGCTGTTGCACAAGCATGATGTCTACATCACCGATTGGGCCGATGCGCGCGACGTGCCGGTCTCCCAGGGCCGCTTCGGGCTGGATGAATATATTGATTATGTGATGGATTGGCTGCGGCTGATCGGCCCGAATACGCACATGCTCGCCGTGTGCCAGCCTTCAGTGCCCGCGCTCGCGGCCACCGCGCTGATGGGCGCTGCCAAAGACCCCTGCCGCCCCAAATCGCTGACGATGATGGGCGGTCCCATCGACACGCGCGAGGGCCAGACTGAAGTCAACCGCATGTCTCACCAGCGCCCGCTTGCCTGGTTCAAGCAGTTCGCGATTCACAGCGTTCCTGCGACGTACAAGGGCGCTGGCCGCAAGGTTTATCCGGGCTTCATGCAGCTATCTGCATTCATGTCGATGAACCTCGCCAACCATGTTCATCAGCATTTCACGCTCGCGCGCGCGATCTATCACGACCATCATGATGGCGAGCACACGATCAAGAATTTCTACGCCGAATATCGCGCGGTGTGCGACATGACGGCAGAATTCTATATCGAAACGGTCGACAAGGTGTTCCAACGCCACTTGCTGCCCAAGGGCGAATTGACGCATCGCGGCACGCCGGTTGATTTGGGGGCCATCACCGATACCGCGATCCTCGCGGTTGAAGGCGGGCGAGACGATATTTCAGGCGTGGGCCAAACCAAGGCCGCGCTCATTGGCACGCCCAATCTGCCGGAAAGTCACAAACGCTACTTCCTGTGTGAACTCGCCGGGCATTATGGCATCTTCAACGGCACCCGCTGGAACCATGATGTCGCGCCGGTGGTGGAAGCGTTTATCGCGCAGTTTGAGACGGCGTAAGCAAAATGAGTGCTCCGGCGCAGGCCGGAGCCTTGTGGACCTTCATAAACCTGTTTGCCAAACACACACAGGGCTCCGGCCTGCGCCGGAGCACAGCTTTGGCAGCCCCTCAAACCCGCTTGGACAGCGCAATCGCAGTGCGGCAGCCAAGCCGGATCACCGCTGAGAGCAACGGATAGGCGATCGCCTCTTCCGCGCCTGCAGCCAGCGCCTTGTCCTTATGCTCCACCTCTTCGGCGCGGAACTTGGTGATGGTGTCCGTGAGCTCGGGATCGTCACCCGCCAGCGCATCCAGCTGTTCGCCATAATGGGCGTCGATTTCGGTCTCCACCGCCACGGTGCAGGCCATCGCCGCCTTGGGGCCAATCAGCGCCGTCGCGGCACCCAAAGCGAAACCAGCCACATGCCATAAGGGCTGGAGCAAGGTCGGCCGCACACCGCGCTCCGCCACTACCGCGTTGAAGCGGTCCAGATGGACCTGCTCCTGCGCAAGCATATGGCTGATTTCACGCGCGGCGGGGTGGCTCGTCCCCAGTACGGCAAGCTGGCCGGAATAGATGCGCACAGCACCATATTCGCCGGCCTGATCCACCCGGATCATAGAATTTTTGGCAGAGGTCATGCGTCCTTTTGGCGCAGCAGCCCGAAGATCACAAGCGCCGCCGACACAGAGATGATTGCGTTAAAGCCTGCCAGAGAAATGCCCAGCAGCTCCCATTGCGGCGTATCGCAACGGATCAGCGGCGCGTTCATGATGTCTGCCATCAGATTGCCACTGGAGCCAGCCGTGGAAGTGCATTTGGTTATGCCTTCCCACCAGCCATATTCCACGCCGGCATGAAACACGCCGATCAGGCCGCTGACCAGGATGCCGAGCCCCGCGAGCGCAACGAACCGCCCCTTCCATGCATGGCTGCGCAGGCCAAAGGCAAACATCGCAGCAACAATTGCCACATCATGCGGCCAGCGCTGCCAGTAACACATCTCGCACGGGTAGAGCCCGCCAATATATTGGGACCCAAGCGCCCCCAGCATCAACCCGGCAGGAACCAGCAGCGCCAGCCAGCGCGCGCGTTCAAACGCACTCACCGGCCACCCGTCCGCACCGGAACGCCCGCATAGCCCGTATTGGACAGGCGACCGACCGTTTGCAGCGCATAATAGAGCTGGAAGTCCGTAATGCCCTTCGCCTTCAGGTCTTCAGCGGAAGCCGAGAAGCGCGGATCAACCTTTTCATCGGCTTCGAGCAGCCGTTCATCCACCTTATTCTCGTTGATCAGGTGGCGACGCAGATCCGATTCACGGAATTTCGGGCGCGATTTATATTCGGGATCGGAAAGCTGCGGCACGGCGAGATCCGGTTCGATCCCGCCTTCCTGAACCGACCGGCCCGAAGGCGTATAATAGCGCGCGGTGGTGAGGCGCAGCGCAGTACGTTCATCCAGATCGATGATCGACTGGACCGAGCCCTTGCCGAAGGTGCGTTCACCCATCACCAGCCCGCGATGATGATCCTGCAAGGCACCTGCGACAATTTCAGCCGCAGAGGCCGTGCCCGAATCGACCAGCACAACCACCGGCAGGCCCTGCGCATAATCGCCCGGACGCGCATTATAGCGCTCTACGCCACGGCGATCACGCCCGCGCTGTTCCACAATCGGGCCGGAATCGAGGAAAGCATCGGAGACCTCAACCGCCTGATCGAGCAGCCCGCCGGGGTTGGAGCGCAGATCGACCACATAGCCGACCGGCTTGCGGCCCAGCTTGCGATCAATTTCTGCAATCGCGGTGCGCACACCTTCACCCGTTGCGCGCGAGAAGGCGTTGATGTTGATCACACCCACATTGCCGCGCACTTCCCACTTCACCGGCTTCAACGTAATGACTTCGCGTGTGAGCGTGACGTCGAACGGCTTTTCACGGCCCGCGCGCACGATGGTGAGCTTGATCGGCGTGCCGGGCTTGCCGCGCATCGTATCCACCGCTTCATCCAGCGTGCCACCCACGATCAGCTTGCCATCCAGATGCGTGATATAGTCGCCAGACTTGATGCCGCCGCGCCATGCGGGCGTATCTTCAGTCGGCGCGATCACCTTCACCGCGCCGTCTTCCATCGTCACCTGAAGGCCAAGGCCGCCATAATTGCCGTCTGTCTGTGTGCGCAGATTGTCATAATCGCGGACATCAAGAAACGAGCTGTGCGGATCAAGGCTGGCGAGCATCCCGTCAATCGCGCCCTTGATCAGTTTCTCATCATCAACGCGCTCAACATATTGACTGCGCACCTGCTCAAACGCCGCCATGAAGCGGTCAATCTGCTTGTAAGTGCCCGAATCCACCGCCGCCATCGCCCCCGTTGCGGCTGGGATCAGGGCCACGGACGAAACCATCAACGCTGCACGCAAAAGGGATTTTTTCATCGCCGGGGGCCTTCTTGAAGAGTCAGGCCGCCGTCCTACACCGCTTTGTGCGGAAGGAAAAGTTTGCGATTGGGTAAACCCATATGGTTTATCCCATCAACGCCGCGATATCGACGGGCGCGCTGCCCTGCCGCAGTTCGACAGTGACCGTGGGACGCTCGCTTTCAGCGCGGCCCAGCGGACTGCCCTGAATCAGATTGTCGCCCAGCTTCACATAGAGGGCCGCCATGCCGGTCACGAGGCTGGTCCAGCCCGATCCATGATCGAGAATGACGATCCGGCCATAGCCCTTGAACGGCCCGGCAAACACCACGCGTCCGCCAGAGGGTGCGACCACAATGGCATCATCGCGCGGCGCGATGGTGATCCCGCGCGAACGCACGCCAGCATCCGAGAAATCTCCCAGCCCGGAAACCAGACTGCCCGTCACCGGAAGGCGATACGGAATCCGCGCCACATTGGCCATCAGCATATCAGAGGGAGAGGCCGCATCTCCGGGGCGTGCCGGACGCAGCAAAGGCCCTGGCAACCCGGCGAGCCGGGCGCGGTCCCCCGCATCATCTTCCAGCTTGGCCATCAATGAGGAAATGTCGCGCGCTTTCTCGCCATAGCCGATGGCGCGATCCTCTTCGCTCAGAGCATCACCGGTCAGCCTATCCGCTTCATCGCGATGGCGGGCGGAGAGCGCCATCAATTCAGCCTTTTGTTCGGCCAACCGGGCGCGCGTGGTATCGAGAATGCCCACCGCGCGCTCCGCATCCATCTTCAGCCGTTCCGCCTTGACGATTTCGGCGCGCAGCCCCGCAGTGCGTTTGCGCAATTCGGGCAGGACTTCAGACAGCACAGCGCGCATATGCACCGCGCGCGAAACGCTTTGCGGCTGCAGGATCATCAACCCGGTGGGTCGCCGCGAAATCATCTGGATCGCCGCCAGCAAGCGCACCACCGGCTCCTGCCGCGCGGCGAGCTTTGCGCGCTGATCCTCACGCATTTTTTCAATCAGGCGGATGCGCGCTTCGGCGGCGTTCATATCAGCTTCGGTCGCCTGAATCCGCGCCGCAACAGAGGCCGCGCGTTTGCGGGCCGCATCGGCCTGCACCTCTTCGGCATCGGCCTCTTTTTCGATCTTGGCAGCGCGTTCTTCGGCTACGACAGCCTGCGCCTTGGCCTTGGCCAAAGCCTCCCGCTCCTCCTCGAACCGGTCCGCCGCATAGCCTGCCGAGCCAAGCAGAAGCGCGCCCGCCACAAACGGGCGGACGCGCTTTGCCAGAGCCCGGAAGGGCTTACTTGTTTTCGCTGTCGAGCTTGCCAAATTTCGCCTCGAATTCAGCGATGGCCCCGCGTGCGAGCAGCCCGGCCTGTTCGATCCAGCTGTCGCGCGTGATGCGGTTCTTGAAGCTGCCCAGATGGTCATCAACCTTGTCGATTTCCGCTGCGCCCCATGCCGCAATCTGATCAAAACGGGTGATGCCCAGTCCAGTCAGCAGCGTGTTGAGCTTCGGCCCGATGCCCTTGATCTGGAGCAGATCATCCGCATCGCCCACAGCCGCCGGAATGCCGATGGCAAGCATCGCAGCAGCCCCTGCGGCGGCAGCCGTGGCCTTGCCATAGAGCCGCTCCCACTCGGCCATGTTTCCAGCAGCGAGCAGTTTCGCCTGCGGGATCCATTCCTCGCGTCCGATGCGGTCCTTGAACTCGCCAAGATGGTCATCCACCTTGTCCACGTCCGCCGCCGTCCAGGCCGCGATCTGGTCAAAGCGGGAGATGCCGAGCCCGTTGAGTACGCCGTTGAGCTTGGGGCCAATGCCCTTGATCAGCAGCAGATCGTCCGGATCGCCCTTGGCCGCAGCCACGCCGATGGAGGTCAGGCCCAGTGCCGTGGTTCCGGCAGCGACACCTGCCGTGCCCGTATCCACCGCAGCACCCGCTGCATCGGCTGCCTTTTCACCAACGGAGGAGACAGCGGCAGCCGCCGCTCCAGCCGTGGCCGCAACGCCACCCGCGACAGCAGCGCCAGCGCCCTTGGCCGCATCAACCGCTGAACCGGCAACGTCCGCCGCCTTGGCTCCCGCAGCAGCCACGCCGCCAGCCACGGCAGCGCCCGCGTCCTTCGCCGCATCAACGGCGGACCCGGCCACATCCTTGGCCGTATCGAGTGCAGCGCCAGCGGCTCCGGCCACGGCACCTGCCGCACCAGCAGCGCCATCAGCCACCTTGGCCGTGACATCCTTGGCGCCGTCCACAACCGCGCCCGCTGCGTCAGACACGGTGTCAACCGCTGCCTCACCCAGTTTCTTTGCGCCCGCCAGAGCCGCTCCGGCCGCTCCAACGCCTGCGCCGATCAGGCCCGAACCCGGAAGGTCCACATCCAGATCGCGCCCGCTGCGCGCCCACGCCCACCAGCCGCAAAGCAGGCCGAGGAGCAACGGCAGCAACAGCCACCAATCATTATTCGCTGTGCAAAATGGCCACATGATTCAGACTCCCTTTCGCGCAGAGGCTCAGTTCGAGCTGGAGCGGTCACCGCCCCAGATGAACCATGCGATGATGACGCCCACGGCATAAGCCAGCAGCGCCGGGATCAGCGTAACGTAGAAATTGGACATGACTGGCCCCCTTACTCGGCTGGTGCGGCAGCAGGTGCCGCGCTGGTGGCAACATGGAATTCGATGCGGCGATTCTTTGCATTCGCGGCAGACGTCATCGCGGCTTCAAGCGGCTTGGTTTCGCCATAGCCCTTGGCGACGAGTCGGCTTGCGGGAATGCCGCGCTCGACCAGCGCCTTCGCGACCGAATCCGCACGCGATTGAGAGAGCGCCATATTGGCAGCATCGCCCCCGGTCAGATCAGTATGGCCTGCAATCTCAATGCTGGTGCCCTGACAATCCTTCAGGCCCGATGCGACCGATTCGATGAGGGCCAAGGAGTCCGCAGAAATATTCGCGCCCCCACTGGCAAAATTGATCGTCTTGCCCTTGATGACGCCATCCACGCCCTGCTGGCAGGCCTTCACCGCCTCAGCCGTGGCGGGTGCTTCAGGTGCGGGCAATGCAGCGGCAGCGGGAGCAGAAGCATTCTGCGCTTCGGCACATTTTTCGCCAAACTTGCAGGGGCCGTGCAGCACCCATGCTATGAGCGCGGTGACCACCGCCCCCAGAACCAGTTTCATCGTGTTGGACATTGCACTCCCCCGATACAAAGGTTGCGACCGTGCCGGGGCATACCCCCGCCCACTGCCGCGCACCCTAACGGCACATCAAGATTAGTCCAGAGGCTCCGCTGCTCTGCCCGGCAGTTGCGCCAAGCGGTTGAACGGGCAGTGAATTTGCGGAACTTGTCCCGAAATGGGACAGGCTGATGCGCCTCAGCCGATCCAGGCTGCCACCTTCTCAGCGATTCGGTTCGCGGCGGTGTTGAGCGCAACGCCCACAGGAACCGCCTCGACAACCGCCACAGGTTCAGACGCCTCAAACCGGCGGGCCTCCACGCTCTTGCCGCCATCGCGCGAGATGATCGCATCATAGACGATGACGGCCCGACCAGAGCGCGCATCCACGCCAAAGCTCTTGATCTGCCCGGTCAGGCGAATACCCGGCGCCAAGGAGAATTGACGCGGGTCGATCACCACCTTGCCCGTCTTGGCGGCCACCGTTTCAGACAGGAGCCGCTGGAACAACCGCGCAGGCGGCTCCACCCAAACGGCGTCCTTCACATAGGCGATGCTGACAGGCCCATCCTGAACGGCAACACGGTTGGACATGATCGCCGCTGGGGCGGATGGCACCGCAATGACGATGCTGGCACCCGCTCCGGCGGTGCGCGGAACATCGAAAATTTCGACGGCTTCCGTCGTCAGGTTCAGCAATTGCGCAGGCGGCTTGCCCCCCGCGCCAATATTCACGCAGCCGCCAAGCAGCAATCCCGCCGCCAGCAGCGCGGCCCCCGATGCGCCCCGGATCCTCATTTCTTCCTCCCCGGTTCATAGTCAGGCAAAGCAGGCCCGCCCAGCAGAGCCCCGGCTCCGCCCTGATCAATCTTGTTGGCGACTGCGCTGAGTGAATCAGACATCGCACGCAAATCGCGGATCAGCATGCCGATTTCAGGCACCGTTTCTGTAGAGAGCGCGCGCAGCCCCGGCCGTGCCTCGCCAATCGCGGCATCCAGCCCGGCAAGACTTTTCTGCGCCTGCTCAGCCGTCTTGCGCAGTTCGGCGACCATCGGCTTGCCCTCTGCATTGACGAGCGCATCGGTGGAGCCCGCCAGTTTGGCGATCTGTTCCGCTGCAACGCCCGCCTGCTTCACAGCGATCCGCGCTTCGGCAATCGTCGCGCGCATATCCGGCCCGCCGCGCGCCAGTTCTCCGGTCAGCGAATCGACGTTGGTCAGGATATTGCCGAACGCCTTCTGGTTCTTGTCGTTGAGCAATTCGGTGAGCCGCTCGGTCAAGGTCGATAATCGCTCCACCAGCTGCGGCGCATTGCTCAAAAGCGCGCCGAGGCCGGTGCGTTTAGTGGGGATGACGGGCACACCCGCCGGGCCAACATCAGTAATTTCTGGCGCGCCTTTGACGGCCCCATCAAGCAGCAGCGAAGATGGGCCGGTAAAGCTGCCCTGCAAACTGGCGGTCGTGCCTTGAAGGATCGGCGTATCAGCCTTCACCGAAATGCGGACACGGACAAATTCGGGATTCTGCTTCCACAGCACGATTTCAGAGACCTGCCCCAGCGGCACGCCGTTGAACGACACGCTCGACCCCTTGGCCAACCCTTCAACCGACTGTTTGAAGAAGATGTCATAATCCTTCATCGAACCGCCGCCGAGGCCCGCGATCCAGATGACGAACGCCGTCAGCGCCGCCAACAGGGCGAGCGTGACGCTGCCGACCAGAATATGGTTTGATCGCGTTTCCATCAGCCCCTCATGCCCCCAATTGCCGGTTGCGATCAACCGTTGCCGTTGCGGCGCGCCCACGCGGGCCGTTGAAATATTCCTCAATCCACGGATGGCCGGTGGCGAGCAGCTCCGGAATTGTGCCACAGGCGATGACCTGATGGTCCGCCAGCACCGCCACCCGGTCGCAAATGGCGTAGAGCGTGTCGAGATCATGCGTGATCAGAAACACCGTCAGCCCCAGTGTCTTTTGCAGGCTTTTGGTCAACTGATCGAAGGCATCCGCCCCGATGGGATCGAGCCCCGCCGTCGGTTCATCGAGAAACAGCAGCATCGGATCGAGCGCCAGCGCCCGCGCCAACCCCGCACGCTTCTTCATCCCGCCCGAGAGTTCGGACGGATATTTCGGCCCGGCTTCAGGCGGCAGCCCTGCCATCACCACCTTGTAAGCGGCGATTTCATCGAGCAATGTCTGATCCAGATCGGGATAATATTCACGCAGCGGAACCTGAATATTTTCCGCCACGGTCAGCGTCGAAAAGAGCGCCCCACCCTGAAACAGCACGCCCCAGCGGCGGCGAATATCCTGCGCCTCATCCTCTTCCTTGCCGATCATCGATTCGCCGAACACCGTGACCTCACCCGCTTCGGGCTGCTTCAGGCCGATGATCGAGCGCAGCAGGACGGACTTGCCCGTGCCCGATCCGCCAACCACACCCAGAATCTCGCCATTGCGCACGTCGAGGTCCACGCCGTCATGGACGGTCTGGCTGCCGAAGCGGTTGACGACGCCGCGCACGCGGATCGCAATCGGGTCTTCCAGATTGATCATGTCCACCCGATCTTTGTGAAAAACACCGCAAAAAAGGCATCGAGCACGATCACGAGGAAGATTGCCTGCACCACGGCCGCGGTGGTTTTCAGACCCACTTCCTCGGCATTGCCCTTCACTTGCATCCCCTGATAGCAGCCCGTCATGGCGATGATCAGCCCGAACACGGGCGCCTTGACCAGCCCCACCCACACATCGGTCAACGGGATCACCTCTTGCAAGCGGCGGACATAGATGACTGGTGGCATATCGAGCGAAAGCCAGCAGAACAGCCCGCCGCCGATGATCGAAATCAGCGTGGAGAAAAAGCCAAGCAACGGCATCATGAAGACCGCCGCCAGCAGGCGCGGCAGCACCAAAGCCTCAATGGGTGAGACACCGATGGTGCGCATCGCATCAATCTCTTCGGTCAGCTTCATCGTGCCCAATTGTGCCGCGAAGGCGGAGCCGGAACGGCCAGCCACCATGATCGCCGTCATCAGCACACCGAGTTCGCGCGTGGTGATGCGACCGATCAGATTGACCGTCAGCGATTCCGCCCCGAACTGCGCCAACTGCACCGCGCCCTGTTGCGCGATGACGATGCCGATCAGAAAGCTCATCAACCCGACAATGCCGAGCGCGCGGATGCCCACCAGATCGAGCCGCTGGATCACCGCCTGCACCCGGAAGCGCGAGGGGTGGCGGATCGTGGAGCCGACCGCGACAAGGATCGAGCCGAAGAAAGAGAGCAAGCCCAGCAACGTCCGCCCGGCCTCTGTCACTGCTTCGCCGATTTCATCGAGAACACGCAGGATCGGGTTGATGGGTTCAGGCCGCATCTGCACCTGACGGTCAGAGCGCGTGACGAGCGCAATCAGCCGCTTTGCATCATCGCTGGCATTGATGATGGTCGCGCCATGATCATGCTCCAACCGGTGCACGATCCACGCGCCGACCGTATCGACCCGCTCGACAGCCGCCATATCGATGACTGAAGGCGGCCCCTCCAGAGCGTCCAACCGCTTATGCAAATTGCCAATTCGCGCCAGAGTCAGCCGTCCGGAAAAGCGGATTACCCACCCTCCGTCCGTCATTTCCTCTGTGAAATCGGCCATTTCGGTCATCGCGGGTGACACTGCTGCATTCTCTCCTTACCCGCAAGCTGCAATGCGATTATGGCAAAATGATGCAGACCCCGCCACGCCACCGCCTCGCCATTTATGACATGGACAAGACCATCACGCACAAGGCGACGTTTGGGCCGTTCATCAGCCATGTTCTCAAACGCTATCGCCCCGGCCGCGCGGTGATGCTGCCCGCCATGGCGGCGGTGACGGCGGGATACGGCCTGAACCTAATTGATCGCACGCGGCTGAAGGAAATCAATCTGGGGCTGCTGCTCGGCAATCCCATCGACCGCGCAGAAGCCGCACAGATCGCAGAGAGTTTCGCCATGGAAACACGGCGCACCAACTTTCTGTCCGAAGCGCTGCGGCGCATCGCGGCGGACCGGGCGGCAGGATACCGCATCGTCCTCGCCACCGCCTCCTACCGCTTCTATGTAGAGGCCATCGCGCAGTTGCTTGCCATTGAAGATGTCATCGCCACGCGCTGTCTGGCCGCAGGAGAAGAGGCCTTCCTGCCCCAGATTGCCGGGCAGAATTGCTACGGCGAAGCCAAGCTGATGATGGTGAAGGAGTGGCTACGCAGCGCGGGCCTGAAGCGCGAGGATTGCCATATCCGCTTTTATTCAGACCATGTGTCAGACGCGCCCTGCCTTGCCTTTGCGGATGAAGCCTTTGCGACAAATCCGCACGCGCCCTTGCGGGAGCTTTCGGGCAAGCGGGGTTGGCCGGTGCTGGACTGGCCGGAATAGGCTTCCATGCGACAGCTCATGAGCAGCTGGGCAAAAGACAAGTGCCATGAATTCCAATCGTCGCCCCCGCGCAGGCGGGGGCCGGGTCGAGAGTTTGTATCCTGCTTCCAAACCGGCCCCCGCCTGCGCGGGGGCGACGACAGGGCTGGATGGGCGACCTAACTCAGATCCTCTAATTCACGCGGGTTGGCATCATAGCTTCGTGCCCCTATGCGCAAAGCCGTGCCTGCCCCTGCCCCCACCTCGGTCAATGAACGCCGCCTCTACGCCATGGGCCTGCGCCTGTGTTCAACGGCGCTGATGGCGAGCATGGGCGCGCTGATCAAGGCGGTCTCTGAAACGGGCGTGAAGCTGCCCGAAATCATGTTCTGGCGGCAGGCCTTTGCCATTCCGGTAATTTTGTTCTGGGCCTATTGCACGGTTGGCCTGCCTTCCCTGCAAACGCACCAATTCAAGCTCCATCTGCGCCGCAGCGGGATGAGTCTGGTGGGGATGACGCTCAACTTCGGATCGGTGCTTCTGCTGCCGCTCGCGGAAGCAACCACGATCAGTTTCACCGTGCCGCTTTTTGCCACCATTCTCGCCGCGTTGCTGCTGGGCGAACGGGTAGGCCAGCATCGTTGGCTGGCGGTGGCGTTCGGCTTCATGGGCGTGTTGGTTGTGACGCAGCCCGGCCGCTCCCCTATCCCACTTGATGGCGCGCTGGTGGCACTGGGTTCATCCTTCATGGTCGCGCTGATCTCCACGCAGATCCGAGACATGGCAAAAACCGAAGGGCCGGTCACGATCACCTTCTGGTTCTCCTTCCTTGGGTTTTTCCCGCTGGGCCTGTTGCTGCCCTTTTTCTCCACACCTCTGGTCCAATCCCAATGGTTGCTGCTCATCGGCATCGGCATCCTGGGCGCAGCAGGGCAGATGATGATGACAGCCTCGCTCCGCTACGCGCCTCTTTCCACGGTTGTCGCCATGGATTATTCCGCGCTGATCTGGTCCACGCTTATTGGCTATGTCTGGTGGGACCATCTGCCGCCGAACAGCACCTGGGTCGGCGCGCCCATCATCGTGGCGAGCAGCGCGTACATCTTCTGGCGCGAACGCCGCCTCTCCATCGAGCGCGCGGCAGAGACTGCTGCATAAGGCCAGTTTTGCTGCCATAAACCGCCCACGCGTCACGAATCAGGGGGAGCCAGTCACATGCAGCGTATCGCAATCGGACTGTTGGGGATTGCCGCGATCATCGCCACCGCCGTGCTTTTTCCCCCCAATCGCCGCCATATCCGCCTGCGCGTGGTGGGCGCGGCCTTCGCGCTGCAAGCGGCGATTGCCGTGCTGGTGCTCTATACCCCTTGGGGCAAATCAGCGATCGGCACGCTGTCTGAAGGCGTCGCCAATCTGCTGGGCTATGCACAGGCGGGCACCAACTTCCTGTTCGGCAATCTGGCCAAACCGGAAATGGGCGGGTTCAGCTTTGCGATCTCCGCACTGCCCGTCATCATCTTCTTCGCCTCGCTCGTTTCAATCCTTTATTATCTGGGCGTGATGCAGTTCATCATCAAATGGGTGGGCGGTGGCATCCAGAAGGTGACAGGCATCAGCAAGGTGGAATCGCTCGGCGCTGCCGCGAACATCTTTGTGGGGCAGAGCGAAGCCCCGCTCGTCATCCGCCCCTATCTGGCGGGCATGACGCCCTCCCAGATCTTCACCGTGATGACCGTTGGCATGGCGGGCGTGGCGGGCACGATTCTGGCGGCCTATGCCGCCATGCTGGGCAAGGAATTGCTCCCCTATCTGCTCGCCGCCGCCTTCATGTCCGCGCCGGGCGGCATATTGATGGCCAAGCTGATGATGCCCGATGATCCGTCCGAACTCGGCCATGAACCCGAAGTGCAGGGCGAAATCACCTTTGGCGATGAAAAGCCCGCCAACATCATCATGGCCGCCGCAGAAGGCGCACAGACGGGGGTGCGACTGGCCGTGGCGGTCGGTGCGATGGTGCTGGCGTTCGTGGCGCTCGTCGCGCTGGCAAACGGCCTGCTCGGCGGCATTGGGGACCGGATCGGCCTGCCCGGCCTGTCCTTCCAATATCTTCTGGGCGAAATTTTCCGCCCGATCATGGCGCTGCTCAATGTGCCTTGGGCGGAGGCAGATATTGCCGGTGGGCTATTTGGCACCAAGCTGGTCCTTAACGAATTCGTCGCCTTCCAGATGCTTGGCCCGATCAAGGCCAACCTCGCGCCCGTAACGGTGGCCGTATCCACCTTTGCTCTTTGCGGCTTTGCCAATTTCAGCTCGATCGCGATCCAGCTTGCAGTGACGGGCAGTCTCGCCCCCAATCAGCGTGCCACCATCGCGCGGCTCGGGCTCAAGGCGCTGCTCGCCGGCTCGCTCGCCAATCTGATGAGCGGTGCGCTGGCCGGGTTGCTGGTGGGGTAGTTTTTCCAAACCCGTTCGTGCTGAGCTTGTCGAAGCACTGTCTTTTCTTTGCTTGAGCGGAGTGAGGAAAGTCAGTCCTTCGACAAGCTCAGGACGAGCGGCGTGAGGTTTGAGACTCTATTTCACTCGCTCACCGGCGGCGGTGCACTCCCCGGGGCCATTTGCGGCATTTTGAGCAGGAATGACAACGGCACGAAGCAGAGCACGACAACGGCCATCAGCTTGAAATCATCGAGATAGGCGATCATCGCCGCCTCGCGGTTCACGATGCCATCAATGACGCGCATCAGCCCCTCGCCCACACTGCCCAGCCGTTCGGCTGTCGCGCCCGGATCAATGCCGGGCATGTTATACGGCGTGATGTGCTGCGCCAGATCTGCATGGCTGACTTGAATGTTGCGCGCGAGCACGGTTGTCACCACCGAAATGCCCATGCTTGCCCCAATGTTGCGCATCAGGTTCATCAGGCCCGATCCATCGGTGCGGAAGCGCGGCGGAATGTTGGAAAAGGCGATCACATTCATCGGCATGAAGGTGAGCCCCATGCCCAGCCCCTGAATCAGCCCGACCATGATGATCTCATATTGGCCCATGCTCGACGTCCAGCTGGTCATCTCCCACAAAGACCATGCCGCAACGGTATAACCAAAGGCCACCATATAACGCAGGTCGATCTTCCCGAGCAGGCGGTTGGCCACCATCATCGTCATGAAAATACCCACCCCGCGCGGCGCGAGCAGCACGCCGGTATCAAACACGGTATAGCCATAAAGATTCTGGAGCAACGGCGGCAGCAGCGCCGAGATCGCGATCATCATGATGCCCATCAGGATCATGAAGACGAGGACCATGAGGAAATTCCTGTCTCCCACCAGTTCCCTAGCAAACAGCGGATTTTCGGTGGTACGGATATGGATGAAGAAGATCCACAGGAAGCTGATCGCCACGCCGCATTCGATGATGATTTCCCAGCTGTCGAACCAGTCCTCATGCTGGCCCCGATCAAACATCAATTGCAACGATGCGAGACCCAGTGCGAAGGCGGAAAAGCCGAACAGATCGAGCTTGCGATCCACAATCGGGCGCGACGGGAGCAGCCACCACAGAATGAACAAGGTCGGGATGCCAATCGGCAGATTGACATAGAAGACCCAGCGCCAGTTGAGGCTCTCGGTTAGCCAGCCGCCGATCATCGGGCCGGAAATGGGCGCGATCATCACCGCCATACCCCAGAGCGACATGGCCTTGGCCTGTTTGGACGGAGCTGTGATGTCCAGCATGATCGTCTGCCCGAGCGGACCAATGAACGCTGCGCAAAAACCCTGAAGGATACGGAAAATCACCATCTGGGTGAGATTGACCGCAGCCCCACACAACATTGACGTGACGATGAAGGCCGCCACAACGATCAGGAACAGGCGGCGCGAGCCCACCCGATCCGAAATCCATCCGACAATTGGCGTGGCGACCGCGCCCGCTATGATGAAGCTGGTCAGCACCCAGGTCACGCTATCGAGAGACGCGCCCAGGCTCGATTGCATGTGCGGAATGGCAACATTCGCAATGGTCGCATCGAGGAACTGAATGATGGACGCGCCCATCACCGCAGCCATCAGCAGGCCGGGATGACGGCATGGCAGGGCGGGAACATCCTCCTGCCCGGCAGCTCCAAAATTAACGGCCGCCATTGCGCGCGGTATCGATCCGCACCTTGGCGGAGAGGCCCGCAATCATGGCGCGCGGGGGCTGTTCATCAATCACGATACGCACGGGCACACGCTGCGTGACCTTCACCCAGTTGCCGTTTGCATTCTGTGCAGGCAGCACCGAAAATTCAGAGCCCGTGCCTGCGCCGATGCTGGAGACATGGCCGCGCAGCTTGAGTTCGGGATAGGCGTCAAACTTGACCTCGGCGGGCTGGCCGACGCGGATCACATCCAGATCGGTCTCCTTGAAATTGGCCTCCACCCAGCCTTTGCCCGAAGTCACGATGGAGAGAGCGGGCAGCCCCGTCACCATCATCTGCCCGACCTGCAACCGATCTGACTGGCTGACAATACCATCTGCCGGCGCGCGCACCTGCGTGCGGGACAGATCGAGCAGCGCCTTTTCCTTCTGAACGCGTGCCGAAGCCACCGCCGGATTGACGCCCGGCACCGCCTGCCCCGTCGCCAGGGCAGCCCGCGCCTTGAGCGCATCAGCCTGCGCATTGGCAAGCTTCGACCGCGCTTCAGACAGCGCATGTTCCGCCGCCTGCAACCGCGCCTTGGTTGTGAAGCCGCGCTGCATCAGCGCGGACTGACGGTGATATTCCTTTTCGAAAAAGGCCACATCCTCTTGCGCGCTGTTTATATCCACGCCCGAGGTGGAAAGGTCTGTTTCCAGCCCGACAATTTTCGCCTGCGCGCCTGCCATCGAGGCATCGGCCTGCGCCGCCGCAAGCTGGAACGGCTTGGCGTCGATCGTGAACAGCAATTGCCCGGCTTTGACCGTCTGATTTTCCTTGACCAGAACCTGCGTGATCAGCCCCGAAACCTCTGCGCTGACGGACATCTTGTCCTGCTGCACATAGGCATTGTCGGTGGAGACATAGTGATCATTGGCGATGTACCACATCGCGCCGCCGATCAGCAGCGCGAGCGGCAGCGACGCCATCAACGCCAGTCGCAACCAGCGGGTGCGTTTGACAGGAGTGGCAGGCGGCTCAGCATGGAGCGGAGAGGCCGCTTCGGTGCGGATTTCCGGATCGCGGTCAGCCATTGGCGGCCTCCTGTGGCGGCAAGGCGCGGCGCGACAAATTGGTCCGCATGGCTTTCAACGCGGCAATCATCGCCACCTGTTCCTTTTCATTGATACCGGCCATCGCTTCGTCATACAGCCCCGCAGCGAGTGGCCGGAGATCATCGAGCCGCGCACGGCCCCGTTCGGTCAGGAAGAGCTGCCACGCCCGGCGGTCCGCCGGATCAGAGCGTCGCTCAACCAGATCGCTATCCTGCAAACGATCCACCATGCGGCAGAGCGTGATCGGCTCAACCTCCATCAGATAGGCAAGGCCGCCCTGATTTATGCCCTCGTTGCGCGCCAGATAGGTGAGCATCTGCCACTGCTGGCGCGTCACGCCGATCGTGCGGGCGCGCTCGTCAAACGCCCTTCGCATCAGGCGCGACACATCCGCGATCAAAGAGGGCGCTGAATCTTCCATAAGCCTGCATATAGTTGCATAGGCTTATTATTGTCAAGAGCGTACAATCAGCGCCCGCTCGCGCTGCAAAAGCGTGCGTTTCATCTCCAGCCCCCAGGCATAGCCGCCCAGCCCGCCATCGCTTCGGATCAGGCGATGGCAGGGTATCAGGATCGAGACCGGATTCGCACCATTGGCGGTGCCCACGGCGCGAATGGCTAACGGCCTGCAAATCTCTGCGGCGATCTGCGCATAGGTGCGCGTCTCGCCTGCCGGAACACGGCGCACGGCGTCCCACACGGTCAGCTGAAACGGCGTGCCATGCAGGTCGAGCGGGATATCATCGCCTGCCGCCGGATCAGAGAGAGCGGATCGTGCCCCTTCAATCCAATCCGACAGACTGGCCGGATCGTTCGAGAGGTGAGCGTGGGGAAAGCGCCGTGAGATCGCGTCAGCCTCCTCCCCGAACGACAGGCGGCACACGCCCCTCTCCGTCGCGGCCAGCAACATCGGTCCGAATTCGGTCGGCGCAATCACCCAGCGAATGAACAGCGTCATGCGATCCTGCGGAGCACCGCCCGCGCGAGCGTCCACGCATCGCCGGGCCAGCGCGCTGAGCAATAGGCTCCATCCTCCACCACAAAGCCGACATCCGGTTTTGCAGGTGTGGCATAACGCGGCAGCATCGGCCCGCGTTCAAAGTCTTGCGGTCGGGAAAGCGCGGCGGTCACTTCGGCCTCCACGCTTTGCGGATAGGTGCGGTAATGACCGGGCAAGGCGCGCGCGGTGAGGGCCACCGCGACATCCTCCATCATCGCGGTCAGCGCCGTCGTCCGCCGCCCTTTCAGCACGCCTGCGCGCGCCAGCGGCAATACGCCGTGGCAAATGGCGGCGACAGTCTGCCCCGCCGAAAACGCCTCGCGCGCGATCCGCTGGATTTCAGGGGACTCGCAGTAGGGCTTCATCCCCGGAGCATGGCCACCGGGGAAATGGAGGGCGGCATAGTCGCTCGTTTGCACCGCATCCCAGCGCACCGGCGCGTTGAACGCCGGGCAGGCGGCCATCTCTGCATAGAGTGCGGCATTCTCCGGCCGCGCTTTCAAGGACCGCGCAAGCAGCGGCAATCCCACCCCCGTCAGCGTCACCGGATCACAGGCAGCAGGCGCGCCGGATTCCGTAGCAAACACCACCTCATGCCCGGCCTCACGCCACGCCTTCCACGGCACTGCAACTTCGGTCGGATCAAAGTCGCTTTGCGGCAGCAGTATGAGGATACGCGCCATCACTCATCCGCCCGGATAGAAGAGCGCGGACAGCCCCAGCAGCACCGCCCACATGATGTTTTCCAGATTTTCCGTAACCGGCTGAATGCCCTTCATCCAGCCATAGAGATGGACCACCAGCATGATGCCGAAAACGGCAAACAGGATCTGGAACGTGATCGGCGTAATCGCGGCATCGGTCGCGCCGCGAAAGATCATCATCTCCACGACCAAAATGAACGCCCCCAGACAGCGACCGAAATAGACGTTCAGATCGGTCTCATTGGGCACTTTGAACAGCATCAGCCGCGCCCATGTGAGCGGCGCGACGAACAAGGGCAGCGCAAACGCCAGCGTTGTGACGATGCCCAGCACCCACAAAAATGTCTGCGCGTGGCCCGCGTAAAGTCCGATCATGCGTCCCCCTCCCCCTTGATATGCTGGCGAAACCAGTCCGCCAGTTCATCCTCCGAAAGCTCGCCCGCTGCAAGGGCGAGGAACGCAACTACCAACTCTGCATCTGTTGCATTCAGACCATAGCCGTTGAGCATCAGAAAAGTTTCGGAAATGACCGCTGCCGTGCGCTTGTTCCCATCAATGAAAGGATGATTGCGCGCAATGCCATATGCATATGCCGCCGCGAGCGCGGCAGCATCAGGCTCCCCATAAACTGCCAAATTCTGCGGTCGCGCCATCGCGCTGTCCAGCAAACGGACATCGCGCACACCCGTGCCGCCGCCATGTTCTGCCAATTGCTCAAGATGGGCAGCCTGGGCCACCTCAAGCGCGACCCAGTGCCAATCCTGAGCCATAGCTATTTCGCCAGTTCGGCGAGCGCACGCTTGCGACGCGCCATCACTTCCCGAGCCACAGCCATCTGAGCATCGAAATCACTTTCCGGCGCAGACAATTCGATACCGCGCGGCGTCTTCGTCACGGAAAGCTCTCCGCCAACCGCGGTTTCCAGATGCGCCAGCAATTCCTTGGGCAGGATCACCCCTGCCGAATTGCCGATCTTGGTGATTTTGAGCTGCATGTTCATACGGGCGTTATAACAAGCACTCGTCCATCAATCAAGCCTTCTCACTTCTTTGGCGGCGGGGGTGGCATTGAGGGCGCAACTGACTTCGTTGGTTGCGAGTTGCCAAAGGATCCCCGGTATCCCTCATGACTTGGCGGAGGGGGTGGCGGAGGGGGTGGGGGGGGGGCTGGCGGTGGGGGGGTCGTTGGGGGGGGGGGTGGGGGGGTCTGCGGCGAGGAGGGTGTCGGTGGTTAAGGCAATCATGGAGGCCGA
>CALMZE010000068.1 GCA_937870585.1 uncultured Sphingomonadales bacterium | reverse complement strand
ACAATGGCCTGCTTTTACTCCGCCCCGCTGGCTTGGAATCAGACCGCCGTTGACACACACGAAGCCCCGGCGCTGAAGACCGTCGGCGATCAGTGCCGCCATTCGCTCATTATCTTCGACGATGAGAAGGCGCATGGGTTTAATGTAGACTTTCCACCAGGAACGAAAGGCAAGAAGGATTGAAGCTTTCTACCAGACCATCAACCGATGTTTTCAATCCCTTTCCTCGTGCGAACCGTGATGGGAATGGCGTTGCTGCGGCGCGAAGGCGGTCGGATCCACCATGACAATGGCGATGATTGCCAGAACGATCGCTGCGGCACCAAGTAGAGCCGCAAACAAGCCTGGTCCCCGAGCCTCACGCACATTCGGATAGAGGCTGTTCTTCTTGCGGCCGCTGATCATCGCGCGAACAAGGTTTTCGCCGGTGAGCAGCGACATCAACAGCACGGCGCCGACATGAAGCCCGATCAAAGCAAGCAGGCTGTAGGCGAGGGCTTCATGAAGGTCTTTGTCCATGCCGCCTGCCGCAACGCTGCTGCCGCTCCAGATGACGATTCCGGTCAATCCGATCAGCGCCACGACTGCGATCGCGCCCAGTGGATTATGACCCACGGAACGTCGAGGATGGCCAGCTAGAAGGTCGCGTGCATGGGTGGCGATTGCTGTTGGCCGAATGAAATTCACGAACCGGGCATGCTCGCCTCCGACGAAGCCCCAGATCAGACGGAACGCAAGCAAGGCAGCAGCAGACCATCCTGCGACCATATGCCACGATGCGATCGGACTATCGTCGTCGGAAGAGAGAAACGCGATCGAGATCGCTAGGACCAGCAGCCAATGGAATAGCCGTAGCGGCGTGTCCCAAACCTTGAATGTCCTTGTATATTCAGAATTTGTCATCACGTTCGCCTTTCCAGCTGGAAGGGCTACGGGTGTTCACTGACCGAATCCTGACGATGTGAGCAGCGTGGTTCAAACCACTGTTCCGAACAGCCTCCCGATGCCCGCGGTCGCAGCCAGGGCCAGCGCGCCCCAGAATGTGACCCGTAGGATTGATTTCATGGGGCGGGCGCCCCCGGCCCAGGCGCCAAGCGCGCCCAGCAGTGCGAGAAACAACAGGGTTGCCGCGACCTCGATTGCGACGAGGCTATCATGCGGAACGACGGCGACCAACATCAGGGGCATGAGGGCGCCTGTGCTGAAAGTTGCGGCGGATGTGAGCGCGGCCTGGATAGGGCGGGCGGTCACGACTTCGGAAATGCCGAGTTCGTCGCGGGCATGCGCGGCCAGCGCATCCTTTGCCATTAGTTCGTCGGCTACCTGCCGGGCCAGTTCCTCATTCAGACCGCGTTTGACGTAGATGTCCGCCAGTTCCTGATGCTCGAGCACCGGTTGAACGGCGAGTTCACCTCTTTCCCGGGCGAGGTCGGCATTCTCCGTGTCCGCCTGAGAGCTGACCGAGACATATTCGCCGGCGGCCATCGACATGGCGCCTGCCACCAGCGCCGCCATCCCTGCGACCAGGATATTGGCCTTGCCCGCGCCGGAGGCTGCGACGCCGACGATGAGGCTCGCGGTCGAAACGATCCCATCATTGGCTCCCAGCACTGCCGCGCGTAGCCAGCCGATGCGTGACACCGCATGGCGTTCGGGATGGGATCTTAGTCGGCTCATGGTGTCCTTCGTAAAATGCCGTGAAAAAGTTCAACAGTCTTTCCTGACGAAACCCTGACGATGATTGGTAGCCGGCATAGCTCAGCAATCCCTACTTGAATCGGTCTACATTTGTCGCACCACGCTGAAATCGGCACTCGGTGAAGGGGCCGTCACGCTTGAATCCATAGAGATTGGAGAGACCCGGCCTAGTTCATGTGATCATGGCCTCCTGCAGGCGGCTCATGAGAGGCAGCGCCAATTCCAGATCATCCGGTTCGACGGCTGCCTCCAATATGGTTTCGACGTGCATGACGGCTATGTTCACAGCTTTGGCCTTCGCATGACCGCGGGGATCGATTTCGGAATCCGTCTTCTTGCGAAACTTCGGGGTGAAGAGACTGCAAAAATTACGTAACTCGCGATCGAATATGATCCAGCCCCCCGTTCGATACGGGTCGTCCACGTAATGCGAGTCCTGAACTAATCGCGACAGCGCGTGCGATTATGGGTGAGGATGCGGCCTATCAGGCCGCTTTGATCGCTGCGGAACGTCGCGTATGAGTGAGAGGCGCGTTAGAGGGGCTTACAAGCCGCATCAGCTTCCAGCCCAGGAAATAGCGGAACGGGAGCCGAACTGGGCAAGGATAACTTGCACTACGTCGCTCAATAACTGCGGCAATCCCCATTCGGATAACGGAAACCGAGCGTATATTGCGAGATGAAGCGATACGGCCTTCCGCTCGAACATGATCGCCGTCGCTGGACAATGGAAGCCGTGGACCGAAAGGGAGGTCCACGAAATCGTAGCCCGATCACGGGAAAGGAATTATCTTTCCCGATTGCTGACCCACATGCTTGCCGTTTTTCGCTGGCGGATGATCGAACAAGATTGGCGGCGCCTCCTCTCGCTGCTTGCTCCGTCAAAGTGAGCGGTTTCGCGCGGGCATCGTCCCCAGTCTACCGTTTCGGCGCCTTTGGGCGCTGCGCGCGGATTTCCGCCAGCAGCACGCCAAGATATTTCTCAGCTTCGGCAGCTTCGCTTTCGGGATAGGCGGCCGTCATGCGTCCGCTCCAATAGCCATAGTCGACTGTCGTCAGGCTGGAACGCCATGGTTTGCCGTCGCGATAGCCGGTGAAAGTTCCGCGATAGGCCTTGAGGCGGCGATTGGTTGGGATCGTCGCCGGTCCTTCCGACACGATGGTCGGCGCGGCAAAATGGGACATCGTAGCCTGACGCATGATCATATAGTGGTCGCGTGGCGGCATCTGGTCGATATGGACCACCGCCATCCGCACCACGATGCGATCGTCGCCGGTGCCGAGTGGCCGGTCGTAGCCGATGGCGATATACTCGCCGCCCGGATCGAATGCCCGTTCCCTGAGGCGGGTAAAGCCCTCGAATTCCTCCGGGAAGCGCAGGCCGCTGGCCACGTGGACAAGAGTTGTGCCGTCCGGCGCCAACTCAAATCCGTCGGGTACCGCGATTGCCGTGGCGTCGGCCGAAGGTGGCGCAGCGGGCGCGGTTTCAGCCAGTGACGGAGCCGCCGAGGACAGCCCCAGCAGGATGGCGGCGGCAAGGGAAACTGGAACGCGCAATGATCGGGACATCGAAGTCAAATCCTCTGGTGAGTATGTCGTAATTAGGCCGGTCTTCGCAATTACGGCAGGGGATTGTTTGGAATCAGGCGGTAAGACGCTGCGATGGACGCGAAGTCGGGATTGCACAACGTCATCGTTCGTTTGTATCCGCTTGGGCATCCTCGCCCGTGAGCACGGTCAGGGATGTGCCTGTACTCCCGCTTTCGAGGGTATCGGCCGTGACGATCAGCGTGCTTCCCGGTTTGAGCACCGACAGCAGGCCCCGTCTGAAGTCCTCGGGAAGGATTAGCCGCTCCCGGTCCTGCCGCGAGACTTCCCCCGTCTGTGCACCGCCAAATACAGGGAGGAACATCCAATGCGTCCCGTGTTCGTCGATGGAGGCGAGGTTGAAGGCCTGAAGGCCGGAGATCTTGCCGCGGATGGCGACAGGCGCCGAACCGATTTCGATGCCGTTTCGCAACACCACGGCGCGCTGGTCCGCCGCGCTGACGATTATGGAGATCGGCCCTGTGAGTGCTTTCTCTGGCTGCCAGACCGTCAAAAAGGCATTCCCGAACGACGAGCGCCGGGCCGTATCCTGCAGGATACGGGGAGCTGGGGCAAAGCGCGGAATCTCGCTTGCCTGCGTGATGATGACCGTCAGGCCAAGCTGCGTGACATCATAGAGGTGCTCGGCGAACGTCAGGGGAAACCGGATGCATCCGTGCGAGGCGGGATAGCCCGGAAGATTGCCGGCGTGCATGGCAATCCCGTCCCAGGTGAGGCGCTGCATGTAGGGCATCGGCGCGTCATTGTAGAGGTTCGATCTGTGCGCGACTTTCTTTTGGAGGATGGTGAAAACCCCGGTGGGCGTTTCGTGGCCGGCTGCGCCGGTGGAAACGGTCGAGATGCCGATCAGGACGCCGTTGCGATAGACATAGGCCCGCTGCCTGGCGAGGCTGACGATGATGACCACCGGACCATCGGGAGCCGTTTCGGGCGCCCACAGGAACTCTCCTGGCCGTAACGCTTCCACGCTCGCCGCGATCGATCCTGGATCAAGCGCCATAGCGCGGATCGGAGCGGCGGTCAGGCAGAGCGCGGCAGTCATGGTGCCGGCAAGAAGCGTTCGGCGCGAGAAGCGTGTCGATGGTGCGTGGGATGCGCCGGCCGTTGCCACGGCAGTGAGCGTCGGGGTTCGCAATATGATGTCTGGTGTTGTGATCTTATCCATCCTCTTCTGATCAGGCCATAATATCGGTCTGCTTCGCGACGGCCAGCGAATCCTTGCCGAAGAACATTTCTGTCCGTCCTGCAAATACACGGCGACACGTTCCTTGGTTGGCGGACCACTGCTGCTATGTTGCGTCGATATGACCCCGCGAACGATTCTGTTTCCAACCGATTTTAGCGGTCGCTGCGACCGAGCCCGCGACCGCGCGATACAGCTGGCGAGCGAGTGGCGCGCACATCTGGTTCTTCTCCATGTTCAGAGGGATCCCGATCCCGCAGACATGCTCGACGGACTGCAGGCTGCCGAGAGTCGCCTTCATGCCCGCTTGCGGGCGGAGGTGGCGGACCCGGATATTCCGGTCGAGACACGCCTCGCCACCGGCGCCGTCTCGCAGGCGGTGCTGGAAGCGTCAACCGCATGCGGGGCGGATCTCATCGTGACCGGCATCTCGCGCCATGACGATATCGGGGATTTCCTGATCGGCACGACCGTGGAGCGCATGATACGCCATGCTCATGCGCCGGTGCTTATCGTGAAGGAAAAGACTCAGCACCACTATCGCCGGGTCTTGGTCGCAACCGATTTCTCCGGCTGCTCGGCCCAGGCGCTTCGCACGGCCATGGCCGCATTCCCCGCTGCCGAGATCACTCTCGTTCACGCCTATCACGTGCCGCTGGAGGCACTTCGGGGCCGGGAAGGGCCGGCAGCTGCGCTGCAGGCCAGGATAGCCTATGATCTGGATGCCTTTCTGGACAGGACCGATCTGCCCGCCGACGCACGCGACAGGCTGGATATCAATGTCGACTATGGCGAGGTTTGCGAGGTTGTCCGCAATCATGTGAAGCTGAGCGAAACCGACCTGGCCGTGATCGGAACGCACGGTCGATCGGCCCTGACGGTGGCGGTGCTCGGCAGCACGGCGCGGGCGCTGCTCAGCCGTCTCGATTGCGATGTCCTGCTCGTGCGCCAGCAGCCGCAGGCGGATGCTGCCGTCTGATCCGGATCGTCATCCTTGCCTGCCTGGGCTTCGTCGCGGCGTCGATGCTCGCGACCTGGGTCTACGGCCTGTTCGCCAGTCGCGCGCAGGGGGAGCCTTCCTACGCACTGTCGATCGAACGCGGCCGGACGCCGCTCGATCAGCGTATTGGCGCCACGACGGATGCGCACCCCGGTGAGAGCGGCCTGCTTTTGCTGGACGAGAATCTCGACGCCTTCGCGGCACGTGGATTGTCGGCGCGCAAGGTCGAGCGCTCGCTCGATCTGATGTATTACATCTGGCACGACGATCTGACCGGCCGCCTTCTTCTGGCCGAGGCCCTGTCCGCGGCCGATCGCGGCGTCAGGGTGCGGATCCTGATCGACGACATCGGCACCAGCCATACATCTGATGCGATGATCGCCATGGCGCATCATCCGCATATCGAGATCCGTATCTTCAA
>CALMZE010000067.1 GCA_937870585.1 uncultured Sphingomonadales bacterium | reverse complement strand
CCGTGAGATCGTCGGTGACGGTGGGCGGTTCGGATTTGCGCCTGGGCTTCTCCAGGGCAGCCTTCGCCGTGACTGGCTTTGGCTTGGCGGTCCGGCTGCGCCCCGAAGGCGCGCTTCCTTCCGGTGTGTCAGCCATGTTCATCGCCTTCCTCTATGATCATGCTTGCCTGGCCGTCGCGATCCAGAGTCAGCAGATCGGCAAAAAAGCTCGGATAGTCTTCGGTGCGGATGTCATCCTGCGCCAGCGGCTGAGCGGAATTTCCCGCTGCCTCTTCGTCGGTCATGTCGCGGAACGGCGGGGGAGCGATATTCCGGCGTGTTGGCTTTTCGATGGGCGGCCCGGCGGGCGGCGGGAAAGCTCGCTTCTTGAAGAAGCGACTTTTGAAATAGAAGATCTTGATGCCGATGATTGGCGGGATACCGCCGCGCAGCAGGATCAGCCGGTCTGTCGGGAATTGCATCAGTTCCTGGGGCAGCAACAGGGCGCGGCGCTGCTCCGCGATGGATTTGGAGCGATTGGCGAGCCAGCCGTTGATCGTCAGCGATCGGGTGACGCTTTCCTGCCCGACATAGCCGATGCGATCCGACAACTCGTTGGCAACGCGCAGTTCCTTGGGGGTAAAGGCCACTTCGACCCCGCAATTGGCGACGATTTCGTCGGCGACATGCTCGCCGTAAACTCCGCGCAATTGCGAGCGTGACTGGATCACCGGGAGCAGGCGGATGCCGTAGCCGGCGACAAAGGAGAAGGCGCTTGCGATGATCGAGGCGCGGCCGAGACGGGCAAATTCGTCGAGGATGACCAGCACCGGAACCGGCGCCGTGTCATCGGGCAATTCTCGCACGTTCAGGTCGATGAGCTGCTGGAACAGCAGATTATAGAGTGGGGCGATCCGGTCGAGTTCGTCGGGCGACACCCCGAGGAAGATCGAGATGTGCCGCTTACGCAGATCGCGCAGGTCGAAATCGCTCGCCGAGGTGGCCGTATCGACCAGTGGATTGAGCCATAGGCCGAGGACGTTGGTGATGGTCTTCTTGATGTCGGCAAAGCTGTTGTCCGAGCCACCGGCAAAATCGGCCAAGGCCGTCCGGCAACCCGTGGAGAGGCTGAGGCTGGGGTTGGCCAGTTCCTTCTTGAAGAAGCTGCGCGCATCGCCTTCGGACAGGTAGCGGTAGATCGCGCCCATCGTCAGCGGTTCGTCGCTGGTTTCCGCAAGCCAGGCGCCGACTCCGGCAAAGCCGGTTCGTGCGCCGTTCGCCCAGAAGGCTTCACCGCGATCGGGCGCAACGAACAGCATCGTGGCAATCTTTTGCAACTCGATAATCACATCGTCGGGGTCGCTGCGGTCGATATAGGCGAGCGGGTTGTAGCGCGCAGTGCGTCCCTGCCGGTCGGTCGGATTGAACAGGAACACCTGCTGACCGTAGTGCGCGCGGAACCCCGCACTCGCGTCAAAATTCTCGCGCTTCACATCGAGGACGACCACCGAGCCTTGCCATGTCAGCAGGTTGGGAATGACGATTCCGGTGCCTTTGCCCGAGCGGGTCGGGGCTTCGACCAGGACATGCTCGCTGCCGCCAAAGGTCAGGAAGCGTCCGCCCTTGCGTCCGACGACGATTCCCGAGGTCGAGCGGAAACCGTGCCGTTTGATTTCCCGCTCATTGGCGAACCGGGCGGCCCCGTGGAGCGGTGCGCCGCGCGCCCAGAGGGCATAGATCAGCCCGGCAAGCAGCGTGACGCCACCCGCCAGACCGCCGGCCATCGCTTTCACGACGCGCGGGTCGCCGCGATAATACCAGACGAACTGCGGCATTTTGAGCGGATCGTAGGCCGCCACCGGAAGCCCCAGCACGATCCAGCCGATCATGCTGGCGATGGCGAGCGCAATCAAAGCTCCGAGCGGCAAGGCGATCAAATATCGTGCTGCCCCGCCGTCAGGCGAGGTGCCTGCTTTCCGGGTCATAATAGATCTCCGTCACGCGGAACTCGCCGTCGGTTTTCTTGGTCTGGACAACCACATCGACGAGCACCTTGAGCAGCGCGCGAATGTCGCCGCGTGCCAGATCGGAGCCGCCTTCGCTTTCCTTGACCAGCAGGGTCAGTTGCTCGAACGCCAGTTCCGCCGAATCCGCGTGGATGGTCGTGATCGAGCCGGGATGACCCGAGTTAACATTGCGCAGGTAGAAGAAGGCCGTCCCGTCGCGCAGCTCCTGAAGCAAGATGCGGTCGGGGCGCATTCGGAGCGCGCTTTCGAGCAAGTGCTTGGCCGTGACGTTCGCGGTGCCTTGGCCGTCCTTGGCATAGAGCATGTGGACGACATTCTTGTGCGGGACGATCAGTTCGCGCGTGTCCTCGATTGTCAGCAATCGCTCTTCGGACGGGATGAGTTGAATCAGGCCCTTTGATAGCGTGGTCTTCCCCGATCCGGTCGCGCCCGAGATCAGGATGTTGAGTCTGGCTTTGACGGCGCGGTCGAAAAACTCGACGTGGCGGCCGGCCTTGAGCAGCGCGAGCAAGTCCAGTTCTTGAGCCGACACCTGTTTTTCGGCGATGCGCGTTTCCCTGAACAGTCCTGTCGCCTCGAAATCGGCCAACGTCATCGTCACGGTCGATGGCTTGCGAATCGTGACCGACACCGTTTCGTCGGGGACGACGGGTGGCACGATGATTTGCACTCGCTCGCCGGTTGGGAAGATCGTCGAAACGATTGGGTTTTCGCGGGTGATGTCCTGCGCGGTGAATGCGGCGGCGGCCGTCGCCAGCGCCATTAGATTTCTGAAATCGAGGCTGGGCTCGCTTTCCCATGTCCAGCCGCCGCGCCGTTCGATTCCGACCTCGCCGGGGCGGTTGATGACCAGTTCGGTGACGCGCTCGTCGTCGAGATATTTGCGCAACGGGGCCGTCACGCTGTCGAGGACAGCGGTATTTTTGCCCGGTGCCGCCATTATTTTAGCGCAAGGCCGTAAACGGTCGAGAAATCGAAATCCTGGGCCACGGTGATGCCGACATCTTCGCCCTGGTTCTTCCGCAGCACGGGTTTGATCTGACCGTTCTGTTGCAGGATCGTCGAAGCCGCGTCGGAGGGAACGCGGGTGG
>CALMZE010000066.1 GCA_937870585.1 uncultured Sphingomonadales bacterium | reverse complement strand
ATGCGCCGCCAGATCGAAGGCGAAATGGCTTGGAGCCGCCTGATTCGGCGCAATATTGACGTGAATGTCAGCGAAGCTGAAGTGAATGAATATATTGCGCGACTCAATGCGGATCGCGGCAAGTCCGAATATCGGGTGAGCGAGATTTATCTTTCTGCATCGCCGGAAACCCTGCCCGATGTTGCGCGCAACATGGAACAGATTGTCGAGAAGCTGAAGCAGGGCGCATCGTTCGTCGCCTATGCCCGGCAATTCTCGGAAGCGTCTACAGCCATTCAGGGCGGTGATCTGGGCTGGGTGCGCGCGGGCGTTCTGCCCGATTCGATGGCACAGGCGGTTCAGGGGATGCAGCCCGGCCAGCTGGTTGGCCCGATTGAAGTGCCCGGCGGCCTCTCGCTTCTCTATCTCGCCGATGTCCGTCAGGTGTTGATGGCCGATCCGCGTGATGCGACGCTGGCGCTGCGCCAATTGTCTCTGCCAATTGCAGCAGGCACAACCAAGGAACAGCTGGACGCACAGATCGCTGCCTTTGGCGATGCCACATCCAAAATGGGCGGCTGCGGCGGCGCTGAAGGTGTGGCCAAGCAATTTGGCGCGGAACTGGTGGACAATGAACTCTCTGCCCGCGAATTGCCGCCCCAGCTCCTTCAGGCCTTGCTGACCATGCAGGTGGGTGAATCGACCAAGCCGTTCGGTTCGGTGGAAGATGGCGTGCGCGTGCTGACGCTGTGTGGCCGTGATGAGCCGCCGGTTGAAAGCGGCGTGGACCCTGAAAATGTGCGCAGCCGCTTTGAAAATGAACGTCTCTCCAAGCGCGCCCAGATCCTGTTGCGCGATTTGCGGCGTGATGCCGTGATCGAGTTCAAATAGGATCGGCCCGGTCTTGAACTGCGCGGACCTTCCGCTGGCCATTTCGCTCGGCGATCCCGCTGGCGTGGGGCCGGAAATCGTCGCCAAGGCGTGGGTGGCCCGCAAGTCTCACCAATTGCCGCCCTTTTTTGCCGTGGGCGATGTCCGCTCGATTGAAGCCGTGTGGCGCGGCCCGCTCGAACGCATCACCGATCCGGGGGACGCAGCGCGGGTCTTTGGCGATGCGCTGCCGGTTATTCAGGTCGCAGATGGCGGAGACATTCGCCCCGGCCAACCCGATATGGAAGGCGCACGCTGCGCGCTCGATTCGCTCGAAATGGTGGTCGGGATCACGCGCTCCGGCGCGGCTTCGGCCATCGTCACCGGGCCGGTTTCCAAATCGCAATTGCAGGCGATCGGCTTTTCCCATCCCGGCCAGACCGAATTCATCGCCGAACGCTGCGGCATGGCGAAGGATAATGTCGTGATGATGCTCGCCGGGCCAAGCCTGCGCGTGGTGCCGATCACGACGCATGTCCCGCTTGCGCAAGTAGCAGGCATCCTCACGGTCGATCTGCTGCTGGCCAAGGCGCGGGTCACGGCGCGGTCTCTGGCGCGCAATTATGGCATTGAAAATCCGCGCCTCGCCTTTGCCGGGTTCAACCCCCATGCCGGTGAAAAGGGGATGCTCGGCTGCGAAGAGGAAAAGATCATCGCGCCCGCCATCGCCCAATTGCGCGAAGAAGGCATTGATGCCAGCGGGCCGTTCGCGGCAGACGCGATGTTCCACACCCGCGCGCGCGCGCACTATGATGTTGCCATGTGCCTCTATCATGATCAGGCGCTGATCCCTCTGAAAACGCTGCATTTTGATGATGGCGTGAACACCACGCTCGGCCTGCCCATCGTCCGCACCTCGCCCGATCATGGCACCGCGTTCGACATTGCCGGGCGCGGGCTGGCGGAACCCGGCGCGATGATTGCCGCCATCCGCATGGCGGCCAGCGCCACCGATTGCCGCGCGCGCCACAATCAGCCCTGCCCCACGACCACCCAGTGAGCGTTCAACTGCCGCCGCTGCGTGAGACGGTGCGCACCCATGGGCTCGCCGCGTCCAAAGCCTTGGGGCAGAATTTCCTGTTTGATGAGCAATTGCTCACGCGGATCGCGGCCATCCCCGGCTCGCTTGAAGGGCAGCCTGTCTATGAAGTCGGCCCCGGCCCCGGCGGACTGACCCGCGCTTTGCTGCGCGCCGGAGCGAATGTTACCGTGGTGGAGAGAGACCGGCGCTGCCTGCCCGCGCTTGCCGAACTCGCAGAGGCTTTTCCCGGCCAGTTGCGCGTGATCGAAGGCGATGCGCTCGCCATTCCGCTGGCGGACGTGCTGCCGGAGGGCGGGCATATCCTCTCCAACCTGCCCTATAATGTCGGCACGGCGCTGCTCGTCGGCTGGCTGGGCGGTACAGAATGGCCGCCGCGCTGGGCGAGTCTCACCCTGATGTTCCAGAAGGAAGTGGCCGAGCGCATTGTTGCAGGCAGCGGATCAGATGCGTTCGGACGTCTGGCGGTGCTCGCGCAATGGCGCAGCGCCGCGCGGATCGCCATGCCGGTCCACCGCTCTGCCTTCACGCCGCCGCCCAAGGTGATGTCTGCCGTGGTCCACCTCACGCCCGAAGCCATGCCGGAAGGCGTCTCCCCTGCCCTGCTCGAACGCCTGACCGCCGCTGCGTTCGGCCAGCGCCGCAAGATGCTACGCCAGAGTTTGAAGAGCGTTCCCGGCGCAGTGGAGGCCCTCACCGGGCTCGGCATTGATCCAGCCCGGCGGGCTGAAACGCTGGAGGTGGGCGATTTTGTGAGGCTGGCGCGGGCGTTGGGTTAGGATGAACGGCGCCTTAAATCTGAACCGCTCATCCTGAGGAACCGCTGAGCCTGTCGAAGCGGTGTCTCGAAGGACCGTCGGTGGTTCGAGACGGGTCTTCGACAAGCTCAGCCCCTCCTCACCATGAGCGGAGTGAGTCAGACAAACAGTCCCCAATATCTCTTTGCAGGATCCCGCCCTACTTCTTCTCCGCCTCAACCTCAGGCTTCGGCTTCACCGCATCAACAGCAACCTCAGCCTTGGGCTTCACATCAGCCGCTGCGATGACGGGCTTGTCCTCGGCCTTCTTGATCAGGCCAGACAGCCGGTCCTGCTCCGGGCACACGGAAATACAGAGTTTCGTGATGCGATCCAGATTTTCGCGCGCCTTGCCCAGCGCACCCTTCTGCACCATCGCTTCGCCCTGCCCGCCCAGCGCTACAACGTCATTGGGTTCGATCAGCAGCGCCTCGCGATAGAGGCGGATGGCCTTGCCGGGCAGATCCTGCTTCCGCGCCACATCACCCAGAACGATATAAGCCTGCCGGTTGAGCGGATCGACCGCAAGCGCGGTTTCCAGTCGGTCCACCGCCTCATCATGCTTGCCGGAATTGAGCGCAGCCTTGCCCTGGACCACCAAAGACTGGGAGAGCGGGCTGATTTCATGGTCCGCGCGCTTCTTGCCATAGCTAACGCTGGAAACGGTCAACAGGGCCAAAGACAGGGCCAGAGCAGGCGGCGAAAAGCGCATGAACATCTCCAACGCATTCATTAGAGCAGCGGTCTAGCAGCTTCTGCGTAAACGGGCGATGAAAAATCCATCGCACCCATCCTGCGCGGGCGAGAGCATCCAGCCCTTCGAATCCGGCCGGCCCATCGGCAGATCGAGCCGCTCGGCAGACCAATCCTTGTTGCGCGAGAGGAAGGTGGCGATCTGATCCGCGCCTTCGGATTTGATCAGCGAACAGACCGCATAAACCATCGCCCCACCCGGCTTTACCAGCCGCGCGCCCAACCGGAGCACATGGCCTTGCAGGCTGTTGATGGTCTTCAGCCGATCCGGCGTGATCCGCCAGCGCGCTTCGGGATTGCGCCGCCATGTGCCGCTGCCGCTGCACGGCGCATCGACCAGCACCACGTCCGCCTGATCATTGAACGCATCGAGCACGTCGCGCTCTTCGCCCGGATTGAGCAGATGCGTCTCCACATGGACCGCGCCATTGCGCTCCGCGCGTGGGGGGAGCCGCTGGATGCGGTCGCGGTTGGTGTCGGTGGCGATCAGGCGGCCTTCATTGCGCATGGCGACCGCAAGAGCGAGCGTCTTGCCCCCCGCCCCGGCGCAGAGATCGACCACGGTCATGCCCGGCTGCGCAGCGCACGCATCGGCAATCAGTTGAGACCCGGCATCCTGCACTTCGATCAGCCCGTCGCGAAAGGCGAGCGAGGATTCGACCGCCGTGCCTTCGGGCAGCCGCAAGCCATCGCGCGTGCCCGCAATCGGCTGCGCGCCCTCGAACTGCTCCAGCATCCGCTCGCGGGTTGTCGACAGGCTGTTGACGCGAATGTCGAGCGGGGCGCGCTCCAGCAGCGCGTCATGCTCTGCCGGGTCAATCAACGCACCGAGCCAGGGCGCGAGCGGAGAGCGCGCGACGCGCTGTTCGCCCTCTTCGATTACGCCGGGGCCGTAGGGCGAGCCATCGAACAGGGCAGCGAGCTCCTTATTGCCCTTGGTCAGCCCGATCATCGCCATACGCCCGGTCTTGGGCATCATGCCAAAGGCGCGGATCGCGGCATAAACATGATCGCGGATCGCGCGCCGGTCCTTGGAGCCCGCAAAGCGCCGCGTCTTGAACCAGTTGGCGATGATCGTGTCTGCCGCCGGGCCGTTTTCACGTGTCGAAGCAATGATAAGGTCAAGCAGCTCGATCGAGGCTTGCACACGGGCTGATGGGGTCATGCTATATTGCCGATCTGAATGAGAATCCGTTCATGTCGAGCGTAGTCGAGACACAGCCCGGTGTCTCGACTACGCTCGACATGAACGGAATAAATGTTGCACCAATCCGCGCTTACCCCCGCGTGGGATAATTGGGGGCCTCACGCGTGATCGACACATCGTGCACATGGCTTTCCCGCAGACCGGCATTGGTGATGCGGACAAATTGTGCGCGTGCCTGCAAATCCTTGATGGTCTTCGAACCCGTATAGCCCATCGCCGCCTTCACGCCGCCGACAAGCTGGTGGATCACATCCTTTGCTGGACCCTTATAGGCCACCTGCCCCTCAATGCCTTCGGGCACAAGCTTCAGTTGATCCTTGATGTCCTGCTGGAAATAGCGATCTGCCGAACCACGCGCCATCGCACCGACCGAACCCATGCCGCGATAGCTCTTGTAAGCCCGGCC
>CALMZE010000065.1 GCA_937870585.1 uncultured Sphingomonadales bacterium | reverse complement strand
CGGCTATCGCATGGCGCAGGGAGAGGGCGGCGCGATCATCAATATTTCGTCGGTGGGCGGCACGATGCCCCTGCCGGGCGTTGTGCCCTATGGCGCGGCGAAGGCGGCGCTCAACCATATGTCCCTCAGCCTCGCGCATGAATTCGGCCCCAAGGTGCGGGTGAACTCGCTCGCCGCCGGACCGTTCCTGACCGACATCGCCAAGGCCTGGACGCAGGACAAGCGCGAAACCGCGCCCAACGCTCTGGGTCGCCCCGGATATCCGGAGGAGATCGTGACAGCGGCGCTGTTCCTCGCCAGCCCGGCTTCGTCCAACGTTTCGGGCAGCCATGTCCGGTGTGATGGCGGGAGCTGGTAAAGCCTGTAATCCTCCCCATCGTCTTGCGATGGGGAGGTGGCAGACGCGCAGCGTCTGACGGAGGGGATGGCCCTTCCCGAACATGCCCCTCCACCATGCTGCGCATGGTCCCCCTCCCCATCGCAAGACGATAGGGAGGAAATTTCAGGAGCTACCATGACCGACATCCCCGGCCTTCCCGCGCGGCGTGCGGCGTTGCAACTGCTCGATGCCGTGCTGCGGCGCGGGCAGCCGCTTGAATCCGCGCTGGCTGCTGCTACGCGCGGGATCGAGAAGTCCGAGGATCGGGCGCTGGCTCATGCCATTGCGTCGGAAACGCTGCGCCGCCTGCCCGATCTGGATGATCTGATCGACGGCGCGACGCGCCAACGACTGCCTGATGATGCCAAGGCGCGGATGGTGCTGCGCATCGCGCTCACACAGGCGCTGATCCTCAAAACGCCCGAACATGCTGCTGTCGCCACCGCGTTGCCGCTGGTAGAAGGCGGGCCGCGCCGTCTGGTGCATGGTGTGCTCGGCACACTGCTTCGCCAGAAGGCGCAGTTGCGGACAGTGCCGATGCTGCTGCCCGCCGTTGAAATGCGGTGGGAGAAGGCATGGGGTTTGACTATGGTCGGCCTCGCCGCCGAAGCCCTGTCCACGCCGCCTGAGGTTGATGTCACGCTGCGCGATGCCGCCGAAACCGAAAAATGGGCGGCGGCGCTGGAGGGCAGCTCGCTCGCCCCCGGCCATGTCCGCCTGCCCGGAGACAAAGCGATCACAAGCCTGCCCGGCTTTGAAGACGGCGCGTGGTGGGTGCAGAATCTCAGCGCCTCCATCCCCGCGCGCCTGCTTGGCGCGGGCGGGGGGCGGACTGTGCTTGATCTCTGCGCAGCGCCCGGCGGCAAGACGATGCAGCTCGCCGCGCAAGGCTGGGCTGTGACCGCCGTCGATTCGCATCCCGCGCGACTGGAGCGGTTAAAGGAGAATCTCACCCGCACCCGGCTGGAGGCCCAACTGGTGAAGGGCGATCTGCTCCACTGGCAGCCCAAGGAGCCCGTCGATGCGATCCTGCTCGATGCGCCCTGCACCGCCACCGGCATTTTCGCGCGCCATCCCGATGTGCTGCACCGCGTGCGCCCGAAGGACATTGCGCAACTCGCTGAAACGCAAAAGGCCATGCTTGCACGGGTCGCTGGCTGGCTCAAACCCGGCGGGACTTTGATCTACGCGACCTGCTCGCTCGAACCGGAGGAAGGGGAGGGCGTGGCCGCCACTGCCGACTCCGCAGGGCTGGTGCTGAATCCAGTGACCGATCAACAGCTTGTGGGTCCAATCCGGAGCAACCCCAAGGGCTGGGTGCGGATTTATCCACAATTTGGTTGCGATGGCTTCTTCATTGCCCGGTTTCAGCGGGGTTGAGCGGTTGCGATAGTGGCATGTGCGGTCTAAGGCCATAGCCATGACCCGCCCTGTCCTGATCGCTCCGTCCATCCTCTCCGCTGATTTTGCGCGGCTGGGGGAAGAAGTCCGCGCCATTGATGCCGCAGGCGCTGACTGGATCCATGTCGATGTGATGGATGGCCATTTCGTGCCCAACATCACGATTGGACCGATGGTGGTGAAGGCGCTGCGCCCGCACACGCAAAAGGTGATGGACGTGCATCTGATGATCACGCCGGTTGATCCGATGCTCGATGCCTTTGCCGAAGCGGGATCGGATTACATCACCGTCCATCAGGAGGCCGGGCCGCATCTTCATCGCACGATCCAGCGGATCAAGGCGCTGGGCAAAAAGGCGGGGATTTCACTCAATCCCTCCACGCCCGCCAAGATGCTCGACTATATGTATGAAGAGATTGACCTGATCCTCGTCATGAGCGTGAACCCCGGCTTTGGTGGGCAGAGCTTCATCGAAAGCCAGCTCAAGAAGATCGACGCGATCCGCAAGAATATCGACAAGCGCGGGCTCGATATCCGCTTGCAGGTCGATGGCGGGGTGGATGCCAACACCGCGCCCCGCGTGATTGCCGCCGGGGCCGATGTGCTGGTGGCGGGCACCGCGACCTTCAAGGGCGGTCCATCGGCTTATGCCACCAACATTGCAGGCCTGAGGGCCGGCTGACCCGAACGATGGACGACACTCCCGAACGCGCTGAACAGGCCAATGAACCGGACGGCATCGCCCCCGGCAAAAGGCTGGTGCGTCAGGCGGGCGGTGGCGTCTCGCTGGGGGACCGGATCATGGCGCGATTCTATCGCCTGATCTGGCAGACGCCGCTCCATAGTTTCCGGCTGAAGGGCCGCCATCCTCTCAAGCTCTCTGGCGTGCCCGATGATCCCATTGCGGGTGATGGGGATGTCGGCGCTGCGCTCGCGGCGGGCTTGTGGGTCGTGCAGGGGGAAGTGCAGCAAACGACGCCGGGCGCCTTACCGGTGGCGTCAGCCAGCGCGGGATTCCGCCGATCGGTGCATGGCTTTGGCTGGCTGCGCGATCTCGCCTTGATCGACCGTGCTGAGGCCACAAGCCTCGCTGAAAAACTTACCCATGCCTGGCTTGACACTCATGCCGATACAGTGAGCGAACCCGCCTGGGCTCCCGATGTGACGGCGCGGCGACTGCTGTTCTGGGCGGCCTATGCGCCGCTGATCCTCTCCAGCACCGATCTGGTTTATCGCTCGTCTGTGCTCAATCATTTCGCGCGCGCGGGCCGTCATCTCGATGGCACGGCAGAGCGGATGCCGCTGGGCGTGCAGCGCATCACGGCATGGTGCGGCGTGGTGGCCGCCGGGCTGTTGATCGCAGGCAATGAGCCGCGCCGCCTTTTTGGTGAAGCGGGGCTCTCCAAGGCGCTGGCTACGGGCATCACCGGGGATGGTGGCGTGCTGTGCCGCTCTCCCGATGCGCAGGCCGATGTGCTGGAGGCGCTGATTATGCTGCGCAGCATTTATGCCATGCGCAAGCTGCCCTGTCCGGAGCCGGTGGAGGATGCCATTGCCCGCGCCGCGCCGGTTCTCGCCGGCATGGTGCTCGGCGATGGCGGCCTGTCGAGCTGGCAGGGCTGCCTTCCGGGGCCTCACGCTTCTGCTGTGCTGGCGGCGATTGGCGGCGTAACGCGCCCGCTGCGGCAAACGCGCGAATGGGGCTATCAGCGCTTGAGCAGCGGCGGGGTGGTGCTGATCATCGCCCCCGCCCCGCCCCCGCTGGCGCACCTCACCTCCAATGGCTGCGCGTCAACGCTCGCCATCGAATTTTCGGACGGGGATCAGCGCATCGTCGTCAATTGCGGCGGCTCGCGTGCTGGCGGCATCGCAGCGATGAAGGAACTGGCCGAGGGGCTTCGGACCACAGCGGCGCATTCCACGCTGACGCTGGCAGACAGCAATTCAACCGCGATCCTGAAGGCGGGCGCGATTGGTAAGGGCGTGGCCGAAACCGCGCTCGACCGGCAGGAGATTGAAGCGGGCAGCCGTATCGAAGCCAGCCATGACGGCTATCTGAAGCGCTTCGGCTTTACCCATCAGCGCAGTGTCGCGCTGAGCGCAGACGGCAGCGAAGTGCGCGGCGAAGACACGTTGTTGCCCAGTGCCCGCAAGCGCAAGGGAGAGACAGGCTTTGCTGTCCGTTTCCACCTTGCACCCGGCATCGAGCCTTCGCTGACGGCGGACGCCTTGGGCGCACTGCTGCGCTTGCCCGATGGCCGCATGTGGCAATTCCGCGCGCGCGGTGGCGCGCTGGCGGTGGAGGAATCGGTATGGGTGGGGCCGGACGGCCTGCCCCGGGGCACACATCAGCTGGTGATTTCCGGCCAGTCCGATCCGGGCGGGGCCACTATCGGCTGGATATTCAAACGCGCAAGTTGAAGGACGAATGATGACAGATGTAACGATCCGCCGGGCCTTGCTTTCGGTGTCTGACAAGAGCGGCCTTGTTGAGCTGGGCACTGCGCTCGCGGCCAAGGGCGTTGAACTGGTTTCCACCGGCGGCACCGCCAAGGCGCTGCGCGATGCCGGGCTGCCGGTGAAGGATATTTCCGAACTCACCGGCTTTCCCGAAATGATGGATGGCCGCGTCAAGACGCTGCATCCCAAGGTGCATGGCGGCTTGCTCGCGGTGCGCGACAATGCCGAGCATCTCGCCTCCATGGCCGAGCACCAGATTGGCGCGATCGACCTTGTGGTCGTCAACCTCTACCCCTTCGCCGCGACCGTGGCCAAGGGCGCGGATCGGGACGAGATTATCGAGAATATCGATATTGGCGGCCCGTCCATGGTGCGCTCTGCCGCGAAGAACCACGCGCATGTCGCCATCGTCACCGATCCGGCGGATTATGCCGATGTGGCCTCGGGCGTCACCACTCTGGAGCAGCGCCGCCGCTACGCCGCCAAGGCCTATGCGCTGACCGCCAGCTATGATGGCATGATCAGCCAGTGGTTCGCGCATGTCGATCAGGGCCAGGCCTTCCCCGATACACTCGCTGTGACCGCCACCAAGCGCGAAGAACTCCGCTATGGCGAAAACCCGCATCAGGCCGCCGCGCTCTATATCCCCAGCGGCCCGCACGCGCGCGGCATTGCGCAGGCCGAACAGGTGCAGGGCAAGGAACTCTCTTACAATAATTACAACGATGCAGACGCTGCGCTCGAACTCGTGGCCGAATTCCGCGATGGTCCGCCGACGGTGGTCATCGTGAAGCACGCCAATCCGTGTGGCGTGGCGACGGGCGAGACGCTGCTCGATGCCTATCAGAATGCGCTGGAATGCGATTCCGTGTCCGCATTTGGCGGCATCATCGCGGTCAACCGTCCGCTCGACGGGCCGACCGCTGAAGCGATGGCGGGCATCTTCACCGAGGTCGTGGCAGCCCCGGCGGCGGACGACGCGGCGCGCGCGGTGTTTGCCAAGAAGAAGAATCTCCGCCTGCTCATCACCGGCGATCTGCCCGATCCCACACGGCCCGGCCTCAACATCAAGAATATCGCAGGCGGCTACATCGTCCAGACGCGCGACAATGGCCAGATCAGCGCCGCCGATCTGAAGGTCGTCACCAAGCGCGCGCCGACCGATCAGGAGCTGAAAGACTGCCTGTTCGCCTGGACCATCGCCAAGCACACCAAGTCGAACGCCATCGTCTATGCCAAGGATGGCGTGACGGCGGGCATCGGCGCGGGTCAGATGAACCGCCGCGACAGTGCGCGCATCGCTGCAATCAAGGCCAAGGAAGCTGCCGAAACATACGGCTGGGCCGCGCCGAAAACGGTCGGCAGTGCGGTCGCTTCAGACGCGTTCTTCCCCTTTGCGGACGGACTGCTGTCTGCTGCGGAAGCGGGCGCGACGGCGGTGATCCAGCCGGGCGGCTCGATCCGCGACGATGAAGTGATTGCCGCAGCAGACGAGCGCGGGCTGGCGATGGTCTTCACCGGAATGCGCCACTTCCGGCATTGATGGCATGATGTTCGGCTTCATCCTCTTTCCTTTCGGGCTGCTAGGGGTGGGGCTGATCGCAGCCGTGATCTTCCTGATCCGGGGCAAAGTCCCCCGACGCAGTTGGCTGCTATGGGCCGGTGTCCCGCTGGGCTGTGCATGTCTGCCAATCTTCATGGTGCTGGCACTGATCGTCTTCAGTGAGTCATGGGACATTTTGCGCCCGCACAGCTGGGCCTTCGAGGAGGTGTTCGCGGTTCCGCCGCCACATGGGCTGACGGGGCTTAAAGCCCATACAGCCCCCGGACTGGATAGCCGCGTCATTTATTTGGCGTTAGACAGTACGCCTGCCATGAAGACGTGGACAGCCGGATTCATGGGGTGGCAAAAACCCGTTCCGCGCACAGACTGGGTGGATTCGGACGCTTTACGAGGCGACCCGCCCGACTGGTGGAAGGGGGCTTCTGCACAATACGCGCCCCATCGCTGCGCGCGACCTGTGCACCGGGAATTTCAGGACGTGGGCTATTGGCAGCAATTTGCCATCATAGATTGCCTGAGCGACCAGCACGTCTATGTTATAGCGCAACACCTCGATTGAGAGGAGCAGTGATGCAGCTCATCGGCCAATATGACAGTCCCTTCGTCCGCCGCGTCGGCATTGCGCTGACATTGTACGGCATTGCGTTCGAGCATCTGCCGCTTTCCACCTTTGGCGATGCGGATGCCTTTCGGCAGCATAATCCGCTCACTCGTGTGCCGACTTTGGTACTGGACGGCGGCGAGGCGCTGATCGATTCGGCTGCCATTCTCGACCATCTCGATCAGGGTGCAGACCGTCCGCTGATTGCACCGTCTGGTCCGGCGCGGCGGGCGGCCCTGCAACGGATCGCGCTCGCCACCGGGACGGCGGACAAGGCCGTCTCCTTCTTTTACGCGCGGCTGTTTAGCAGCAATCTGGATGCAGGCTTCGTCGCGCGGTGTGAGGGGCAGATCAAAGGCGGGCTTGCTGCGCTCGATGCCGGGTGCGCGGCGCGCACGACGCCGTGGTGGCATGGCGAGACGCCGGGGCATGATGACATCGCCGTCGCCTGCGTCGCGCGGTTCCTCTCAGAGGCCTATGCGCATCTGGTGAAGCTGGATGTCTATCCTGCTCTCGCCGCTCATTCCCGCGCGGCAGAGGCGCTGCCGGTGTTTCAGGCGGTGTGCCAGCCCTTCATTCCGCCGCAATAGGGCGCGCGCGAAGACGCGAAGGCCGCAAGGAATTGGGTGCCATCCTACTCATGTCGTCGCCCCCGCGCAGGCGGGGGCCGGGTTGAGAGTTCGCACCAAGCCCTCCAACCGGCCCCCGCCTGCGCGGGGGCGACGGTGGGGGGTGCAGATGAATGGCACTGTCCTCCTTGGTGTCTTCGTGTCTTGATGTGAGGCCAATTTTCTCACACCAAGACGCAAAGCCACCAAGGAAGAAGTCATCAGAGCGGGATGACTTACGATTGAATCAATCCCGCTCATGGTGAGGAGGGACTGAGCTTGCCGAAGGCCCGTCTCGAACCACCCACCCACCGTCCTTCGAGATGCCATTTCGACAAGGCTCTCCTGAGCTACGTCGAAGGGCTCAATGGCTCCTCAGGATGAGCGGACTGGTGTAACGTCATCAGAGTCTAATGCACCACTTCGCGGCTTCGCGCGAAACTCCGGAGTATCCTCACGCTACGCTCAGCCGCAGTGCGCCATCGCCATCGTCCACATGCACCGTCGATCCATCGGGCACCTGGCCGGACAGGATCAGCTCCGCCAGCGGGTCTTGCAGATGCTTCTGCACCGCCCGCTTCAAGGGACGCGCGCCATAGACCGGATCATACCCCACCCGGCCCAGCCAGTCGCGCGCGGCGGGCGTGAGGTCGAGCGTGACCTTCCGGTCCTTGAGCAGCTTCGCCACCCGGCCCACCTGAATGTCCACGATCGGGGCCATATGCTCGGCACCCAGACGGTGGAACAGGATCACCTCGTCCAGACGATTGAGGAATTCGGGGCGGAAATGGCCGCGCACGATCTCCATCACCTGCGGTTCAACAGACTCCACGCTCTCGCCTTCGCCCAGCCCCGCAATGAACTGCGAGCCCAAGTTTGAGGTGAGCACGATGATCGTGTTGGTGAAGTCCACGGTGCGGCCCTGCCCATCGGTCAACCGGCCGTCATCGAGCACTTGCAGCAGCACGTTGAACACGTCGCCATGCGCCTTCTCCACCTCGTCGAACAGCACGACCTGATAGGGCCGCCGCCGCACCGCTTCGGTGAGCACGCCGCCTTCTTCATAGCCGACATAGCCCGGAGGCGCGCCGATCAGGCGGGCGACGCTGTGCTTCT
>CALMZE010000064.1 GCA_937870585.1 uncultured Sphingomonadales bacterium | reverse complement strand
TCATCCTTCATGCCCCAGTGCCGCGCGATATTTTCGATCATCACGATGGCATCATCGACGAGAATGCCGATGGAAAAAATGAGCGCGAACAGGCTGACCCGGTTGATGGTGAAACCCATCAGGTTGGAGGCGAACATCGTCAGCAGGATCGTTGTCGGGATGACAACGGCCGTCACCCCCGCCTCGCGCCAGCCAATCGCAAAGCCGATCAGGATGACGATGGAGACGGTGGCGAGCCCGAGATGGTAGAGCAGCTCATTGGCTTTCTCATTGGCGGTCTCACCGTAATTGCGGGTGACGGCGACATCGACGCCGTTCGGGATCAGGCTGCCCTTCAGCAGGTCCAGCCGATCCAGCACGGTTTCAGACAGTATCACGGCATTCGCGCCGTTGCGCTTGGCAATGGCGAGGCTGACGGCGGGGGCGCTCGTCCACGCGCCATCGCGCTTTGCCCAACGCCAGGCGCGGCTTTGATCCTCACGCGGACCTTGGGTGACGGTGGCGACATCCCGCAGATAGACCGGTGATCCGCGTGCCGAGCGCACGGTGAGCATCCCGACTTCCTGTGCAGACCCCAGCGTGCGTCCGGCGGAAACTGAAACAGCCTTCCCGCCTTCGCGGATCGTGCCTGCGGGGAAACTGCGATTGGCCTGCCCCGCCGCTTCAATCACGCTGCCCAATGGCACGCCAAACTGGCTGAGCTCGGCAGGATCGGGCTGGATGCGGATTTCATCAGCGCGCCCACCGGTCAGGAAGGTCAGCCCGACATCCTCCACCTTGGCCATTTCGGTGCGGAGTTTGCCTGCCAGTTCGTAGAGCGCCTGATCACTCCACTGCCCAGCCGCGCCGGGCTTGGGGGAGAGGGTGAGGACGATGATCGGCACATCATTGATGCCGCGCACCGTGACCTTGGGGTTGGGAATGCCCACCGGAATCCGGTCCCAATTGGCCTGCAATTTTTCCGAAATGCGCGTGGCAGCATCTTCAGGGTCAGAACCGACAAGGAAGCGCGCTGTCACCATCACGCCATCATCTTCGGCCTGGGTGTAGACATGTTCGACGCCATCGACGCTCTTGACGATGGTCTCCAGCGGAATGCCCACCAGTTCGACTGCGTCCGGCGCGGCAAGCCCCGGAGCCATCACTTGAATATCGACCATCGGGACGCTGATCTGCGGCTCCTCCTCACGCGGGATGGCGATGAGCGCGAGGATGCCGACGATGATCGCCGCCATCAGAAAGAGCGGTGTCAGCGGAGACTGGATCGACGCCCGCGTCAGCCGCCCGGAAATGCCGAGAGTCACGGGCGGGCGCTCGCAGCAAAGAGCGTATCGCCCGCCACGAGGCCGCTCAACACCTCGACCGTATCGGCTGAGCCTGTCGGCGCGAGCTGGACCGGAACGCTCGACACCGCCCCGCCCCGCGCCATCACCTCAACGAAATCCATGCCATAGCGGGTGGAGACAAAACGACGCGGGATGACGAGCGCACTACGCTCCCCCACGGCAACGCGCGCACTCACGCGGCGACCAATGGCTGTGGAAGCAAGGCCGGGCACAGTGGCATCCACACGCACCCGGCCTCCCGTGATTGCAGGATAGACCTGCACCACTTGCCCTTGGTGCGACCCGGAGGGCAATTCAGCATCATCCAGAGTGATCAGTGCGCCGATCCGGACCTTGCCCGCCAGCGATTCGGGCAAATCAAGGCGGACGACCGGCGGCCCTGCCGTGATCGTGGCAACAGACATACCCGCAGACACGGCGGAGCCTTGCGGCACATCGGCCCGCAGCACACGACCTGCGGTGGGCACGAGAATAGCGCCCTGCCCTGCCACGCTGGTCACAGCGCCTTGCTGCGCGCGAGCCGCCGTCACCTGCGCATTGGCTGCCCGGGCCGCTGCGACAGCCTGATCCAGCCGGGCCTTGGCATAGACATTCTTCTGATAGAGGAAACGCACCCGGCCCAATTCGGCTTCGGCGCGCGCTGCTTCAGCCTGTGCTGCGGCGATCTGTGCACCAAAGGCCGCCGATTCGTAGCCCAGCCGATTGTCCACCACCATGCCGATGCGCTGCCCTTTGGCGACGCTATCGCCTTCACGGACGGTCAATTGGGTGAGGATGCCGGGAATGCGCGTGAGCGCTTCGGCCTGATCGCGCGTTGTGATTTCAGCCCCCACCGCCTTAGTATCGGTGATGGACTGCGCTGTAACGCGGAGCGTTTCTCCCGCTGGACGTTCAACCTTGGGCGGCGGCGCAACGGGCGCGTCTCCACACGCCGAGAGCGCGAGCAGCGCACCCAGGCCAGCCATCGCCCATAGTTGCCGCCTGCCGCGCATAATCAGCCGCTCACCACCGGCAGGCCAGCCGCTTTCCACGCGCCGATGCCGCCCGCCAGATGCGTTTCGATGGCGGCCTGTGCCGCCGCGCATTTCTCCAGCGCCATGCCGGAACGCTTGCCACCCGCACATTGCAGCACCACCAGCTTCCCGCCTGCATCGGGCAAGAGCGAGGGCTGAAAGCTGGAGAGCGGCCGATTGATCGCACCCGCAATATGCTCAGCGGCAAATTCATCGGCTTCGCGCACATCGACGAGCAGCACTGCGCCGTTTGCCAGCTTTGCCTGCAATTCCGCCGGTGTCAGTTCCGTGTGGCCGGATTCGCTCATGTCACGCTCCTTGATAAATTTGATATTGCGAATATCGTTATGTTCGCATATTTAGTCAAGCATCAAATTTCAGGAGACCGATCATGCATAAAGACTGGCCCGCCATGGCAAGCGAATTGTCCGGCGCAATCAAGGAAGTGAGACTTGGCACGCCCGAGGTGATGAAGGCCTTTTCGGCCATGGCACAAGCCGCGACCAAGGGCGGCGCGGTGGACGCGAAGACCAAGGAGTTGATCGCGATCGCCATTGCCGTCGCCATCCGGTGCGACGGGTGCGTGGCGTTTCACGCGCAGGCGGCGGCCAAAACGGGCGCCACGCGTGAGGAGATCATGGAGGTGATGGGCATGGCGCTCTACATGGGTGCAGGGCCTAGCCTGATGTATGCCGCGCAGGCCGTAGAAGCCTATGATCAGTTCGCAGCTGCCTGAAATATGCTGGCCGCACCGGCACTGCCGGGCGGCCAGACGCAGTTTCAAGCTTAGAAATTCATCCCGGCTTCAACGCCGATCAAACGGCGCGCACCCGGCGAGATGAACGAACCGCCAAATTCGATCGCGGGAATGGCTTCCGCGATGTACTTCTTGTCGAACAGGTTTTCGGCAAACACCGCGACATGGAACCGGTCTGACTCAACACCCAACCGGGCATTGAACACGCCGAACGCATCGCGGCGCGTAATGTCATAACGGGCATTGCCGACGACTGCGGGCAGGGCCAGCGCCGAAATCGGCAACAGGCCGGAGAAGAGCGAGGGCCGCTCCTGATCCTGCACCGAATGGAACCAGGTCGGGCCGGTCACCCGGTAATCGGCGCGCCCGGTGATCCGCAGCGCATCGCTCACCGGCAGTTTCACTTCGCCACCAACGTTGATCGTGTAATCGGCCGTATAGGGCGATTTGTTGCCCACGGTGTAGGGGCGAGAGCTGTTCTTCTTGATCGTGCTATCGGTCACGTTGACCGAGCCGAACAGCTTGAAGCCATCCACCACCTTGGCCGACAGATTGAGCTCCGCGCCCTTCACATCGACCTTGTCGATGTTGGATACGATGCGCAGCAGGCCGAAGCTGCCCACGAAGAATTCGAAGAACTGCATATCATTGATGCGCGTGCGATAGCCCGCAAGATCGAAGGTCAGCCGATCATTGAGTAAGCTGCCCTTGATCCCCGCTTCAAATGCGCTCGACTTTTCCTTGCGATATTGATCGGCCACCGTCACGCCCGCATTGATGAACGCGTTGAAGTTGGTGTTGACGACCGCTGCGGAGCCCTGATTGTTGAAGCCGCCTGATTTGAAGCCGATGCCCCAGTTGCCATAGATGTTCAGGTTGGGAACCGGTTTCCAGCTCAGCGACACTTTGGGCTGAACCTGCTTGAACGACTTGTTCTGCGGCGTGAACGCACCAAAGGCCAGGCCCGGATTGATCGGACCGCCGGTAAACGGATCCGTAACATTAGGCACCAGCGAGTTCGATTTGCGATCTTCAATGTCATACCGCATCGCAAGACCAGCGGTGAACTGATCCGAAGGCTTGAACTCCAGCGAGCCAAAGCTGGCATAAACATTGGTCTTGAAATTGTCGGCCAGCAGCAGCGAAGTCGGGTTGACGGTGTTCGGCCCGTTATAGAGCTTCTTGATGACGCCATTGCCGGTATCGCCGCCGAGGCTGACGCCCACGGTGCGGTCAATCTTGAGATAATAGGCCCCCAGTTGCCAGCCAATCGGACCATCACCCGTCGAGGCGAGACGCACTTCAGCCGAAAAATCGGTCTGGTTGCGCACCTGATACTGGATGCCGTCGCACGTTGTCGGGCTGTACGGGCCAAAAGTGGAGCCAGTGGCGGGCGCAAAGATGAAGGGAACGGGCACCGCACCGATAAAGCCCGGCTGATTGACAGCAAAGCCGGTCAGCGCCGCTGTGCTGCTGAAGCATTTACCCACCGTCGCCGCGCCGCCGGGCAGCGCCGCATTGATATAGCGGGCAAAGTCTGCCGACGTGCCGTCTGCCACCAGATTTTGCTTCACATTGGAGAAGAGCACCCAGGTGGTCAGCTTCATCGCATCAAATTCATGATCCAGCTTGACCGAAATGTCCGCGCTCTTCTGATCATTGGTGGCACGGATATTGTTGTAGAAGCGGAACTGGTGATCGTTCACGTCTTCATAGAAAGCCGGGTTCACCGCTGCAAAATTGGGCAGATGGAAGGTCGCATTGAACGGCAATGAGGCCCCATGAAATTCCGCGTAACGCGCCTTGATGTCGAGCTGAGTCGCGCCGCCCATGCCAAACATCAGGCGGCCATCCACGCCCCAGCTTTCCTTGTCATCCACGGTCTTGGAATTGTTGAGGAAGATGTTCCGGTAAAACCCGTCGGACGTGGAGTAATTGCCCGACAGTACGAAGCCCGCGCCCTCGCCGATGGGACCAGAGAGATAGGCCGAAGCATCAATGCTCTTTTCATTGGCGTAAGAAAGCTGTGCGCCGCCCGAGAAGGTGTCGGTTGGCTTGAGCGTCTGGATCACGATGGCACCGGCCGCCGCGTTGCGGCCGTAGATGGCGCCTTGCGGCCCTTTCAGGATTTCAACCTGACGCAGCGTACCCTGCACCTGATTGAGCTGCGCCGTATTTGTCTTGAGGATGCCATCTACGACCAGAGCGACAGAGCTTTCCGCGTCACGCGCGCCGTTGATACCGCGAATGTTGATCTGCGTGTCGCCCGCCTCTGCCGTACCCGTTACAATCGTCACACCCGGCGTCAGCTGCGCGAAATCCTGCGCCTTGTCCGCGCCGGTACTGGCCAGAGCCGCCGAAGACAGGACCGTGACCGAAGCGGGCACATCTTGCAGGCGTTCATTCACGCGCCGCGCAGTGACGATGATCTCTTCAACATCTCCGCTGTCCTCCACCGCAGCATCCTGCGCCAAGGCGGGCACTGTGGAGACAGCGAGACTGAGGATCGAAACCGAACGGAGAAAGGTAGACGTTCGCATGTGGGGCTCCCTGTTGGTTCTGCGCGTACCGACTTGTTGCTCTTGCAACGCGCTTGCTGTGCGTGGACTCTATTGTATACAAATGGCCATGGTCAAGCCAGTTGGAAACCGCGATGACTAAGGCCTCTGATCGCGCCTATGCCGTGATCCGGACGATGATCCTGTCTGGCGAGATCATGCCGGGCGCGCAGATCAGCGAAGAAGCGCTTGCACGGCGCTGTGCGGTCTCGCGCACGCCGGTCCGCGATGCCCTGCGCCGTCTGGAGGCAGACCTGCTGATCCGACGCAACACCTCGCAACGCGTGTTCGTTTCGGAATGGTCGCGCGATGACATTGAGGATGCGTTCGATCTGCGCGCCATGCTGGAAGCGCAGGCCGCACGCCGCGCCGCCGAGCGTGTGGATGCAGATGGGCTCGCCCGTCTGGTCGCGCACAATGCGGCCATGGGCAAGGCGGTGAATGCGCCCAATCCTGATATTGCCCAGTTTCTTGAGCATAACCGCGCCTTTCATGAGGCCGTGCTGGATGCCGCGCGTTCGCCGCGCCTGGCCTCTTTGCTCTCCCGCCTTGTCGAACAGCCAATCATCTGGCGCACCGCGCAAAACTATAACCGGGAGCATCTGCTGCGATCCTATCGGGAACATGAGGAATTGCTGGAGGCGTTTCACCGACAGGACGGCCCTTGGGCCGCCTCGATCATGGCCGGCCATATCCGCCGCGCGTTCCATGTCTATCTCGATGCGTGCCTGAGACAGGTCGAAGACGCAGCCTGAATTTGTATACAGTCTACGAATCTGTCAGCCAAGATGGAACTTCTTCATCGTTTTGGCGCCGAGCGCCTGCCGGTCCTGCTCGGGAAGGCCGAACCGCAACGAGGCCCAGAGCGTGCCAACCAGCAGCGGGATAAGCAGCGACAGTTCGAGCAGATAGGGCAGAATCTGCTTCGATCCTTCATAGAAGAAGCGCGCCGTAATGGCTTCTGCAACGCCTGCGATGGCCAGCCCCGCTGCCAGCTTCCACGACACACGATAGAGCGCAATCACCAGCAGCACGAACCCTGCCCGCTGCACCAGCGGCGGCAAGGCCTGAACCAGCAGCGCCAGCGCCATTCCGATCAGCGACACGATGATGGTGCGCCCTGCAACCGATCCGAACGGCCTTGAGAAGGGGTGCAGCTTGTCGATCACATGCAGTTGAAACAGCGGCAGCACGGCCGCGATCACCAGCCCGACGCCTACTGCTACAGACATCGCATCCAGACCGCCTGCGGGCAGCAACGCCCATGTGATGAGCACGGCCACGGCCAGCCCGGCAAAGCTGCCCAATTGCTGATCAAGATGCCCCGAAGTCACCTGCTGGATCGGCGTTGCGGCCCCCACCACAGCCTCGGTCACGCGCGCCAGAACGAGGATGACCATGCAGGTAAGTGCGGCTTCCGCACCGGGGCCAAAGAGCGGCAACGCCGCTGGGCCGGATGCCGCCAGCACCGCCCCCATCGGCACAGCCAGAGCGAACGAAAGGCGCGTAGAAAAGCCGTAGATAGAAGCGACCTGATCTTTGCCGCCAGTTGCAGCGGCTGAAGCCAAAGGTGCCAGCACATAGGCAAACACCGTGCGCACCAGTTGCACCAGACTGGAGACCTTGCGCGCAATGATGAACAGGCTGGTTGCCACCGCGCCTGCGGAGCCCGGGATCATGGCATTGAGGACGATGGCAGGGCCATCGCTGAACAGCCGCGTGGTGATGTTAACCGGCAGCACACCCAGCCCCGCCTTGAGCGTCTCTGCAAACATCTCGTCGCGGACAGGCCGCTTGAATACTAAGCGCAGCGAAAAATGGCGATTGAGCAGACGCACGCAGAGCAGGCAGATGATCGAAAGCGACAGCAGATGCGCATAGATAAGCGCCATGGTGCCAGCGCCCGCTATGTAGAAAACCAGCACCAGCCCAAGCCGGACGGTCTGTTCCCACAGCAGACGCAGCCTGATTTCAGCTCCAAACAACCGCTTGGATCGCAAGGCCGAGGTCGAAATTTCCACAAAAGCCCAGAGCGGCAGCGCCCAGACGAACCAGCGCACCGCAGTGACCGCCTTGTCTGCATCGCCTTCTGACATGTTGAACAAGGTGGCGACGGGAGCAGCCATGATCGAAATGACGAGCGCAATCAGGAAACAAGGCACCAGCGCAAACAGGAAGGACGCGCGCAAGGCAGAGGCCTCACGCTCGGGCGTTCCGGCTTGTGGCACCACACGCTGCATGGCAGACGTCATGCCGAGATCGGCAACATTTTCGAGCAGATTGATGGCGGCCCAAAGCGCACCATAAAACCCATAACCAGCCAGTCCGAACAACCAGACATAGAGCGGCTGGGTGAGCAGTTCGAGCACACCACCGAGCCGCGCGAGCAGGGTCGTGCCCGCGCCTTTCGCGACATCGCGATTGCTGATTCCGGTCTCGCCGGTGTCGGTTGTTTCGCTCATCCCCCGTTCCGGCTGTTCCGCTAGACCGGGGCGCTATACCCTTGCAAGCGGCGATTGCATAACGATTCGCGCATTTGCCCGGTTGAGGTGAAGCCAGACCTGCGCTACCGCCGCCGCACCGCTTTGAAGAGTTGACAGGGACAAGGACGCGATCATGGCCGAATTCACGCTGCCCGCAAACAGCAAGATCAAGCCCAAGGGCACGCATCACGCCGCCCCGGCGGGTGCCACCAACACGCGGACGTTCAAAGTCTACCGCTACGATCCCGATTCGGGTGAGAATCCCCGATTCGACACGTTCGACGTTGATCTGGACTCGTGCGGCCCGATGGTTCTGGACGCGCTCATCAAGATCAAGTCCGAACAGGATAGCAGCCTGACATTTCGCCGGTCCTGCCGTGAAGGGATTTGCGGCTCCTGCTCGATGAACCTCAATGGCAAGAATGGCCTTGCTTGCACCACATCCATTGAGGATTGCAGCGGCAAGGATGTCACCATCACGCCGCTGCCGCATATGGACGTGATCAAGGATCTGGTGCCCGATTTCACGCATTTCTATGCGCAATATGCCAGCATCAAGCCGTGGTTGCAGACTGTCACCACCACGCCTTCGGGCAAGGAACGCCTGCAATCGCCAGAAGATCGCGCCAAGCTGGACGGTCTCTATGAGTGCATCCTGTGCGCCTGCTGCTCCACCTCCTGCCCGTCTTACTGGTGGAACAGCGACAAGTTCCTCGGCCCGGCGATCCTGCTTCAGGCCTATCGCTGGCTGGCTGACAGCCGCGACGAGATGACCGGCGAACGGCTGGATGATCTGGAAGATCCGTTCCGCCTGTATCGTTGCCACACCATCATGAACTGCGCGAATGCCTGCCCCAAGGGTCTCTCCCCGGCCAAGGCAATTGCCGAAGTGAAGAAGATGGTGGTGGAACGCCACGTCTGATTTTGACGCAGCTTAAATTATGTAGAATTGAAATCAGGCCCGCCTCACAACGGGCCTGATTTCATTTGTGGCAAATTTTGCGTTTACCTTTTCACTTCACCGCGCCTTGGGAAGCGCCCGCATAACCGGGCAACATGAATGGAAAACGCGCCAGAAACCAATCTGAAGCCGAATGGGGCTGGACCTTGCCGGGTATTTCGCGGCAAAATCGGCCCATGCTTGCTTCGACCCTGTTTGCCACGCTGATGATACCCGCGCTGCCTGCACAGGCAGCCGGCATCCGCTCAGTGCAGGTGGGCGAAGCGCAGATTGTTATCCGCTTTGATGACGCTGTGAGCGGGGCAACCAGCTTCGTGCTGGCCGGGCCAGACCGGATCGCCATTGACGTGGCTGATGCGGAGCCAGGCCCGGCAGCCACCGCATCCAGCACGCTGGTCTCATCGGTCCGCCAGGGCCGTCCGGATGGCCAATCGACCCGCGTTGTGCTGGATCTGGCTCGTCCTGCCGTCATTGGCCGCGGCGCATTTTCAGCCGATGGGAAGGCGCTGACACTCGCCATTGCCCCCGCGTCAGACGGACAGTTTGAGGCCGCCGCGCGCTCTGCGCCGCGCAGCATCAACAATCCGGCAGCGGGTTTTTCCAAGCCACCGCGCAGCACATATAGCGTGTCCACCACGCTGGACCCGGCGATCAAGGGCCTGCCTCGCCCCAAAATCTATGGCCCCAAGGGCCGACCGCTGATCGTGATCGATGCCGGGCATGGCGGACATGATCCGGGCGCGATCTCACCGGTTGCAGGCCAGCGCGAAAAGGACATCACCTTGTCGGTCGCGCGCAAGGTGCGCGATGAGATTGTCGCAGCAGGCCGATTCCGTGTGGCGCTCACGCGCGAGGATGATCGCTTCCTCGTCCTGCGTGAACGCAGCGCGATTGCGAAGAATCTTGGGGCCTCACTGTTCATTTCCATCCATGCTGACAGCGCGGGCGGATCGGGTGCGGCAGGCGCGACCATTTACACCCTGTCTGAAAACGCATCAGACGCCGAAGCTGCCAAGCTCGCTGCACGCGAAAACAAGGCGGACATTCTGAACGGTGTCAATCTGGGTGGCGAAAATGCGGAGATCGCCTCGATTCTGGTTGACCTCGCCCAGCGCGAAACGATGAACAGTTCATCCAATTTCGCTAACCTTTTGCGCCGTGAATCGTCGGGCGAATTGCGACTGCGCAGCGATTTTCACCGCATGGCGGGGTTCGCGGTGCTGAAACAGCCGGACATGCCCTCCATCCTGCTTGAAATCGGCTATCTCACCAATTCGGAAGATGTCGATCGCATCGCCTCGGAAGCCGGACAGCGCCGCATTGCGAGCGGATTGCGCAAGGCGATCGACATTCATTTCGCGCAGCGTGTGGCGATGCGCTGAACGCGCTGCACGGTCATCGTGCTTTGAGTCTGGCCATGGCCGCGAAAGCTGGCTAGAGCGCGGGCAGTATGGATGATGCGTCGGAACCCCAGAGCTATTCCCTGCGCCTGCGTCGCGGGGGGAACGGCCTGATCGAAACCTGGCACCGCTACTGGCAGTTCGGCTGGTTTCGCATGGTTGCGCGCGCGGCCCTGGTGCTGTTTGTCCTGTGGTTCCTGCTCTGGCTTCTGGTGGCCCGCAACCTGCCGTCCGTCGAGCAACTCAAGAATTATCAACCGCCTTTGCCCACTTACGTGCGCGGCTATGATGGGGCACCCATTCACAGTTTCGCGCGCGAACGTCGTGTGCAGTTGCGGTTTGAGGAATATCCGCAGCAGCTGGTGCGCGCGTTTCTGGCTGCGGAAGACAAGACATTTTTTGAACATGGCGGCATCGATTTTCCGGGTCTTGTCGGTGCGGTGTTCGATTATGTGATCAAATTGGGGTCGGGCGAGCGCGCCAAAGGTGGCTCCACGATCACCCAACAGGTCGCCAAGAATCTGCTGCTGTCTGATGAATATTCGGTGATGCGCAAGGTGAAGGAAGCCATTCTGGCACGCCGGATCGAAGCGACGCTCACCAAGCAGCAAATTTTGGAGCTTTATTTCAACCAGATTTTCCTTGGCCGGAACGCCTATGGCGTGCAGGCAGCGTCTCGCGCCTATTTCAACAAGGATGTAACCGAACTCGGCCTGCACGAAGCGGCCTATCTCGCCATCCTCCCCAAGGCCCCGGCCAATTACAATCCGGAACGCTATGCAGACCGCGCTCTCGAACGGCGGAAGTTCGTGCTCGAACAGATGCTGGAGAATGACTTCATCACGCAGGACCAATATGCCGCAGCGGTTACCCTGCCGCTTGGAACTGTTCCGCGCAGCGCCCCGGCCAAGGACAGCAATGGCGGCTATTTCATCGAGGAAGTGCGTCGCGAGCTGATCGACAAGTTCGGCGAGAAGAGCGACGGCGGCCAGAAGCCCTACAGCGTTTATGAAGGCGGCCTGTGGGTCCGTTCCTCGCTGGACCCCATGATCCAAAGCTATGCCGAAGATGCCCTGCGCAACGGCCTGATGCGTTACGATGCGGCACGTGGCTGGATGGGGGAGCTCCAAACGATCAAGGTCGGTCCCGGCTGGGAAGGCCGTCTGGCTGCGACCAATTTGGGGGCGGGCTATCAGGATTGGCAAGTGGCAGTGGTGCTCGCGAAGGAGGGTCAGCAAGCGCAGATCGGTTTTGCAGACGGGACGACCGGCATCTTGCCGAGCTGGGGTGCTGCCATGCCCAAGCGCAAGGTGGGCGGTGCCGCGTTCAACTTCCTTGCCCCCGGCCACGTCATTCTGGTCAAGAAGGAAGGCAATGTCTTCGTTCTGCGCAGTCAGCCTGAAGTTTCGGGCGGCATGGTGGTGCAGAATCCGCACAATGGCCGTATTCTCGCGATGCAGGGCGGATTTGACTCTCGCATCCAGAGTTACAATCGCGCCACTCAGGCTTGGCGTCAGCCCGGGTCCAGCTTTAAACCCTTCGTCTATGCCGCTGCTCTCGACGCAGGGATGACGCCTGCTTCGATCATCGTAGATGGTTCCTTCTGCGTGTATCAGGGCGCGCGATATGGCCGGAAGTGCTTCAAGAATTTCGGCGGAGCCGGCGGCGCAGGCCCGCAAACGATGCGCTGGGGCCTCGAACAGTCGCGCAATCTGATGACGGTGCGCGCTGCATCCCAGACAGGCATGGACAATGTTGTGAAGCTGGCCGCGTCTGCGGGCATCAACAAGGCGGGTGAGGAATATTCGCCTGTTCTGGCCATCGCGCTGGGTGCGGGTGAAACGACCGTTCAGAAGATGGTCAACGCCTATTCGATCCTCGCCCGCAATGGCCGCGACGTGAAGCCGACGCTGATCGACTTTGCGCAGGATCGCAATGGTAAGGTGATTTTCCGCGCCGACATGCGACCTTGCGACCGGTGCAAGCAGGCTGAATGGGATGGCAAGGCCATGCCGCGCCCGGCGCTTTCCACCAAACAGGCGATCGACGCGATTACGGCGTATCAGGTGGTTCACATGCTGGAAGGCGTTGTCCAGCGGGGCACGGCGACGCAATTGCAGAAGTTGGAACGCCCGATCTTCGGCAAGACTGGCACCACCACCGGGCCGACCAATGTCTGGTTCGTGGGCGGATCGGCAGACATGATTGCGGGGCTCTATCTGGGCTTCGATCAGCCGCGCCCGATGGGTCATTATGCGCAGGGCGGCACACTCGCTGTGCCGATCTTCTATGATTTCGCGTCGAAGGCGATGAAGGATATGCGCGTCGTGCCGTTCCGTGCGCCGCTCGGTGCCCGCATGGTTCGCATCGATCGCTCGTCAGGCAAGCGCGTCTTTGGCGCATGGCCGGGCAAGGATCCCAAGTCTGCCGTGATCTGGGAAGCCTTCCGCGCCGAAGCCGAACCGAGCCGGTCCATCCGCAAGGATGAAGTCGCCAAACCCAAGGCCAAGAAGGATGCCACCGTCCGCTCTGATGATGCGGCACGTGGCACCGGCCCCGCGCAGCAACGCAGCACGGAATTCAAGCAGGGCGAAATTTACTGATCATTCGTCAGCCCCCATCCACTGGGGCCGTTGATCAGATCATCCGCGCAATTCGGTTTTAAGCACCTTGCCGCTGGCATTCTTGGGCAGATCATCAACAAAGGCGAAGCTGCGCGGCACCTTGTAGTTCGCCATATTGTCGCGGCTCCACGCGATCAGCCCGGCTTCGTCGGCCTGAGCATCGGGACGGAGCACGATGAAGGCCTTGCCCACTTCACCCATCCGCTCATCCGCCACGCCCACCACGGCGACCATGGCGATAGCCGGATGGCTGGCGAGGAGTTTCTCGACCTCCGCCGGGTAAACGTTGAACCCGCCAGAGATGTAGAGATCCTTCATCCGGTCCGTGATGCGGACATAGCCCTGTTCGTCCATCGTGCCGACATCGCCGGTGTGGAGCCAGCCCTCCGCATCAATCGCTTCGGCGGTGGCCGCGGGATCATCGAGATAGCCGAGCATGACCCCCTGCCCGCGCACCCGGATTTCGCCGGTTTCGCCGCGCGGCAGTTCCTGCCCGCTTTCTCCCGCGATGATCACTTCATTGCCCGGAATCGCGGCACCACAGGTGTTGGCAATCCAGTCTGCCGGATCGCCTGGACGGCACGAGGTGATGTTGACACATTCGGTCATCCCATAGGCGGTGATGATGTCGGTCATCCCCAGCTCATCGCGAATGCGGTCGATCAAGCTCGGGGGAACAGTGGCTGCGCCGGTCGTGCCACCGCGCAGCGAGCTGCTGTCAAAGCCCGATTTTTCCTTTTCGCTCAGCAGCATCTGGAAGATGGTTGGCGGGCCGGGCATGAAGTTGATGCCGTCTTCTGAAATATGACGGATCGCCTGAGGCACATCGAATTGCGGCATCGGAACCATCACCGCCCCCGCGATCAGGCAGGCCACCCAGCCGACCTTCATGCCGAAGCTGTGGAAGAAGGGGTTGGCGATCAGATAGCGTTCGCCCTCGCTCAGGCCCGTATTGCCGATCCAGACCTGAACCTGCGGCAGCACGCGGCCATAAGTCATCATCACGCCCTTGGGCACGCCGGTGGTGCCGGAGGTGAACATGATATCTGACAGATCATCGGCACTGAGACGCGCAAGCGCATCATCAATCAGATTAGAATAAGCACCTGATCCAGATTCGAGAAACGCATCCCACTCCACCCTTCGCGTCTTCGCGTCTTCGCGTGAACCCAAAGCCTCGCGCGAAGGCGCAAAGGCGCGAAGGATGATCATGCCTTCAAGCGCGGGCAGATCTTCGTCCGCCAGTAGTGCCGGATAATCAATGTCGAGAAAGCCCGGAGCCGTCACAAGCAGCCTGGCCTTGGTGCGGCGGAGGATGTCGCCCGCTTCCTTGCCCTTCAGCCGCGTGTTGAGCGGAATGATCGCCGCACCCAGCGTTTGTGCGCCAACGGCGGCCACCACCCATTCGCGGCAATTGGGTGCCCAGATCGCCACACGATCACCGCTCCGTACACCCTGCGCATGGAACGCCGCTGCCGCACGCCTGCACTGCGCCCAAAGCGTGTTGAAACTCCATGTTTCACCCCGCTCAAGCAGTGCGGGGGCTTCGCCCCAACGTGCAGCGGCGGCCGCTGCCGCATGAGGAATCGTCTGCGGCAGCGGCTCGCTCATTTATGCAACCTCGAACAGACCGGCAGCACCCATGCCGCCGGCAACACACATGGAAATGACGACATATTTGGCGCCACGGCGTTTACCTTCGATCAGCGCATGGCCAACAAGACGGCTGCCCGTCATACCGAACGGATGGCCGATGGCGATACCGCCGCCATTCACATTCAGTTTGGCCGGATCAATGCCCAGCTTCTGCTGGCAATAGACTGCCTGAGACGCAAAGGCTTCGTTGATTTCGAACAGGCCGATATCGTCAATGGTCAGGCCCGCCCGCTTCAACAGCTTGGGAATGGCGAAGACCGGGCCGATGCCCATTTCATCAGGCAGGCAGCCGGCCACCTGAAAACCGCGATAGACGCCAAGGATGGGAAGCCCTTCCTTCTGCGCAGTATCCAGATCCATCACCAGCTGCGCGGACGCGCCATCGGACAGTTGCGAAGCGTTGCCCGCCGTAATGTGCTTCCCTTCCTTCACGACCATGCCATCCTTGAAGACAGGACGGAGCACCGACAGGCCCTCAGCGGTCGTATCCGCACGCACGCCTTCATCGGCGGTGAGCGTCACATCCTTGCGGCCGGTTTCATTGCCTTCCTTGTCGCGCAGCGCCATCGAAACGGTGATCGGGGCGATCTCGTCATCAAACTTGCCTGCCGCTTGAGCCGCACCCGCGCGCTGCTGGCTTTGCGCGGCAAAGGCATCCTGCACTTCGCGCGAAATGCCGTAACGCTCAGCCACGATTTCGGCGGTCTCGATCATCGCCATATAGGTGTAGGGATCGCCATCGAGCACGATTTGCGCTTCGCCCTTCGCGCGCGGCGCATATGGCCCCATCGTCATCGAGATGGACTCAGCACCCGCCGCAATCGCCACATCCGCTTCATCGCTGCGGATAGCACGCGCGGCGAGCGCCACGGCGTTAAGGCCGGAGGAGCATTTGCGGTCGAGCGTCATGCCCGCCACTTCGAGCGGCAGCTTCGAAGCAATCGAGGTCATCCGCCCGAAATTGAAGCCTTGCGTCGCCCATTGGCTGCCCGTGCCCATGATCAGATCATCGACGCGCGCGGGATCAATCCCCGAACGGTCGAGCACGGCGTTCACAACATGGGCGCTGAGCACCGGTGCGGCGGTATCGTTGAACGCGCCCCGAAAGGCCTTGCCAACCGCCGTGCGGGCGGTGGCGACAATGGCTGCATCACGCATCATTCTTCTCCCTGAACTATTGGGCCGCGCCGAAATTGGTCGGCCCGAAATAGGCCTCCATCTTGGCAACCTTGCCGTCCGCATTGAAGCGGAAAATGTCGATCACATCGACGGTCATCGTCTTTCCATCCATCGTGAGGCGCACCTGAAAGGAAAAGGCGGCATAATCCGGCCCCAGACGGATGGGGCCATCAAGGTGCAACTTCGCACCTGTCTGCATCGACATGGTGTAAAATTCGCGGATCGCTTGTGTCCCCACTTTGGGCGGCGTGCCAACGGGATCTTCCACCGTGGCGTCCGCCGCAAAGAGCGCGACGGCGGCTTCGGGGTCCGCAACATCAAACGCGGCGACATAGCCGTGGACGGCAGCGATCATCTGTTCGGGTGTGGGCATGGCATTCATCCTTTCGGCAAACGGTTGGCGGCAAGCATCAGCCCGTCGATCAGAGCGTTTCGCAGATCGCGCGGGTCGGTCACATCATCAAACACCATGCGGCCCGCCATGTCGAACGCGCTGGCGGCCTGTTCAGCGGCGATGCGCGCGCGGTGTTCGTCGTCCAGTCCGGCAGATTGCCCCCCGCTCTGCGCGGGCATTGCGCCCAAGGTGACGGCGGGGAAAGCGAGGTTGAGCGTCTGTCCGTCAAACGGGTTCATCGCCATCACCGACGATCCAAAGCCAAACGCCTTGCGCACCGTCATATGGAATTTGGGCACGGTCAGCCTGTGCTGTGCTGCAAACATATCTGCCGCATGGCGCAACGCGCCCGCTTTCTCTGATGCTGTTCCGGGGAGCACGCCCGGCGTATCGGCAAGGAAGATCACCGGCAGCCCGAAATCCTGCGCCACCCGCATGAAGCGCGTTGCCTTGCGCGCAGCGGCGGCATCAATCGCGCCTGCGCCGACCGACGGATTATTGGCGAGGATCGCAACCGACTGCCCCCCAATCCGAGCATGAGCCGCCACCATCGCCCCGGCATGATCGGGCTGGATTTCAAACAGGCTGCCCGCATCGACCAGTTCGGCAAGCACGCGCCGTATATCGAACGGCATACGCGGATCGGGCGAGATCAGTTCGAGGATCGTCTCCAGCCGACGCTTGCCCGTGTCCTCGCCCTCGGTGCGGTTGCCGGGCACATAGGCCAGCCAGTCGCGCGCCAAAGCCAAGGCCGCCGCATCATCCTCTGCCAGACGGTGCGCCACGCCAGACTGAACGACATGCACGGCAGGTCCGCCCAATTCCTCCTTGGTCACGACTTCGCCGAGCGCCGCCTTCACCAACGGCGGCCCAGCGACGAACATCGAGGCCGCCTGTGTCATCACCACAAAGTCGGAGAGCGGAGCCGTAAGCGCGCCATGCCCGGCAGACGCACCCATCACGAGGCAAACCATCGGCACTAGCCCGGAGAGTTCCACCAGCGCCTGCAAATCGTTGGGAGAGGGCGTGCCATGGCTGTTGGTCAGCCGGTGCCCCGCGCCTTCCAGCATGAAGACAAGCGGCACACGCTCCTGCTTGGCCAGTTGCGCCAGCCGATATCGCTTGGCCGAGCCGACATCGCCAATCGAGCCTGCCAGCACGGTATAGTCTTCGATCCCCGCCAGCGCGGGCTTGCCGTGGATCAGCCCGAACGCCGCAATCAGTCCGTCTGCAGGGGCGGGAGCCTCCGTCCCTTCGCTCCGGTTGGCCGCAAGCCCGCCAATCTCGGTATAGTTCCCATCATCAAACAGCGCCGCCGCGCGCTGCCGCGCATCGAGCTTGCCAGCACCATGATGCTTGGCCAGCCGTTCTTCCCCGCCCATCGAGCGGGAGAAGGCCCGCTTGCTCTCCAGCGCGGCCAGGATGGCGGACCAGCTCATGCTCAGCCTTCGGGGAAGTAGCGGCTGATTGTATCGACCACGCAGGCGGGCTTGTCGCTGCCTTCAATCTCCACCGTCACGCGCACGACCGACTGGATCGCGCCCTTGATTTCTTCGACGCTCACCACCTCACCCACGCCCCGGATGCGGCTGCCGACCTTGACCGGCGCGAGAAAGCGCAGCCTGTCCGCGCCGACATTCACGGCATGGGCAAAGCCCTGCACCTCGATCAGCTGTGGCAGGAAATAGTTCACAAGGCTCATCGTCAGATAGCCATGCGCGATGGTTCCGCCAAACGGGCCGTCCTTGGCGCGCTCGGTATCGACATGGATCCACTGATGATCGCCCGTCACATCGGCGAAGCCGTTGACGCGGTCCTGCTCGATGGCGAGCCACTCGGTCGGGCCGAGCGCGGTGCCTTCTGCGCCAATCAGCGCGGTGGGGGTGGAGTAGATTTTGGTCATCTTAGGTTCCAAATCTCCGTTCGCCCTGAGCTTGTCGAAGCCTGTCCTGAGCTTCGCCGAAGGGGGCTGTCCTTCCTTGGGCGGGATGATTCCAAAGAAAGGCAGTGCTTCGACAAGCTCAGCACGAGCGGTTGGGGGGCAAACACATGGCCTAGGCCCTTTGGCTCGAAACCGAAACAATCTCGCCAGTCATGTAGCTCGACAGATCAGACGCAAGGAAGATCATCACATTGGCCACTTCCCAAACTTCCGCCGGACGCCCGAACGCTTCTTGCGCGGACAGCTTGGCGAGCAGTTCGTCAGTCGTCACCTTTGCGAGAAACGGATGCATGGCGATGCTGGGTGCAACCGCATTGATCCGCACGCCAAATTCGGCCGCCTCCACCGCCGCACAGCGCGTAAACGCCATCACGCCCGCCTTGGCAGCCGCATAATGCGCCTGGCCTTTTTGGGCGCGCCAGCCGAGGACGGAAGCATTGAGATCGGAAGAGCACACGTCTGAACTC
>CALMZE010000063.1 GCA_937870585.1 uncultured Sphingomonadales bacterium | reverse complement strand
CTGCCATTTGGCGAGGCTGCCATCCTCCAGCGGATTCGCATCATATTCCGCCTTGGAAAGGTTGCGCGCGGTGAATTCGCCTTCGTCTGCGATGATCAGGCCGCCGGCCTTCAGATCCTTGACGTTGGTCTTGAGCGCGGCGGGGTTCATCGCCACCAGCACGTCAGGCGCGTCACCCGCGGTATCGATCGCACCCGATCCGAAATTGATCTGGAACGCCGAAACGCCAAACAATGTGCCCTGCGGTGCGCGGATTTCCGCCGGAAAGTCCGGGAAGGTGGCAAAGTCATTGCCCGCCAGCGCGGATGAAAGGGTGAATTGCCCCCCGGTCAGCTGCATCCCGTCGCCGGAATCGCCCGCAAAGCGGACTACAACGGCATCGGCATTCTGGGGGGCGGGGTGCGAAATGTCAGTATCAACTGCGGCGGTAGCCATGGGAAGCTCTGCGTCCTGTCCTGTCAAACTGATTTGCCCTAAGACCGTTGCAGCGCAAAACCCAAGCAAAAAATGCTGTCAGGCGGCACATAATGGCTTGCGTCCCCGTCCCGCTTCGCGACACTGTGGCGCAAAGCATCAAGGAGAGAATGATGAGCGAGGCCTTTGTCCGTCCCGATACTGCTGCGTTTCTGGCTTTTCTGAATGGCCAGCAAGGCCCCAAAATGCACGAGATTCCCTTGGCTGACGCGCGGAACATGATGCTCGCCATGCGCCATGTGGCCGATGCGGAGCCAACGCCGCTCGCTCGCGTGGAGGATCTTGTGATTCCCGGACCGGTTGGAGACATCAAGGCTCGACTCTATGACAGCCGCGCCAGCCGCGAACCCGGTCCCGTGATGGTCTTCTATCATGGTGGCGGATTCGTGATCGGCGATATCGACACGCACGAACCCTATTGCACGGAAGCCGCAGCACAGCTCGACATGCCGGTGATCTCCATCGATTATCGCCTTGCGCCCGAACATCCTTTTCCAGCGGCCCCGATTGATTGCGAGGCGGCGACGCGTTGGGTGGCGGATAACATCCCCTGTACCGGGCTGATTCTCTCTGGAGACAGTGCGGGCGGCAATCTGACGGTGGTGACGGCGATGGCGCTGCGTGACGCTCCCGCGTCCAGGCCCGTCATCGCTCAATACCCCATCTATCCGGCGGTCGATCGCGATCATACGGCATGGGACAGTTATCAGGATTTCAAGGACGGCTATCTGCTGACCGAGGATTCGATGGTCTGGTTTGGCGAGAGTTATGCGGCGGACGGAGAAAGCTGGCAGTCCGCGCCGCTACATTTCGATCTCGCGGGGATGCCGCCCGCTGTTATCATCACAGCAGGGCTTGATCCGTTGCGCGATCAGGGCCGGGCCTATGCCGCCAAGCTGATCCAGGCGGGCGTGCGCACCACCTATCTGGAACGGCCAGGCACGATCCATGGCTATATCTGCCTGCGCAAGGGCATTCCGAGCGGAGCAGATGACATCCGTCAGGGCCTCGATGCGCTCAAGAGCCTGCTGGCAGAATTGGCGGCATGACCGATCCCAAGAAGTACCGGCCCTGCGCGGGCATCATGCTGCTCAACAGTGAGGGCCGGGTGTTTGTGGGCCAGCGGCTCGATTCGCTGGGTGACGCGTGGCAAATGCCACAGGGCGGCATTGATGAAGGCGAAGATCCGGAAGCGGCGGCGTTGCGCGAACTGGGGGAAGAAACCGGCATCGCGCCGCATCTGGTGCAGATCGTTGCGCAATCCGCCAATGAGCATTTTTACGATCTGCCCGATCATCTTCAGGGCAAGATGTGGGGCGGCAAATATGTCGGCCAGCGCCAGCTTTGGTTCCTGCTGCGCTTCACTGGCGGCGATGCCGATGTGAATATCGAAACCGAACACCAGGAATTTCGCGCTTGGCAATGGGCTCATCCGGATAGTCTGGTGGAGCTGATTGTGCCTTTCAAACGGGAGTTATACGCCAATGTCCTCTCCGAATTCGCAGCCCATCTATGAAATGAAGCCGCAAGGCTGGTGGGAACGGGTGATGGTGCCCAAGCTGATCTGCACCTGCTGCGGTCAGCCGGAAATCATGCACGTCCGCTCCAAGGTGGTGCCGCTTGCTGATGGCGATGTGCTGGAACTCGGCTGTGGCGGCGGGATCAACCTGCAACTGGTCGAACCGGCGAAGATCAAGAGCTATTCCGGGCTAGATCCGTCGCCGCGCCTGCTTGACGCCAGCCGGGCCGCCGCGCAAGCCAAGGGGCTGAGCGCAGACATTCGTGCAGGCATTGGGGAAGCGATGCCCTATGCCGATGCCAGTTTTGACACGGTGCTCGTTACCTTCACACTCTGTTCGGTCGAGAATGCGGCGCAGACTCTGTCTGAAATCCGGCGCGTTTTGCGGCCCGGTGGCAAGGCGCTGTTTGCCGAACATGGCCGTTCGCCCGAAGCGGATGTGGTCAAATGGCAGCGCCGGATCGAGCCGGTTTGGAAGCGGCTGAGCGGCAATTGCCACCTCACCCGTGCGGCGCAGGGGGCCTATCGTGATGCAGGCTTTGTGCTTACGGGTGAAGGCAGCAAATATATGCACAAGACGCCGCGCCCCTTTGGCTGGGTGGAATGGGGCGAAGCGCGCCCGGCATGAACGAGACGCAACATTTCACAGCTTCAGATGGTACCCGCATCGCTTGGCGCTCCATGGGGGAGGGGCGGCCTGTGCTGCTCCTCCACGGCTTCTGCTCGGATGCGCAAACCAACTGGATCAAATATGGCGCGGCCAAGGCGCTGGTGGAGGCGGGATTCCGCTGCATCATGCCCGATCATCGCGCGCATGGAGAGAGTGACAAGCCCCACGATCCAGCCTTTTACCCGCTCGACATCCTGGCCGATGACGCCATGACGCTCGCAGACGCTCTGGGGCTGACCGACTATGATCTGGTCGGCTATTCGCTGGGTGCGCGGACAGCGGCGCGGATGCTGGCCAAGGGCGCGTCCCCGCGCCGCGCCATCCTTTCGGGTATGGGGCTGGAGGGGGTGTCCTGCACCGATCATCGCCGCAATCATTTCCGCCATATCCTCGCAGACCTTGACGGGCACCCCAAGGGATCGGCCGCGTGGATGGCGGCCGCCTTCATCAAGCAGTCGGGCGGCGATCCGGTCGCGCTCGACCGGATTCTGGATACGTTTGTCGATACGCCGGAGCCGGTGCTGGCGAGCTTCACGCTGCCCATCGGCGTGGTTTGCGGGGTGGAGGATCAGGATAATGGCTCAGCGCAGCGGCTGGCGGACGTGCTGCCCAATGCCGAACTGATCACTATCCCCGGCAATCATATGAGCGCGGTCACCCGTCCCGAATTCGGCGCGGCGCTGGCAGGCTTCCTGACCGCTTGACTTGCGTGCCAATCCGCCCGACATTGTAAGCAACACAAACAAATTTGCGGGAGACGGACATGCTGACGCTCTACAGTTTCGGGCCAGGGGCCAATTCGCTGAAACCCCAGATGGCGCTTTATGAGCGCGGCATTCCCTTCACGCTGCGCGTGCTCGATCCCAAAAAGTTCGAGCATCACGAAGACTGGTTCAAGGCCATCAACCCGCGCGGTCAGGTGCCCGCGCTCGATCATGATGGTCAGATTGTCACCGAATCAACGGTGATCTGCGAATATCTGGAAGACGCTTTCCCCAAATATCCATCGCTGCGGCCTGCCGATCCGTTCCTGCGCGCCGAAATGCGCGTGTGGACCAAATGGGTCGATGAATATTTCTGCTGGTGCGTCTCCACCATCGGCTGGGAGCGGATGATCGGCCCGATGGCGCGCGCCTATTCGGATGAAGAGTTTGAAGAATATGTGGCGCGCATTCCCGTGCCCGAACAGCAAACCAAATGGCGTAACGCGCGCAAGGGCTTTGGCGAAGCGGTGCTGGCCGAGGAAATGCGCAAGGTGTGCGTCTCCGTCGCCAAGCTGGAGGCAAGGCTCAAGGATCATGACTGGCTGGTGGGCGACCAGTTCACGCTGGCTGACGTGTGCAACTTCTCGATTGCCAACGGAATGCAGTTCGGTTTTGCCGAACAGGTGAACGAGAAGGACACACCGGGCCTGATCGCGTGGATCAAGCGTGTGAACGCGCGCCCTGCCGTGCAGAAATTGTTTGCCGAAGTGCCTTCGGAATTTGGCAAGCGCGATTGAGCCGCTCCTCGCCCCCGCGCAGGCGGGGGCCGCTTCGAGAGTCTGGCACCACTTCTGGAGATGCGCGGGGGCGACGCGCATTCATGCCGAACCACCACCCCGCTTGACGACCATACCCGCTCCGGCGCACAACGCGCGCAACATTATTGCTCATGGAGTGGATCATGATCGTGCGTGCTTCTTTCGTCGCGCTGGCGCTTGCGCTGGCTTCCCCCGCTTATGCCCAGACGGCTGCGCCAACAGCGGCGGATGCCGATGCCTTTGTGGCAAAGGCTGAACAGGAATTGGGTGATTTCGGCGTGTTCAACGCGCAGGTCCAGTGGATCAACAACACCTATATCACCGATGATACTGACGCCGTGGCGGCACGG
>CALMZE010000062.1 GCA_937870585.1 uncultured Sphingomonadales bacterium | reverse complement strand
GAGCTGGACATTCCCGAACGCCGCGTCGTGCTGGACAAGGAGGGCCGCATCATGTCGGTCGCCCCGCGCGAACGGCTCGATGCGCACCGGCTGATCGAGGATTATATGATCGCCGCCAATGTCGCCGCCGCTAAGGCGCTGGAGGAGCGTAAGGCCCCCTGCATGTACCGCGTGCATGAGCCGCCCGCGCGCGAGAAGCTGGTGACGCTCAAGGAATATCTGGAGACGTTCGATCTCAGCCTCGCGCTGGGGCAAGTCATCCGTCCGTCCACCTTCAACCGCGTGATCGAGCGGCTAGGAGAGGCGGACTTCAAGACGGTGGTGATGGAGCAAATTCTCCGCAGCCAGACACAGGCCTATTACAGCCCGCAAAATGCCGGCCATTTCGGGCTGGCACTCGGCAGCTATGCGCACTTTACGTCGCCCATCCGCCGCTACGCGGACCTGCTGGTGCATCGCGCACTGGTGGGGGCGTGGGATCTGAACCCGCAAGCGGCGGCGACGGCTCTCACCGAGGAGGATGCCGCGCGGATGACGGTCATCGGCGAAGTCATCTCTGCGGCCGAACGCCGTGCGATGGAGGCGGAGCGTGAGACGGTGGACCGTTACGTCGCGGCCTATCTGGCGATGCACGTCGGCGAAGTGCTGGACTGCCGCATTTCGGGCATCACCAATTTCGGCTTCTTCGCCACGGTGGAAGGGCTCGGCGGCGATGGGCTGGTGCCTGTTTCGACGCTGGGCGCGGACTATTTCCGCTTCGATGAAACGCACAAGACGCTGACCGGCGAACAGAGCGGCGACACCTATCATGTTGGCCAGTCGATCCAGCTGCGGCTGGCGGAAGCGAATCCCGTTTCAGGGGCGTTGCGCTTTGAACTGCCCGAAGGCGCAAACCATCTGCCGGTGCCGCCGCGCGGTGATCGCAAGCGCCGCCCGCCGATGGGCAAGCGCGGGCGGCCTGCGAACATCCGGCACAAAGGGCGGCGCTGAGCCATGGCGGTTGACTTGGGTGGACTTGTGCGCGGGCGGCTGGGCTATGCCGTGAAGGAAGCGGCGCTTGATGATGTGCGGTTCGATCGCATCCGCGCCGGATTTGGTGCGCATTATCTGGTGCATGATCTGGGCGCGAACCGCTTCAGTTTCGAACGCGGCGAAGGCTATTTGCGCGCGGGGCGCTTCGATGCGTTCGGGCTCGTTGATGGCGGGCAGGTAGAGCGCGTGCGTGAAGGCGCGCCGGTCAGCGATGGCAATGTCATCGCCTTCGCACCACTCAATGGCTGGCTGCGCTACACGCTCGACATCCGCACGACGCTGATCATCTGGGCGTTCGTCGTGTTCTTCGTGGCGTTCGGCATGGGCGCAGACTGGCTGCTCTCGCTCGCCACGCTGGTGGCCATCTGGGTGGTGACGATCGTGCTGGTGCAAGCGAGCCTGCGCAAGAAGGTGCGGATTTGGCTTGCACGAGAGAGTTGGAACTGAAAGAATTCGCCAAATGCGGGTCATAGAGTCTGAATTGTCGAAGCCATAAAGGCGCGATGTTCATTAAGATGGAGGCAACCATGCTCCGACTGGCGACTTATAATGTCGAAAATCTTTTTGATCGTCCTGCTATCCTCAATCTCAAAGATAGTCAGCAAACCAATGTTTTGCTGGGAAAAGTCTCTGAGTTGCAGTCGCTGATTGACAAGCCTGTCTATAGCGATTCAGATAAGGCCGCGATCTTCAGCCTCTATTTTGAATTGAATCGCTATATCGAAATTCAGGAAGATGTCGGAAAGCTGTTTACGCGGCGCGGGATGGCGCTGGATCGCGTTTCAGCAGATGGTCGCGGAGACTGGTATGGGGGTATCCAGTTTCGACGCGCCCAATTCGGTGATCAGCAACGCATCAATACGGCAACCATGATCAAGAAGGTCAACGCCGACATTCAATGCTTGATCGAGGTTGAAGGCAATCAGGCGCTCGATGATTTCAACAGCAAGCTGATGGCGCGCCGTTTCCAGCAGCATCTTTCGATCGACTCCCCGATTGACCCGCGCGGAATCGATATTGGCCTCTATCTCCGCAAGGCCAAGATGGGGCGTATCCGCACGAATGCCTTCGACAAGAAGGGTGCGCGTAGCATCTGGAGCCGGGACTGCTTGGAGGTGGAGTGTCTCTTGCCGTCCGGGCGCTCGCTTTTCCTGCTCATCAACCATTTCAAGAGCAAATTTGGCGGCGATACGCCTGATGCGTTGGCCAAGCGAAAAGGGCAGTCTGAGCGGGTGCTGCAGATTCTGGCGGAGCGTTACGATCCGAAAAAGGATCTGTATGCGGTCGTAGGCGATCTCAACGACACACCAGACAGCACAGCCATCGCGCCTCTGATGGGGTCACCGTTGGTCCGTGATGTCATGGATGTTGCACAACGGTCTCCGGATGACCGCTGGACTTATTATTATGGTGGTAATCCAAAGCCTAAGCGGATGACGCAAATCGATTATGTGTTGGTGTCCCCTGCTCTTGCCAAGCTGGTCAAGGGTGTCGACATCATGCGGCGTGGCATGACTGCGGTTGCAGAAGGGAAAATCCCCGGCATCACGCCATATGAGGAATTCGCAGGCTTTTCGACGGCAGCATCGGATCATGCTGCCGTGGTGGTCGATCTTGATCTGTAATCACGCCGCGAACGGGTAATCCGTGTACCCCTCTTCACCCGGCTTGTACCACGTCACCGGGCCGCGCAGCGCGTTGAGTGGCAGGCCTTCCTTGAAGCGGCGGGGCAGATCAGGGTTGGCCATGAAGTCGCGGCCAAAGGAGACCGCGTCCGCCATGCCGCTTTCGATCAAGGCCTGCCCTTCGGCTGCGCTCAAATCTGAATTGAGCACCAAAGCGGGCTTGAAGACTTTGCGGATCGCCGCCGATTGCTTGGGCACATCGGTGTTGCCAAAGGTGCCGTTCGGCCCCGGCTCGCGCAGTTCGAGGAAGCCGATGTTGAGCGCGGAGAGCGCAGCAGCAGCAGCCGTGAACAGGGCTTCGGGCTGGCTGTCATCACAGCCTTGCGAATCGCCGTTGGGGGAGAGGCGCACAGAGACGCGGCCCGGTTCCCACACGTCGCACAAAGCCGCCGTCACTTCAGTGGTCAGGCGGATGCGGTTTTCGATGGGGCCACCATAATCATCATCGCGCAAATTGGTGTTTTCGCGCAGGAACTGGTCGAGCAGATAGCCGTTGGCGCTGTGGAGCTGAATGCCGTCAAACCCCGCTTTCTTGGCATTCTCTGCCGCGCGGCGATAATCCTCGATCAGGCGCGGGATCTCGGCGCGTTCCAGCGGCCGGGCCATGTCATAGTCAAACCGGCCCTTGGGCGTGTGCGCCTGCCCCGGCGCTTGCGTGGCCGAGGCGGAAACGGGCGGCTTGCCATCATTGAACACCGAATGGACGATGCGGCCCATATGCCAAAGCTGGCAGACGATGCGCCCACCCGCTTTGTGAACCTGTTCGATCACCGGCTTCCAGCCTTCGGTCTGCGCGTCGCTCCAGATGCCGGGCGCAGAGGGCCAGCCCAGCCCTTCCTGGCTGATGCCCACCGCTTCGGAAATCAGCAGCCCGGCAGAGGCGCGCTGCGCATAATAAGTGCCCATGATCGGCGTGGGGATGAAGCCGTTCGGATCGGCGCGACCGCGCGTGCAGGGGGCCATCAGGATGCGGTTGGGGCATTCAATCGCCCCCAATGTCACGGGATCAAAAAGGCTCGGCATAAGGGTTCCTGTTTGCAACTTGTCCTGCTCTCCCCGATATGGGGCGGATGGCGAGCGAGCAAGCAGTTACTGGCGCGGCGAGCATTCGCGTGCGCGATCTGGCGGCCCTTTTGGGGGCCAATCTGGCACTCGCCATGGGGCCGTGGCTGGTGCGCCATGCGGAAGTGGGGCCGGTCGCCTCTGCCTTCTGGCGACTGTCTCTCGCCTTGCCAGTGCTCATCCTGCTGGCTGTGGCGGTGGAGGGCGTCAGGCCGGTCTCGCGGCGGCAACTTGGCTGGATGGCCTTTGCCGGGCTGTTTTTCGCAGCCGATCTGGGCAGTTGGCACAGCGGCATCCTGCAAACCAAGCTCGCCAATGCAACGCTGCTCGGCAACGCGGCGAGCCTGATCTACCCGGTTTACGGCTTTCTGGTGCTGCGCCTCTGGCCCTCGCGCGCGCAGGGCCTAGCGCTGGTGATGGCGCTGGCAGGTGGGGCTCTGCTGCTGGGGCGTTCGGCGGAACTCTCCGCGCAGCATCTGCAAGGCGATCTGCTCTGCCTCTTCGCCGGGGTGGCTTATACCTTCTACCTGATCGGGATTGAGCGCGCGCGCGGCGCCTTGCCGCAATGGACGGTGCTCGCCTGGTCAACCGGGTTCAGCGCGCTGCCCTTGCTGGCGGCGGCGCTGGCGCTGGAGGGGAGCATTTGGCCGCAAAGCTGGACGCCGTTGTTCCTACTGGCGCTGGTCAGCCAGATTATCGGGCAGGGGCTGCTTGTGTTGAGCTTGGGGCGAGTGCCGCCGCTGGTGATCGGGCTGGC
>CALMZE010000061.1 GCA_937870585.1 uncultured Sphingomonadales bacterium | reverse complement strand
GACGAGGAAGACCTGATCCTCCTCAATATCGTCGCCATATTCTTCAGGCAGAACGGCGCGCGCAACCGGCCCGCCTGTATCAATCAGAAATTCAGACGTGCCGCCCACTGCAACGCCCCGCACGCTCTTCAATCCATCCCGGAGCGAAACCTTGCAGGCCAGGCCACCGGGCAAGATCTTGGCGAATTCGAACACATAGGTCTTTTGATCAACCCAGCGCCCGGTGCTCGGCACGCTGCACTCCATCTTGGCAGGCGCTGCGGCACGCGGATCACCCAGCGGCACCATCGCTTCGGAAAAGCGCATCGTATAGCGGTCGATTGCGCCGCCCGAGAGCCCGGCACTGCCCGGCGTTGCCAGCACCACTTCGGGAGCCGAATCGCCAATGGCGGCCAGAGGCAAAAGAGCAGCGGTTGCAAGCGCAACAAGAGCAAGTGGGCGGAACACGGATTGGCCTTTCTACGGAGGTAATGCCACTGCTGCCCCGTTCAGGCGGGAAGGTCAACCAGATGATCGAAGAGCGGAATAACCTGACTGTCCATGCGGGTGTTCACAAAATCCGCCGGGCTGTGATACTCCTCTGCAAACCACGGATATACGCGCTCATCAAAGGATCGGCGGAGCCATTCAATCGTCTTGCGAACCGGCTCTGAATGCCGCGACATCCGATTGTAGGACAACCAGATTTCAAACTTCATCCGGATCGGAAGATCAAGCGGCGTCACGCGGCTGCTGATCGAACGGATATAGGTCGGCAGCGCCCCAATGCCGATGCCACTCGCTACCGCCCAGAATAGCGAATAGCTGGAGCCCACGCGGATGCTCACCAGCCGCGCCATTTTTTCCGAACCGAGGAAAAAGCGCAGCGCTTCATAGTTGAGACCATCGGCATCCTGCTGGATACATTCATGGCCATCAATATCGTCCAGAGAGGCAGGGTTGCCGCGCCTGCGGATATAATCCTTTGATGCAAAGGGGATCATATGGACAAACCCCACACGCGTAATGATCGCTTCCGGGTCTTCAGGACGGGCGAAGCCAACCGAGACGTCGTGTAACTTGGGGGAGATGCGGCTCTGGTCTGAATAGCTGTCCAGCGACACAACCAGATCAGGCAATTCAGTCCGCAATTCATATAACCGAGGGGTCAACCAGAAAGTCGCAAGACCTTCCGACGCGCATATCCGCACTTCACCTTCTCTCACGAGCGCCTGATTGCCAGCCCCGAAATTGAGTGACGTGCTATACCCATGCATGTCCTTAGCGACATCCAGAACAGCCCGGCCTTCCGCCGTGATTTTCAGTCCATCGCCATCGCGAACGAACAGCAAGCCCCCCATTGCAGTTTCAAGCCGCTTGATTCTGGACCGGATTGTATTGGGCGAAACACCGAGCGCGCGAGCAGCACGCCTGATACTGGGCTGCTGGGAAACGCCATGGAGAAAGTGGAGATCATCCCACCGCACACGATCCAACAAGGATTGCAACCGACCCGGTTCAATTTCTGCACCAGGGCGTGCAGCTTTTTGGAGTCCCTCCGCCTTCTCTTTTGCACTTAAGGTTAACGAACCTGTTACCATCAGGTTTTTGTAAATCATTGCAAGGGGGTAATGCAATGTTTCATTCGCATCATTTTGAACGCACCTCTTCTTTCAAAAGATTGGGCTTTTCTGCACGTGTATGGCGCTGCCTTGAACGAGCGGAACGTGGCCATGAAGCGCTGCTTCCCGCCAATCAGCGGGAGATTCTCCGAGCCATCGGTCAAGCACGCCAAACCCTTATGATCGCGTCAGATGAAGTGATTTTGAGCATATTGGAGAAGAATCCGCTTGCCATTCGCCTGTCCCGTCCACGGAAAGGGACGATTGACCAATACGGACTGCTCGCCGTTCTGCCACTCAACGCAGCGGGGTTCGATGCGGTCATGGGCGGGCAGTTCTCAGGCCTGGAGCCCGATCCGGACTGGGTTTGCACGCCCAACGAAGAGCCCGAAGCGGTCTATGTCTGGCTTGTCCATATGCCCGGCACCTTTGGCCGCTGTCTCGGCGCGATCGGCCAGGCATTCGATTCGATCATGACGGAACCCAAGCCGCTCTTTTCGAAAGCCACCAATCGCCATTCCCTGCGGCTGCACCAGCAGGCGGGGTTCATGCACGCGCGGAGTTTCTTCCCGCGCTGTCGGGACGATTTGCAGATCATCTTTCCCGAACAGCCAATACAGGCGGCGGATCGAAATGCCATTACCGTGCGCATTGCCCGGACCGTGGAAGACATCTTCAAGGTCTTTTCTGTGCGATCCGCCACCTACATCGCCGAACAATATTGCTTCTACGATGAAGAATTTGACGGCAATGATTTCTGTTCCACCCAGTTTCTAGGCGGCGTGGACAAATTGGTTGACGTTAGACTCGGTGGTTGATTCAAGGCT
>CALMZE010000060.1 GCA_937870585.1 uncultured Sphingomonadales bacterium | reverse complement strand
ACGTTGCCGCGCACCGTGTTGATTTCCCCGTTATGCGCAATGAAGCGATAGGGGTGCGCCAGCTTCCAGCTGGGGAAGGTGTTGGTGGAGAAACGCTGGTGGACCAGCGCCAGCGCCGAGACGCACAGCGGATTGCGCAGATCATCATAGAAGCTGCCGACCTGCCCCGCGAGCAGAAGGCCCTTATAGACAATGGTGCGAGTCGAGAGCGAAGGAAGGTAAAGTTCCTTCAGGCCCGGCAGGCCGTTCTTTTCAGCCAGAGCAGCAAGCGGGTTCTGCGCCTGCTTGCGGATGGCGAGCAGCTTGCGTTCGAACGCGTCCTGATCGGCACAGCTTTCACCGCGCCCGATGAAAAGCTGGCGGATGACGGGCATTTGCTCGATCACCGTCTTGCCGAGGCCTTCGAGCGTGGTCGGCACATCGCGCCAGCCGAGCACGATCTGGCCTTCCTTGTCGATAAAGTCCTCGAAATGCTTCACGGCGAAATCGCGCGCGGCTTCGTCCTGCGGCAGGAAGCACATGGCGACGGCATAATCGCCTTCGGCAGGCAGGCTGACGCCTGCACCCTTGGCCCAATCGCGGAACAGCGCGTCAGGCATCTGGATCAGGATGCCGGCACCATCGCCGAGCAGCGGATCGGCGCCGACCGCGCCGCGATGATCGAGGTTCAGAAGGATCTGAAGGCCGCGTTTGACGGTTTCGTGCGACTTTGCCCCGCGAATATTGGCAACAAAGCCGACGCCACAGGCGTCATGCTCATTGCGGGAATCGTAAAGGCCTTGATTCTGCGGATAGCCCATTTCGCGCACTTTTCCTTCAAACAGTCACACTTCAAGCATCATAAGATGATTCGAGCGGCCCCTATAATGAGGAATCGCCCCGATTGAAGCATCAAAAGTTCATCCGCCGTTCATCCCCGGCGGACCGTTGTTTCCTCTGCCTGATCATATGGCGAGCCGCGCGTGCATTTTGCACTGGCAACCGCCAAAACGCGCCGCTATCGAGCGGCATCTGTTTCAAATGAAAACCTGTTGAAGGGAATGTTATATGACAATCAGCTTTGAAGGCAAGGTCGCCATCGTCACGGGTGCAGGCGGCGGTCTCGGTCGCGAATATGCGCTGGAGCTCGCGCGGCGTGGCGCAAAGGTCGTCGTCAACGATCTCGGCGGTTCGCGCGATGGCACGGGCCATTCGGATGCCGCGCTCAAGGTGGTGGAAGAAATCAAGGCGGCGGGCGGCGAAGCCATGTCCAATGGCGGCAGCGTCACCGAATATGAGCAGATGGTGGAAATGGTCGCCAAGGCCAAGGAAGCCTGGGGCGGCGTGCATGTGCTGATCAACAATGCCGGCATCCTGCGTGACAAGAGCTTCACCAAGATGGACATCGCCGATTTCAATCTGGTGCTTCAGGTGCACCTGATGGGCTCGGCCAATTGCTCCAAGGCGGTGTGGGACACGATGCGCGAGCAGAATTATGGCCGCATCCTGATGACGGCCTCTTCCACAGGCCTGTACGGCAATTTCGGCCAGACGAACTATGGCGCGGCCAAGCTGGGCCTCGCGGGCTTCACCAAGTCGCTCTATCTCGAAGGCGCGAAGAACAACATCAAGGTCAACACGCTGGCCCCACTGGCGGGCACGCGCATGACCTCTGACATCATGCCCGAAGAAGCGTTCAAGGCGTTCGATCCGGTCAATGTCGTTCCCGCTGCGCTGTTCCTCGTCTCTGAAGACGCTCCGGCCAATGTCATCATGGGCGCCGGTGGCGGCTTCTTCCACACGGCCAACGTCACGATGACGCGCGGCGTGGCGCTGCACGGCGATGATCGCACGCCCGAAGGCGTGGCGGCCAACTTCGCCGCAATCAGCGACCGCACCGGCGAAACCGTCCCGCAGTCCGGTTCCGAACAGTCCATGGCGGCCTACGCTCGCCTGTCAGGGAACTAAAGCCATGGCCAACCCGCTTTGCGACCGTCTGGGGATCGAATTTCCCCTCTTCGCCTTCTCGCACTGCCGCGATGTGGTGGCGGCGGTCAGCAAGGCGGGGGGCTTCGGGGTGTTGGGGGCCACCGCCTTCAACCCCGAGCAGCTTGAACAGGAGTTGGCGTGGATCGACGCGCACGTTGATGGCAAGCCTTATGGCGTCGATGTGCTGATCCCTGAGAATCTCTCGGTCAAGCATGAGAAGGATCTGACGAGCAAGAAGCTCGCCGAACGCATCCCGCAGGCGCACAAGGATTATGTGAACGACCTGCTGGCGAAGCATGGCGTCTCGCCCGCTGGCACCCATGCCCGCGAGGACGATGAAGATGCGCCGCCGCCTTTCTGGCCCGAAGAGGCGATGGAGCTGCTGCGGGTGGCCTTCAACCATCCGGTCAAGATGATCGTCAACGCGCTCGGCGCACCACCGCCTGAAATGGTGGCGATGGGCCGCGAGCATGGTGTGCCGGTCGGCGCGCTGGCGGGCGCGAAGGAGCATGCGATCCGTCTGGCTGAAGCGGGTTGCGACGTGATCGTCGCGCAGGGCGGTGAAGCAGGCGGACATTGCGGTGAAGTCGCGACCATCGTGCTGATTCCGGAAGTCGTCCGCGCGCTCAGGAAAGCGGGCCATGACATTCCGGTGCTGGCCGCAGGCGGCATTATGACGGGCGAGCAGATGGCGGCGTGCATGGCGATGGGTGCTGCGGGCGCGTGGACCGGCTCGGTCTGGCTCGCCACCACCGAAAGCGAGACATCGCCGATCTTCCGCGAAAAGATGGTCGAAGCGCGCAGCCGCGATACTGTGCGCTCCAAGGGCCGCACCGGTAAATATTCGCGCCAGCTCAAATCGGCTTGGACCGACGCGTGGGAAAATCCCGAAGGCCCCGGCGCGCTGCCGATGCCGATGCAGTCCTTGATTGCAGAGCCCGCCATCCGTCAGGCCACCAAATCAGCCGAAGGCGGCAATGCCGACGCGCGCCCGCTCGTCACCTATTTCGTAGGGCAGGGCGTGGGTATGGTGGAGGCCGTCACCTCCGCGCGTTCGGTGGTGCAGAGCTTCATGGAAGACTATGCCGAGGCGGTGGAGCGGCTGAACAGTTCGATCAGGTAACCTTGGCCGCTCATCCTGAGGAGCCATTGAGCTTGTCGAAATGGTGTCTCGAAGGGGAGGACAGAGAACAGCATGGGGTGCTGTTCTCCCGACGGTGGTTCGAGACGGGCCTTCGACAAGCTCAGTCCCTCCTCACCATGAGCGGAGCTTAAACTGGTTGCGGGTACAATAGAGGAGAGAGACAATGGCACTTCCCGGTATCGTCACACTGTCCGGCAATGCGGGCGGCATCAGCACGCTCGAAGCGACGGGCTTGCGCACCATCGAAACCGATACGGCAATGACGCCGGATGCGCTGTTCCAGATTGCTTCGATGACCAAGGCCATCACCAGCGTGGCCGCACTCCGTCTGGTTGAACAGGGCAAGCTCTCTCTCCACGATCCGATCCGCGACGTCCTGCCTGAACTGGCGGAGCTGCGCGTGCTCACCGGCTTTGGCGCGGATGGCAAGCCTGCTTACGCGCCTGCCTCCACTCCCGTCACGCTCGCGCATCTGCTTACCCACACGGCGGGCTTTGGCTATGAGTTCATGAGTGCCGAGCTCAACGCGGCGCTGGGCGAAGATCGGGGTGCCCCCGGCACGCTCGCCTCGCTCAACACGCCCTTGCTGTTCGAACCCGGTACGCGCTGGGAATATGGGATCAACACCGATTGGGCAGGTCGCGCGGTTGAAGTGGCCTCTGGCAAGACGCTGGGCGCGGCAATTGAAGAGCTCGTGACTGGCCCGCTCGGCATGGCCGACACGACCTTCCACCCGACCGATGCGCAGCGCGCGCGCGGGGCCTCTCTCTACGTCCGCAATGAAGAGGGCGCACTGACGCCGATGCCGCTCGATTTTGGTGGCGGCAAGAATGCAGAGTTTGAGGCTGGCGGTGCGGGCTTGTGGAGCAGTGCGGAAGATTATTTCCGTTTCCTCCAGCTGATCCTCAACAACGGCGTGCATAAGGGCGCGCGGTTGCTGTCTGAAGAGACGATGCGGCTGCTCACCACCAACCAGATCGGCAATCTCCGCGCGGGCGCGATGGGATCGATCATGCCGATGATGGCGCTGCCTTATGATCCCTTCCCCGGCATGGATTGCGGCTGGAGCATGGCGTTCCTGATCAACAAGGATACAGGCCCCTATGGTCGCTCGGCGGGTAGCCTAGCCTGGGCGGGCATCGCCAACTGCCATTATTTCATTGATCTGGCGCGCGGTCGGGCTGGCGTGATGCTGATGCAACTTCTGCCGTTTGGCGACCCTGAAGCGCTGGAAGCGTTCCGCGCGTTTGAGGGGCGTGTCTCGGCCTGATTGCTGTATTGCATATATAATACAGTTGTGGCAGTCTCTCCGCACGGTTGGAGGAGACCCTGCTATGTATAGTGAAGCTGATCTGGAATCTGCCATAGCCTCGGGCGCGTTGAGCGCCGACGCGGCCAACGCGTTGCGTGACCATGTATCCTCTTTGCGCGCGGCCCCGGCCGTTGACGAAGAGCATTTTCGGCTGATCACCGGCTTCAACGATATTTTCGTCTCGATTGCTGGGATTCTGGTAATGGTGGGGCTGGGCTGGTCGGGCGGCAGCGTGGCGCCCTTCCTTGGTGCCGCGCTCGTGGCGGCAGCGGCATGGGGCATGGCCGAATATTTTACCCGCCAGCGCCGCATGGCGCTCCCCTCGATTTTGTTCCTGCTGGCCTTTGTGGGCGCTGCGGCCGCGATGGTCATCACCGGCATGGGCGAAGAGGCCCTGTCTAACGCGACGGATACAACCAAATCGCTGATCTTCGCCGGGGCGGCGGCCTTTGCCGGTGGCGCGGCGGTGCTGCATTGGCGACGCTTCAAGGTTCCGGTCACGGTGGCGGCGGGCGCTGCGGCATTGGTGGGCATGGCCTTCTCACTGGTGATTGCAGCCTTTCCGGCGCTGGAGGATCATCTCAATCCGCTGATCTTCTTTGCAGGCCTTGGCGTGTTCGCGCTCGCCATGCGCTGGGACATGTCGGACCGGGATCGCAAGACGCGGCGCTCTGATGTCGCCTTCTGGCTGCATCTGCTGGCAGCTCCCATGATCGTCCACCCCGCTTTCATGCTGCTCGGCACAGCAACGGGAGACAATGCGGTTGGGAATGGCCTGCTGGTGCTCGCCATTTATGTGGCACTCGCCGCCGTGGCGCTACTGGTGGACCGCCGCGCGATCATGGTCTCGTCGCTCGCTTATGTGCTGGTTGCAATTGGCGGGCTGTTCAAGGAATTGGGGGCGATCAGCCTCAATGTCGCGATCACGGCGCTGATCATTGGCGGCAGTCTGCTGATGCTCTCCGCCTTCTGGCATAGCCTGCGTGCGCGGATTGTGGCGCTGGCGCCGGGGGGTGTCGCGGCGATGGTGCCGCCGGTGAACCGCATCGCGACTGCCTGAATCCCCTTCCCCTTGCCGCACCAGCCGGTTAAGGAGCCCGCGTTTCCATTCAGCACGGAGCGCGGGCATATCATGAAACTCATCACCGGCAATTCGAACGCACCTTTGGCCAAGGCGATTGCCGATTATCTGGATATGCCGCTGACCGCTGCCAGCGTCCGCCGCTTTGCGGATGAAGAAGTGTTTGTGGAAATTCAGGAAAATGTGCGTGGTGAGGATGTGTTTGTCATCCAGTCCACCAGCTTTCCGGCCAATGACAATCTGATGGAATTGCTGATCATCATCGATGCGCTGCGCCGCTCATCAGCGCGCCGCATCACGGCGGTAGTGCCCTATTTCGGCTATGCCCGGCAGGACCGCAAGCCGGGGCCACGCACGCCGATTTCGGCCAAGCTGGTGGCCAATCTGATCACCACGGCGGGCGCGAACCGCGTCCTCTCGGTGGATCTGCACGCGGGGCAGATTCAGGGCTTTTTCGATATCCCGACTGACAACCTCTACGGCGCGCCTGTGATGGCGGCAGATATTATTGCGCGCCATGGGGACAAGAACATCATGGTCGTCTCGCCAGACGTCGGCGGCGTGGTGCGCGCCCGTGCGCTGGCCAAGCGGCTCGATAACGCGCCGCTCGCCATTGTCGACAAGCGCCGCGAACGCGCAGGCGAATCGGAAGTGATGAACATCATCGGCGATGTCGAAGGCCGCTTCTGCATCCTGATCGACGATATTGTCGATTCGGCGGGCACGCTCTGCAACGCGGCGGCGGCGCTCAAGGCGGCGGGCGCGTCTGACGTGGTGGCCTATTGTACGCACGGTGTCCTTTCCGGCGGCGCGATTGCCCGCGTGGAGGCATCCGAACTGCGCAAGCTCGTGGTGACCGATTCGATCATTGCTCCTGAAACCGCGAAGGACGCGAAGAAGGTCCGCCAGCTGACCATCGCCCCGCTGCTCGGCGAAGCGATCAAGCGCATCGCGGACGAAAGCTCGGTCTCCTCGCTGTTCGATTGAGGTCGTTCGGTTGCGCATCCTGCTGATCGGGGCCACGGGCTTCATCGGCAGCGAAATCGCTCGCGCGTTGCTGCGCGATGGCCATGATATCACCGGCCTTGCGCGCAACCCGGATGAAGGCGCGCGGCTCATCCCCGATCTCCACTGGGTGAAGGGCGATCTCCGCACTCTGACGCGTCCGCAAGACTGGGCTGCGCTCGTGGACGGGCAGCAGGCAGTTATCAACGCCAGTGGGGCGCTCCAGTCTGGCCTGCGCGATTCGGTGTCCGCTGTTCAGCTCGACGCCATCACCGCCTTGATCGAGGCCTGCAAGGCGGCAGGCGTGCAGCGCTTCATCCAGATATCCGCCGCCGGAGCGTCGGGCAACGCGCCCACAGACTTCATGGCCACCAAGGCGCGCGCTGATGCTGTGCTTGCGGGCTCCATGCTCGATCATGTCATCCTGCGTCCCGGCCTCGTCATTGGCCGCAATGGCTTTGGCGGAACCGAACTGGTGCGGATGCTCGCCGCGCTGCCGCTGGTCGCGCCGCGCATCACAGGTCTGCCGCCTATCCAGTGCGTCGGCATGGCTGATGTTGTGGCGGCGACGGGCGCCGCACTCCAACACTCCGCCCCCCGCGCGTTGGCCTGCGATCTGGTCGAGCCCCAGGGGCATGATCTGGGCGCGATCATCGCGTTGCATCGCCGCTGGCTGGGCTTTGCGCCGTCCCGCTGGAGCGCTGCGGTGCCGCTGTGGAGCATCCGCCCGCTCTCAATCCTGTCCGATGCGCTGGGCTGGCTCGGTTGGCGTTCGCCCTTGCGCTCGACGGCGGTCACATCGCTCATGCAAGGCGTGTCTGGACAGGCAGGCGACGCGATGGCGCTGCTCGGCCGCCCCTGCGCAGCGCTGCCCGAGGTGCTGGCAACCATGGGTGCAGCAGGCAAGGCAGACCGATGGCACGCGCGGCTGGCTTTGCTCTATCCGCTGGCATTGGTGGCGCTGGTAGCGCTCTGGCTGGTCTCCGGCCTGATCGGGCTATGCCATGTGGATCAGGCCGTTGCATTGCTGACGGCTGGGGGCATGGGCGAAAGCGCAGCGCGGGCCTGCGTCATCGGCGGCTCACTCGCTGATCTGATGATTGCGGCGGGGCTGCTGTTCCGGCCCTGGCCGAAGTGGAACTCGGACGAATCTCCACGGCTTTCCGGTGGATCGGCCCGAACGACCACGTCCGAGTGGAGCGCTATGATGACCCGAAGGTCCCCAGCGTCTCGTGCTATGTCTCTCGCGCGGTTACCGGCGGCTTCTGGGGCTGGTTTGGATGGACCACCGATGTATCCCGCTTCAGCGTCTCCTGCCGTGGCATCGGTCCGGTGGGGCTCCC
>CALMZE010000059.1 GCA_937870585.1 uncultured Sphingomonadales bacterium | reverse complement strand
TCCGGCGCGGGCAAGCAGGGGATGGACGAACTGTTCGAGCAGAGCCGCAACATCTTTGTGGGCGATGGCACCGATCCGGTGAAGTTCACCAAGCAGATCGCCTTCAACGTGATCCCGCACATCGACAGCTTCCTGGAGGATGGCACCACCAAGGAAGAGTGGAAGATGGTGGTGGAAACCAAGAAAATCCTCGATCCCAAGATCAAGGTGACGGCCACCTGCGTGCGCGTGCCGGTGTTTGTGGGGCATAGCGAATCGATCAACATCGAATTCGAAAATGAAATCAGCGCGGAAGAAGCGCAGACTATTCTGCGCGAAGCCCCCGGCATCATGCTGGTCGATAAGCGCGAGGATGGCGGATATATCACGCCCATCGAATGCGTGGGTGATTACGCGACCTTCATCAGCCGCGTGCGTGAGGATTCCACGGTGGATAACGGCCTCAACCTGTGGTGCGTGTCAGACAATCTGCGCAAAGGCGCGGCGCTCAATGCAGTGCAGATCGCCGAACTGCTGGGGCGGCGGCATTTGAAGAAGGGGTGAGGGGGTGAGGAGGCTGGGCTGGATAGCAATTTTCCTGCTTCTGATCGGTATGATCGGTGTCTGGCTCATCGGCTCTGCATTGTCCCGGCCCACGCCTTCCGCCATCGCTGCGGCACAACCGCCTGCCGAAGATGTGTGGATTAAGACCGAGGACGGCCTGGACATTGCGGGGACTTACCGGCGCGGCAACAGCCTGAATGCGCCGGGCATATTGCTGCTCCATGGCAATGGCGCGTCGCGGGCGGCGACCGATTCCAATGCGGCATGGCTCACGGAACAGGGCTTTGCCACGCTCACTATCGACTTTCGCGGGCATGGCGAGTCCGATGTCGCAGACCACAGCTTTGGCCTGTTTGAAGCGCGCGACGCACGTGCGGCGTTTGAGTGGCTGGACAAGATGCAGGGCGGCGCACGGATCGGCGTGATTGGCATTTCGTTGGGCGGAGCGGCGGCTTTGCTGGGTGATGAAGGGCCGCTTCCTGCCGACGCGCTGGTGCTTCAGGCGGTCTATCCCGATATTCGCGCCGCGATCCGCAACCGGCTGGCGGAGCGGCTGGGTGGCGTGCTGGCAACAATGGGAGAGCCGTTGCTCAGCTATCAATCGTGGCTGCGGCAGGGCGTCGGGCCGGATCGGCTTGCACCACTTGCGGCGATGTCGAGGGTGAAAGCGCCGGTGTTGGTGATCGGCGGCGCAGAAGATGTGTACACGCCTGAAGGCGAAACACGGGCTCTGTTCAACGCAGCAGGCGGGCCGAAGGAGATGTGGATCGTGCCGGGGCTGGGCCATGCGGGCATGTCTGATGCAAACACGCAGGCATACCGGGCGCGGGTTGGTGCGTTTTTTGCGGGGACTCTGATGGTGCGGTGAGCTTCGCCCTGTGCTCCGGCGAAGGCCGGAGCCCTGCGCCGTTCTGGCAATCATCGTTTTGTAACGCCGCACCGCTCCAGCCTTCGCCGGAGCACAGGGTGGGATTACTTACTTTTATCGGCCCTCAAATCACCCGCTCATACAGCCGGTAGATCTTGTCCACCTTGCCACCTACGGCTTCACCCACGCTGCGCATCGGGCCGTTGGAGGCGAGCACCCAGCCGAAATCGCCTTGTTGCGCGCCGAATTTGGTCACACCATCGCGGCGGATGAATTCGATCAGCATCATGGCGAGCTGGCTGGCCATGCGGCTGGCCTGCAACTTCTTGCGGACACCCATCAGCGGCACGCGCATGATGCGGGCCTTGGGCGCGCGCAGCCACCAGAGCAGCTTGACGATGTTGAACGGGAAGAGCGAGCCGCCGAAGTTGATCAGCTTTTCATTGATGTTGGGCACCACCATCATGAAGGCCACCGGTTCGCCATCCACTTCGGCAATGCGGATCAGATCTTCAAACACAAGCGGCTTCAGCTTCTTGCCGGCATAGGCCTTTTCAGCATCGGTGAAGGGCACAAAGCCCCAATTGTCGCTCCACGCATCGTTGAGGATGTCGAGCACCAGCTGCACCTCTTCATCGAAGCGGCTCTTGTTGACGCGGCGGATGCGGATGCGGTCATTCTTCTCGCCCATCGCCACGACGCGGTTGACGATTTCGGGGAAGCCATCGACCACCGGGCAGGCATAGGTGTACATATCCTGCACCTGCGCATAGGCGGCGCTTTCGATCCATGCGGCATAATCGCGCGCGTTGTATCCCATCATCACGACCGGCGGTTCGCCAAAGCCATCCACCAGAAGCCCGGTTTCATCCCACATGCAGAAGCTGACCGGGCCAATGGCGCGGGCCATGCCCTTGGCGCGCAACCATTCCTCGGCGCGGGCAAGCAGAGCCTTCCCGGTCTCCTCATCCTCTGCTTCGAAAAAGCCCCAGAAGCCGACGCCGGGGCCGAAGCCCTGTTCTGGCGGCTGAGCGAGCGCCAGATGGTCGATATGGGCAGAGATGCGCCCCACCACCGTGCCGTCGCGTTCGGCAAGGAAAAGCTGCGCCTCGCCATGGCCGAACCAAGGGTTCTTCTTCTCGTTGATCAGCTCCAGAACGTCCATCTTGAGCGGAGGAACCCAGTTGGGATTGTCCGCATAAAGGCGGAAGGGCAGGTCAACGAAGGCCTTGCGGTCCGCGCCCGATGCAACGGGCCGGATGTTCAGGGGGGATGGGGCCAATGGACTGTCCTTTGCGCTGACCGGCGGGAAGCTGCGTCTGTTCTGGCTTTTGCAAAGCCTGTCAAGCTGGTAGCAGGCCCATGCCATGATCCTGCCACGATGGATGCATAGGATGAGCAAATGGTCGCTGTAACCGAACCCGATGGCCTGGACGGCATCCAGCCCGCAACCGCCACTGCCCGCACCCGTTTTGAGGATGATATGCCGATGCTGCGCGCGGCGGCTGAGCTGACGCGCGATCTGGTGGCGCCCAATCCCCTGATCTACTGGCCGGATTTCCTCGTTTCGGCCATCATTGGCTATGGCGCGATGGCCGGTGTGATCATTGTGGAGCCGGTCTGGTTGACGGTGCTGCTGGGCGTCGTGTCCATCCTCGGCCTGTACCGTGCGGGGCTGTTCATTCATGAACTCACGCATATTCGGCACGCATCCTTGCCGTGGTTCCGCTTTGTGTGGAATGCGGTCATCGGCATTCCGTTGCTCGTACCCTCCTTCCTTTACGAGGGGCTGCACAGCCTGCACCATGCCCGTACCCGTTATGGCAC
>CALMZE010000058.1 GCA_937870585.1 uncultured Sphingomonadales bacterium | reverse complement strand
GCGCGGGGGGCGCGCGCGCGGGGCCCCCCCCGCCCGGGGAGGACGCCGTCGTCGCCGCGGCCCCCCCGCCCCCCCCCCCGCCCCCGCCGCCCCCCCCCCCCCCCCGCGGGGGGGGGGGGGGGGGCCCCCCCCCGCCCCGCCCCCCCCCCCCCCGCCACAACCAAGGCGCAAGGCGACAAAGCGCGCGGCGTTCTTTCCCTGTTCAAGTCGATTGACCGCGATCAGATCAGCATGGCGGTCTCAGTCCGCAAGGCAACCGATGATCGCTTTGCCACGCTGTCTGGTGTCACGTCCAAACTGGGTGTATCGAGCGGCGGCGGCATGGGCGGCCCTTATGAGCCAGTGCCCGCAGGAACCGCTGTAACGACGCAGGTCGGCACGATGCCGTCTTCTGATCCTCAGTTCCGCGCGCTGTTCAACAGCTGGAAGCGCCTCGATCAGGCGGAATCGACCCTGGTTGCCATTCCCTCTGCCAAGCCCATTCAGGCCCCGAGCGTGAATAGCGGCTTCGGCGTCCGCTCCGACCCCTTCCGGGGCGGTCGCGCGATGCACGCAGGCGTGGACATGCCGGGACCGATTGGAACGCCGATCTATGCCACCGCCGATGCACTGGTGGGCCGCACCGGTTGGGTGGGCGGCTATGGCAATCTGATCGAACTCGAACATGGTCAGGGCATCCAGACGCGTTATGGCCACCTCTCCTCAATCCTCGTGACCCCGGGCACGACGATCAAGCGTGGCCAGATGATCGGCCTGATGGGCTCCACCGGTCGTTCAACGGGCAGCCATCTTCACTATGAAGTGCGGATTGATGGGTCCGCTGTGAACCCGATCCCGTTCCTTCAGTCATCAGACTATCTTCTGGCGCTCCAGTCCAAGAGCAATGGCACCGCGATGGGTGGACCGGACGAAACCAAGGCCGCACCCGCCAAATAATCGACAGACGCACCGCCTGCGCGACCTTGCCGTTGTGCAGGGGCAGGCCTATCTTGGCTCCATGTCCGTCACTCTCTCCCAATCCGCCGCTGATCGTGTGGCATGGATCGCCACACGCCAATCCAAACCCGCCATACTTCGCCTTTCGGTGGAAGGCGGCGGCTGTTCCGGCTTCCAATATCGCTTTGGCTTGGCCGAGCAAGTGGATTCAGACGATCTGATCACCGCGCGCGGTGATGTGCAATTGGTCGTCGATCCGGTCAGTCTTGATCTGATAGATGGCAGCGAAGTCGATTTCATTGAATCGCTGGGCGGCGCGATGTTCCGCGTGACCAACCCCAATGCTGCGTCCGGCTGTGGCTGCGGCTCCAGCTTCTCGGTTTGACGCGCGCGTGAAAATCGCCACCTATAACGTCAACGGCATCAAGGCCCGCCTGCCGCGCCTGCTCGAATGGCTGGAAGAGACCCAGCCCGACATTGTTTGCCTGCAGGAACTCAAATCTTCGGATGAGACACTGCCGATCAAGGACGTAGAGGCTGCGGGCTATGGCGGCGTGTGGCACGGCCAGAAGGCATTTAACGGTGTGGCGATTCTCGCGCGCGGCACCCAGCCTGCACTGGTCTGCAAGGGGCTCGATGGCGAACCCGAGGATGAGCATAGCCGCTATATCGAGGCCGATGTGATGGGCGTGCGCGTGGGCGGCCTCTATCTGCCCAATGGCAACCCGCAACCGGGGCCGAAATTCGAATACAAGTTGCGCTGGATGGAGCGGCTGCGCAGGCGCGCAGCTGAGCTGATGGCGCTGGAAATTCCGTTCCTGCTGGCGGGCGACTATAATGTTATCCCCACGGATGATGACATCGCCAATCCGCGTAGCATGATGGACGACGCGCTGATGCAGCCGGAAGCGCGTGCGGCCTATCGTCGTTTGCTCGCACTGGGGCTGACTGATGCGCTGGAGGCGCGCTATCCCAAAGGGCGGCTCTGGACCTTCTGGGATTACCAGGCCGGGGCTTGGCAGCGTGATTCAGGCTTTCGCATCGATCACCTGTTGCTTTCCCCCGAACTGGCCGACCGACTGGTGGATGCAGGTGTGGACAAGGACCATCGCGGCCGCGAAAAAGCCAGCGACCACGCCGCCACCTGGGTGGTGCTGGATTAGACTCTAATAACTTTAGCTTGGCACACCCTGTGCTCCGGCGAAGGCCGGAGCCCTGTGGCGTTGCAAAACCATGCTTGCCAGACTCTCGCAAGGCTCCGGCACAAGGCCGGAGCACAAGGCGATTCCATCTAGAGTGAACGCGCTCTAGAAGGGCAGCTTGAAGCCCGGCGGCAGCGGGATGCTGCCCTTCATCGCGTCCATCTGGGCCGTAGAGGCCGCATCGGCCTTTTCACGGGCATTGTTGAGCGCGGCGGCAATCAGATCTTCCAGCATCTGTTTTTCAGAGATGGCCATCAGGCTGTCATCAATCGCGACGCCAATAATGCGCCCCTTGGCCGTGGCCCGAATGGTGACGAGCCCGCCGCCGGACACGCCTTCCACTTCAATGCTGTCCAGCGCAGACTGGGCACGCTCCAGTTCCGCCTGCACATTTTGCGCCATCTTCAGAATATCATCGATCGAGTTCACGGGTCTTCATGCTCCTGCTTGGGCCGGGGCTGCTTCGAGCAGCTCGGCTTCTGGAAAGGCCTCCATCGCTGCGCGGATCAGCGGATCAGACAGGATCGCCGCGCGGGCTTCCGCCTCACGCGCCTCTTCCTGCTCCACCAATGATGGCGCGGCTGCGGTTTCGGAAAAAGTCAGCCGCCACTCAGGCCCCAGTGCATCCCGCACCGCAACGTTGAGCTTCGTGCCATATTGCGGATCGGACTGCGGCTTCAGGGGGCGAAGCGTCACTTCGGGCGGAGCGAAATCAACCAGCCCGAATTCGCGACGCAACTGCTCTGCCATCACAAACTTGCCGGCTTCTTCCATCCGCGTGACGACCTGCTCGAACGAGGTCGGGGCGGCTGGCGGCGCAGGCGCAGCCGGCGCTGAGGGGGCCGCCAGGCTGATTGCCCCGCCCCCCGCGATCTGCCGCGCCATCTCGCCCGGATCAGGCAAGGTGCTGGCGTGAATGACGCGCAACAGCGCCATATCTGTCGCCTCGCGCGGGTCTGCCGCACGCACCACTTCGTCATGGCCCTTGAGCAGCAGCTGCCAGAGCCGGTGGAGCACAGCAAAGCCCATCTTGCCAGCCCAGTCCTCGCACGCAGCGCGCTCTTCCACCGATTGGGTGGGATCAACCGGCGCGCCTGCCTTGCACAGCGTGATGGCATGGCAGAGCGAGAGCAGGCCTTTCAGAACGGTGCCGGGATCGACGCCCAGATCAGTCTGCTCCGCCAATTGGGCGAGCGCGCCTTTCGCATCGCCTGCGAGCAGCAGCGCCATTAGCGCCCGCGTTGATCCGCGATCGGAAAGGCCGAGCATGGCCCGTACATCCGGCCCGGTCACATGACCGCCACCCGCATCATCGGCATGGGCAATCGCCTGATCGAGCATCGAAAGACCATCGCGCGCCGAGCCTTCCGCCGCGCGCGCGATCAGCATCAGCGCCTCATCATCGGCCTCCACGCCTTCTGCTTTGGCGACCGCTCCGAAATGGGCAGCGAGCTTTTCCGCCTGAATGCGACGCAGATCAAACCGCTGGCACCGGGAGAGGACCGTTACCGGCACCTTGTTGACTTCGGTGGTGGCGAACAGGAATTTCACATGCGGCGGCGGCTCTTCCAGCGTCTTGAGCAGCGCGTTGAAGGCGTTGCGCGAAAGCATGTGAACTTCGTCGATGATGTAGATTTTGTAGCGCGCAGAGACCGACGCATAGCGCACCGCTTCGATGATTTCGCGCACATCATCCACGCCGGTGTTGGAGGCGGCGTCCATCTCCACCACGTCGATATGGCGGCCTTCGGTGATCGCCTTGCACGGCTCGCACACGCCGCAGGGATCAATCGTCGGCCCGCCCTGCCCGTCTGGCCCGATACAGTTGAGCGCCTTGGCGATGAGCCGCGCCGTGGAGGTCTTTCCCACTCCGCGCACGCCGGTCATCAGGAACGCATGTGCCAGCCGGTCGCGACGGATCGCGTTGGCGAGCGTCTGCACCATCGCCTCCTGCCCGATCAGCTCCGAAAAATGCTGAGGCCGGTATTTGCGCGCAAGCACACGATAGGGCTGCGCGGCCACTGGCTGGGGCGGCTCACCCATATCAAAGCCTGGACCATCATCTTCGGATTCGGACATGCGATACTCTTGTCGAAACGCGGAACCCTTTACCTTTCGCCGTTCGTGCTGAGCTTGTCGAAGCACTGCCCTTTGCACAAACGCCGAGGCAGGGCAGCCCTTCGACAAGCTCAGGGCGAACGGTGTGGAGGATACCGCTGCGCCTCTCTTAAGCGCAATCGCGGATGATGTCGAAGGGGAAAGGGTGGGAGCCGGAACGACCCGCAACGGATTCGTTGTGGCTGCTTCCTTCCGGACCTGACCAGGTTGGCGAGGGCTGCGTCCGCCCGACTCCCGCGTGGGCCTATGGCGGATGTGCTCGCAAAGCGCAAGCATATGAAAAAGCCCCGGTGCATCGCTGCACCGGGGCTTCATCCCGATCAGGGTTGATCGAAGGTCTGCTTAGAAGTTGAAACCAACCGCCAGACCATAACGACGCGGTTCCATCACGAAGGCGTTGGTGAACAGGCCCGAGGATGGGTCGGTCACATACTGGCCGGTGATGGCGTCGTTCGCCGTCAGGTTCTGGATGAAGGCGCGGGCGTACCACTTCTTCTCCGGACCATTGAGCTGCATCGAGGCGTTGACGATCTCATAGCCCTTGATCTTGTCGATCGGCTTGTTGAACGAGCGGCTGAAATATTCACCGGTGTAGGTGAGATCCAGACGCGTCACCAGGCTCATGCCGCCGTTGAACTCATGTTCATACTGAGCGCCCGCCGAGAACTTCCACGAAGGAGCCTGAGGCAGCTTGTTGCCGGACAGATCAGCCGCAACGCCCGAGGGCAGGCTGAGCGGAGCACCGCTGAGGCTCTTGTTGAACGCGAACGGCAGCGTGCCACCCGGTGCTACACCAAAGGCCGCTGCCAGCGCAGCCGGCGGTGCGGAAATGGCACCCAGAATAGCCGAGCAGCTTGACAGAGCACCCACAGTGTTGGTGCCAGTCACCGGAACCAGAGCGCCGCCCTGACCGATGGCCGTCATCAACTGCTGACCCGTAAAGGCTCCGGTCGGCTGCACCACGCAGTTTACAGCGGAGGCCGCATCCTTGATGATCACAACATCCGAACGTCCGTTGGAGGGATCACGCGTATCCACCAGCGAGAAGTTCTTGATCTTCGTGTGCAGGTAGGATGCGCTCAGGTTGAACGTCCAGGCCGGATCGGGACGGAGCACCGCTTCAACTTCAAGACCATAGATTTCGGCATTTGTGTTGTCGTTGAACGAAGTCCGGTTGATGATGCGGCTCAGCTGCAGGTCCTTATAGTCATAATAGAAGGCCGAAGCGTTCAGAATGACCTTACCGCCCGCAAACTTGTTCTTCGTGCCGAGTTCGATCGCCTGAATGATTTCCGGGCTGAATGTAGCGGGAGCCGTGAACAGTGTGTTATCGAACGGCGGGTTGATGCCGCCCGACTTGTACCCGCGCGACAGCGACAGATAGACGAGGTTGTCTTCGGTCGGCTTCCAGTCGAACACAAGTCGACCGGTCACTTCGTCGAAGTTCGCGCCAAGATTACGAAATGCCTGTGCGCCCGCCGCGTTCACATCAGCATCATAGCCTGCGAAACCGGCAGCCGTCAGCGGGCTGGTGCCGAACGGCGTGAAGAAGTTGTACAGGAACTGACGATCAAAGACCTGCTTCTTGTCGTTCGAATAACGGGCACCAAAGGTAACCTTGAACTTTTCGCTCGGTTCCCAATAGGCTTCGCCGAACAGGCCGTAGCTCTTCAGCGTATAAGGATCGGTTTCGCTGTTGAACATCGACGGGCCGACATAGCCGGCCTGTCCGCCAGCGACGCCTGCCAGAGCAACCGCTGCATAATCCAGCGCCGATGATTCAACGAAATAGTCCGAATTTGCCTTCAGATCATAATAGATGCCGCCGATCAGGAAGTTGAACGGACCATCGAAATCCGAATCCAGATGGGCTTCGAACGAGTAGGACCGCGCCTTCACCGAAGACCGGTCAGCCGAAATCGGGCTGTTGGCACACGCCGCTGCCAGACCACCGTAAATACCAGCGTAGCTGTCCGTGCCGTTCGACGCACAAATCTGTCCGGCAGAATTGAACAGTTTGCTCGAAGCCGTCGGGAAGAGCGCCTTGAAGGTCGGGATGCCTGAAAGCGTCGAGATGTTACGACCCGCAGCCATGAAATAGTCAGTTCGGGTATCGTTGTAGGTGCTGGTGTAGCCGCCCGTCATCTGGAGGTGCATCGTGTCACCCAGATCCTGATTGACGATCAACTGGACCTGCTTGTCTTCAACGAAGTAATAGGGCTTGTAGCCACTGTTGACGGTGCGCATGTCAGCCGGGTTGACCTGACCGGCGTAGATATCTGCACCGGCGCGGGTCGTCCAACCCAGCGCCCCGATGACTTCCTGGTTGGTCAGGATGCCACCGAGCGTCGCGTGGCCGTTCGAGATTTCATAGCCCGCCCGATCCGGAGCGCAACCAAGTACGCCGCTGGTGTCACGATGGCACAGTTGCTTGCCGACGCGGTTACGATCATCCTTTTCATGGAAATAGTAACCAATCAGGTCGACGGTGGTGGCATCGGACGGCTGCCAACGCAGTGAGCCACGCAGAGCGTACATGTTGCGGCCATCGATGCGGCTATTGTTCGCCAAATCCTTCGTGTAACCATCGCGGTTCAGATAGAAGCCGGCAACGCGTAGGCCGAGCGTATCGCCAATCGGCACGTTGATCGTGGCCTTGGCCTTGATCGACTTGTAGTTGCCATATTCGATTTCACCCGACGCACCCATCTTGTTGAGATCGGGACGCTTGGTGATGAAGTTGACCACACCCGAGGTCGCGTTGCGGCCATAAAGTGTGCCCTGCGGGCCACGCAGCACTTCGAGACGTTCGAGATCGAAATATTCGGTTTCGAACAAACTCGTGATCGTCGGCATGTCGTTGACGTGGATGCCGGTCGCAGCATCGCAGCTGGTGCCAACGCAGAGATCGCCCACGCCGCGGATGGTGAAGCTGGAGCCGTTGAAGTTCGTCTTCGTGAAGGTGACGTTCGGCAGGCTCAACTGGAGGTCGAGCGCGTTTTCGATCTGCTGCGCTTCAAGCTGTTCGCCACCAAAGGCAGACACCGCGATCGGAACGTCTTGCAGCGATTCAGACTGGCGCTGCGCCGTGACGAGGATTTCGCCATAGGTGTCATCATCAGCCGCGCTTTGCGCAAAAGCTGGAGTGACGGTGAGCATCGCAAGCGCGGTTGCCCCCAGAAGCTGATACTTCTTCATGTGATCCATCTCCCATTCTTGGCCCGGTTTCCGGGCATTTGGGCATCCAGGTGGAATGCCAACGAATCTAGTCTGCGTTGACTTTCCTTTCGCGTCAATGCCGGAAACGCAGGAATTTACAGGGGTTTTCATTCGCAACTGAAATTACACCGCCGCTTGGCCGCTGACGTAGCGGAAAGCCTGCCCATTAAAACGAGCAACGGCATGGGGGTGGTTGCAATGATATGGGCCGCTCCCTAACTTGCCCTTCATGAGCGCACACGAAGAAAAGCCACCCGTCCCCAATGATGTGCAGGACGCCATCCGAACCCTGATCCGCTGGTCTGGTGATGATCCCAGCCGTGAAGGCCTGATCGACACGCCTGCCCGCGTGGCCCGCGCGTGGCTGGAATATTGCCAGGGGTATAAGGAAGATCCCGGTCTCCACCTCTCGCGCACATTCGAGGAAGTGGGGGGCTATGATGAGCTGGTTTTGCTGAAGGACATCCCGTTCCAGTCGCATTGCGAGCACCATATGGCTCCGATCACGGGGAAAGCCTCCATCGCTTATATGCCCAAGGATCGCGTGGTAGGCATTTCAAAGCTGGCGCGCGTCCTGCACGGCTATGCGCAGCGTTTGCAGGTTCAGGAACGGCTGACGGCCGAAGTCGCCCAATGCATCTGGGACAATCTTCATCCTCAGGGCGTAGCCGTCGTCATCGAAGCCCAGCATGGCTGCATGACCGGGCGTGGCGTGAAAACGCATGGCGTGGGCATGACGACAAGCCGCCTGCTCGGCTGCTTTCTGGAGGATCATCGCAGCCGCAAGGAAGTGCTCAGCCTGATGGGTTATTGAGCGGCTGGCGGCGCGGGCTTGGGCGCAGGCGGCGCTGGCAGCCGCCGCGTCGTCAGGATGCGCACCGGCTTGTCCAATATCTGCCCCTTCATGATCCCCTCCCCTGCCGTGGCGGAAATGGGCAGGGCATGGATTTTGCGCACAACGTCCATGCCGTCGATCACGCGGCCAAAGACGGCATAGCCCTGATTGTCTCCGGCGGCGGCAGAATCCGCATCGAGCGCGGGCATGGTGCCCAATGTGATGAAAAAGTCTGAAGTGGCGGTATCGACGGCCCCGCGTGCAAAGCTGATCGCGCCATCGACATGTTTCAGGCCGGTTTTCGTGGTCGGTTCATGCTTGACCGGCGGAATGATCGCACGCCCGTCCCACCGGGCGCGGCCCTGGATCAGCCCGGCGCGGGCTTCATCCTGCGAACCATATTTCATCGCCCGGTAGATTTCCGTTCCGTCATAGCGCCGCACCGCCACATATTTGAGGAAGTTGACGACAGACATAGGCGCGTGTTCTGCGTCCAGTTCCAGCAGGATCGGGCCTTCGCTGGTCTGCATCGAAACCAGAACACGCGCGGGCAAAGGCTGAACAGCAGCCGGACGCACAGGCGCAGCCTTACGCGGAGGCGGCGCTGCAGCGATCAACCCGAGGCTGACGACAAGAAGGGCGGTGCGGAAAAACTGACTCATGGGCACAGTCTATGCGCAAATTTGCGCCCTTGCCAGCCAATGAATCTGTCGCCCTTGTCGAACACTCCGCTCTTCGCTTGCCTTGGCGCCCCCCTATCCCTAGATTGAGGAGAAAGGCCGTGGCAGGCTTTTCATCGACTGGCCAGGAATTGCATCGTCACTCATGGTTAGAACCTACGCCGTCGGCAGTCGATCGCATCCAGACATTTTCAGACGCTTGCGAATGCAATTGGGAGTCGGACTCCTGATTGTGGTCGGCTTGCCCTGTCTCGACATTTGGCTGGACTGGGAAGCCGGGATGTTCCGCCCGTTCTTCATATCCGTTCTTGCCGGATCCACGCTCGCCTTCATGATGGGCACCTGGCAATATCGCAGCATCGCCATCTTCCCCGGCGTTAAAGGGGCGTCGAACATCATTTCCTCTTTCACCATGTCATATGGTCTTCTCGCCACCCTCTTCCTGCTGACGCGACTCGACTATTCGCGGATGCTGCTGCTCAGCAGCTATTTGCTTGCTCTGGGATGGTTCTATTTTCTCTATTTTGCGGGGGCCAGGCGCAAGAGCATCATAGTGGGGCTGCTACCCATGGGGGATACCAGCGAATTGGAGCAACTCTCCGCCGTAGACTGGGTAAGGCTGGACAATCCGGGCATCACTCGCAAGGACATCCATGCCGTTGCAGCGGATTTGAGGCGTGACATTCCCGACGAGTGGGACCGCACGATCGCCGACTATGCGCTCGCCGGGATTCCCGTTTTCCACAGCAAGCATTTGCTCGAATCGCTCACGGGCCGTGTCGAACTGGAGCATATATCCGAAAACAGCTTCGGCACGCTCCATCCGGGGAGCGTCTGGATGCGGATCAAACGCCTTGTGGATGTGTGCCTGGCATTTGCAGTGTTGGCTTTGATCTGGCCCTTGCTGTTGATCATTGGCTTACTGGTGCGGCTCGATTCGCCCGGCCCCGCCCTTTTCCGCCAAGTACGGACCGGCTATCGCGGCCGCGCCTTCACAGTTATCAAATTCCGCACGATGAAGACCACAGACGCCACGCATCCGGATCTGACGCAGGTTGTAACGCGTGCCGATGATCCTCGCATCACCAGGCTGGGTGCCTTCCTGCGGCGGAGCCGGATCGATGAGATCCCGCAGATCATCAATGTCATCAAGGGCGAGATGAGTTTTATCGGACCGCGCCCGGAAGCTGAAGTTCTATCCCAGCACTATGAAGCGATGATCCCCTTCTACCGATACAGGCACATCGTCTATCCGGGCATCAGCGGTTGGGCACAGGTCAATCAGGGCTATGTTACAGAGGTGGAAGACGCCCGTGAGAAGCTCCAATATGATTTCTATTACATCAAGAATTTCTCAGCCTGGCTGGACCTGCTGATCGTTGCCAAGACAATCCGCACGATGCTCACCGGCTTTGGTTCCAAATAGCCCTACCCTTTTGCGAGCACATCCAGCGCTGCTGCCGTCAGCGCCTCGGCAGCCGTTGCGATAACGGCTTCGGCCTCGGGCGCCCAGAAGGGCGAATGGAGCGAGGGGAGTTTGGCAGCATCACCCTTCGTCGCCTCCCATTGCGCCTTGGGCACGCCGCCGACCCAGAATATCAGACTCTGCTTGCTCTGGTCTGCCAGCCAGTAACGGCTGAAATCCTCGCCTGCCGTGGTGGGTGCGATCTTGCGCACGCGCTCTGCTCCGAACCGTGCCTCAAACACGCCTGAGAGTCGCGCGGTCAATTCGGGCGTGTTGAACACAGAGGGTGTAAATTCATCCTTCACGGTCACGACCGGCATCTGGTCTTCGCTGAGACCGGCAGCGATGGCTTCACCCTTGGCCATGCGCTTGATCCCCTCGATCAGCCGCTCCCGCACTTCGGGTTTGAAGCTGCGGACGGTCAGGAGCAATTCGGCTTTGTCGGGGATGATGTTGTGCTTGGCCCCGGCATGGAAGCTGCCCACCGTCACCACTGCCGGATCGAAGGGGTTGTTCTCCCGCGCCACCAGCGTCTGGAGCGCGGTGACGATCCGTGCGCCGAGCACGATCGGGTCTTTGGTGCTGTGCGGCTGTGCGCCATGCCCGCCCACGCCCTTCACCAGCAGGTCAACGCTGTCCACATTGGCATAGGCATAGCCATCGGTATAGCCGATCACGCCGGCGGGCAGCATAGCGGAATCATGGAAGGCGAGCGCCGCATCGGGCTTGGGAAAGCGCGTGAACAGGCCATCCTCCAGCATCGCCCGCGCACCTGTGCCGCGCTCCTCCGCCGGTTGCGCGACCATGACAAGCGTGCCCGACCACGCACTTTTCATCGCCACCAGCCGCCGCGCTGCCGCAATCCATGCGGTCATATGCGTGTCATGTCCGCAGGCGTGCATCACGGGGGATTCGATGCCTTCATCGCCCGTTGCCTTCACCTTGGAGGCAAAGGCCAGCCCGGTCTGTTCGGGCACGGGCAGCCCGTCCATATCGGTGCGGATCAGCAGCGTCTTGCCGGGGCCATTGCGCAGCACGGCCACCACGCCGGTCTTCCCCACCCCGCTCGTAACCGTAAAGCCCAGCGCTTTCATCTCTGAGGCCATGCGGGCGGCGGTCTTCACCTCCTGCATCGACAGTTCGGGATTGGCGTGAAGATGGCGATAGAGGTCCATCAGAGCGGGCATGTCCGCCGCCACAGCCTCTCGCAGCGGATCAGCGCGCGCAGGTGCAGCAAGCCATGACGCGCCCAGCGCCAACAACAAAAGGGTGCGCTTCATCGATGATCCTCCTGCAAGTCTAACTCTTGAGTCAGTTCACCAATGTATAGGGGATCTGAACATAGTCGAGCGCGCCTTTTGCGTAGCGTTCGATCCGGGATTTCGGGTGGCGGGAAAACAGCGCCTGCACATTGAAGCCCAGCCCCACGAAAATACGCCGCTTCTGGGGCTCACCAGCCAGCTTGGCCCGGTCTGAAAAGCCGCGCGCATAATAGCCCATATGCAGTTCCACGAACCGCCACGGCGTATCGCGCGTGCCCTTGAAGCCGGACAATTGGGCGGAGAGGAAATATTTCCGTTTCTCCAGCTGATCGACCAGATGCAGCCCCTCGGCCCCGAAGGTCGGCTTGAACTCCATGCGGAAATCCAGCTTGTCGCGCAGACCCGGCACTGTGTTGCGAAGGAGGGAAAGCCCGGCTCCGGCCAGATGCACCGTCATATCCTGATTGGAAAAGCCCGTGCGCGCGGTGAATCCGTCCAGAATTTCGCCATAGGTGAGCAAACCCAGACTCAGAATCGCTCCGGTCTTTGCAGCACCCGCCTTTTCACCCGTGCGCCGCCGGATGATGCTCTCCATCACATCGGTGATAAGATAGGTTTTCCAGGCATGGTGCATTTTGTCCATGCCCAGGCTGTATGTCGATTTCCCGAACCAGCCTTCATTCTTGAAATGAAAGCCAGAGCCCCCGGTTGTCACGTCTTTGAGCCGTGTGGCGGTCATCGCGGCTCCAGCAGCCAGAATCTCCCAGCGCACCGATTTGGCCTGACGTGAAAAGGTGGTCAGTCGATAAGGTTCGACAGGTGGGGGGGAAGGAAGCGTTTCGGGCGGATTCATGTCCGGCCCTTCAACCGAGACCATCAGGGCTTCCGCGCCTTCGGCGTCCACGCCCTCTGTCACCGCTTCGGACCCGGCAGAATTCGGGGCGGAAAGCGATTCCAGCGCACAGGCAGGCGCGCTCGACAGAGCAACAAGCGCAAGAGAGAGAAACATGGTCTTCATTGGAGGGAGGCCCCTATCGCGGGAGACGGCACGATGCCTAGGATAAAATCAACATTCTGCGATAAGCTGATAACTTGGCGGGATTGGGGCAGAGAGTGCGCACATTCTTGCTCACCAAGGTTGACAACGCCTCTGAGGAGCGAGACCTTTGGTCAAAGCCGACCATTGGCAGGAGAGAGAGGATGGATTCTGGGGCCGCGCCCGATGGCGCATTGCGGGCGCTTGCGGAACAGGGCTGGTGCCGCGTGCCGGGTGTGCTGAATGCGACTCAATGCGCCCATGCGCTGGAGCGGCTCCACGCCGCAGCGTCAGAAAGTGAGGCTCGCGGCGTCTCCACCTTCATGCCGGTCCTTGATCCCAATGCGGCCAATGTTCGCGTCTTCTATCTGCTCGAACTTGATGCGCTGTTTCGCGAGATGATCCGACATCCGACCGCGCTGGCTCTGGCGCGTGCCTTGCTCGGCCCTCATGCGATGATTTCCAACTTCACGGCCAATATCGCAAAGCCCGGCGCGCGTTCGATGGCGCTGCATTCGGATCAATCACTCGTCGTGCCAGAGCCCTGGGTGCAGCCTTGGGCGATCAATATCATCTGGTGCCTGACCGATGTGACCTTTGAAAATGGCGGCACGCTCCACATTCCCGGTAGCCAGCACTGGCAGACGCGCGCCGATGTGCCCGCCGACGCCAAGGCCCGCCTGACGCCGTTCGAAGCGAAAGCAGGCTCGATCGTCGCGATGGACGCGCGGATGTGGCACACATCAGGCGCGAACATCACGGCGGATCAGGATCGTGCCCTGCTGTTCGGCTATTATTCCAAGCCGTTCCTGCGCCCGCAAGTGAACTGGAACGCGGCGCTCTCCCCCGAAACGCAGGCAGAACTGGATGAAGAGATGCGTGAACTGCTGGGCCTCGGCGTAACGGCCAACACCGGCGAAGGCGTGGACTTGAGCCCAGAAGCCAATGGCCTGCTGGAAGGAGCCCCCGCATGAGCATTCCCACGCCCACAACCGACCTGACGCAGGGCCTTGCCAATCTCGCAAACTATGGCCTCACCATTGTGCCGGGCGTCCTCACCGGAGACAGGCTGAAGGCCACACGCGACGCGCTTTATCGCGCCGCAGAGTCGGACCGGAGCCGCACGCGTGAACAGAAGTTCGGGCTCGATTATGGGCATGATGACAGCAACCAGCGCGTCTGGAACGTGCTGAGCCGCGATCCATTGTTCGAAGATATGGCGTTTCACGCGGTCGCTTTGGACTATGTGAAAGCCGTGCTCGGTTGGCCCGCGCTGCTCAGCAACCTGTCTGCCAACATCACCGGTCCTGGTGGTGGCGAAATGGTGCTTCATGCCGATCAGCTCTACATGCCGGAGCCTTGGTGCGACGAGCCGCAAGGCCTCAACATAGCATGGTGCCTTGATGATTTTACCGAAGCCAATGGGGCCACACGCTTTGCCCCCGGCAGCCACAAGCTCAACCGAGCGCCGAGAGACGATGAGCAGGATGTGGAAACCATCCCGATGGAGGCAGAAGCCGGATCGGTCGTGCTGTTTGAAAGCCGTGTTTGGCACAAGACCGGCTTCAACCGCACGCCAGATCAAACCCGCGCGGGCGTGTTTGGCTGGTACACCAAGCCCATCTATCGCACGCAGGAAAACTGGTTCCTCTCACTCCGCCCCGAAATCCGCCAGTTTGCGAATGATGACGCGCTGACATTGCTGGCCTTCAAGAGCGAGGGGCTGGGGCTGGTCAACGGCGCGTCACCCGCCTGATCCATCTCCACGCCGAAATTCGATCAAATCGCCGGGCTGGCAATCAAGCGCTTCACAGATCGCCGCCAGCGTGCGGAAGCGGATGCCCTGCACCTTGCCCGATTTGAGCAGCGACAGATTCTGTTCGGTAATGCCCACGCGCGCAGCCAGTTCCTTCGAGCGCATCTTCCGCCGCGCGAGCATCACATCAAGGGTGACGATGATCTCCACGGTCACACGAACCCCTTATTCTCATCATCGGCGCGACGGGCTTCGCGAATGATGAGGGCGAACAGCGCCAGAAAGATTCCGATCAGCGCAAAAATCACATCATCGCTGTCAATCTGGAGCACGAGCCGATGTTTCCCCTCCGGCGTGAGTGGCTTGAAAATCAGGCCCAACACCGTCCGCTGGATGATCGCCCCAAAGCCTGAAACCAGCGCCGCAATGCTGAGCCGCTGAAGCGCGCGTTCCAACCGTTCGCCAAACCAGTCGCCTTTGCGGATCATCGCAAACAGCCGGATCAGCTCGATCAGGCACCAGACAACCACGGCAAAGCTGATCAGCAGGATCAGGCCCGCGGCGATCCATGCACCGCTATCCAGCGCGCGAACCCCCTCAGTGAGTTCAGGTGGCAAGAGATGCAGGATGCGCACCGGACTGCTGCCGAAATGAATGAGCGCATACAGGATCAGCGCGATCCCCGCCCAGCCCAATCCTTCCCCTGCGAGCGCAAGCCGCCTGCCAAAGGGGCTGAGGGCCACGCGACGTTGCTCTTCCATCATGTTCATCAGCCATTCATTATTGTTTTACGATAATTTTATCGTTCAAAAGGAGATTTCATGTGATCCACACTACGCGCCTGCCGGTCCTGCTTGCAATGCCCTTCTTGCTGATTGCCCCAGTGGGTGCTGCAAGACCGGTGCAGGGTGAAGTCGTGGTGGACGCAACGGGCGCAGCGGCGGGGACGCTCAGCGGGAAGCCTGCGCGCTTACAAATCACGCCCAATGGCAGCAAGGTGCCAATCCTCAATCCGGATTCAGCGGCACGTATCGGGCTCAAGAGGGGCTGGCTGAACGTCGTAGCAGTTGTTGGCCCCGTGCGGATCAAAGGGTCTACTGCTGTTATCCACTACACCGCGCCCGGCACGCAGGCCAAGCGCCGCATCGGCTGGTTTGAGCGTCCGGCAGCGCCCGGCTTTGACGCGCTGCTTGGCCCGGGTGCCATCGCTGCACCTGTTGTGACCTTCCGGCTGCACCCGGCGAGTGCCGGAGAAGTAGTCCACCGCTTGCCGCTCGTGGATGATGGCTATGGCGGGATGGGCAGCGCGGTGATGATCGGCAAACCGCGGCTCCTTCTGCGCGGGGCACTCGACAAGGCGGAACCCACCGCCAATGCCAAGGCCGGAGAGGTGATTCAGGCCGAACGCGGGGGGCAATGGACGGGCAGCAGCCGCGCCCTGCCTGTGGCCTTTGGCGTTCACCGCCCGCACCGCCGCTTCGATCTGGCCCGCCCGCTCGCCATTGGCGGCTTTCCCCTGCCCGGACTGTTCATCCGCACGACCGGCACAGATACCGAGTCGACGGACCCGGACGAAATCGTCGTCACCGCGCGCAAGAAGACCAAAGGCACCGGCGTGATCATCTTCGGCCGCGATGCGCTCTCCACCTGCTCCAGCCTGACCTTTGACAAGGCCAGAAAGGAAATCCGCCTCTCATGTCGGGCCTGATGCGCGCAGGCCGTGCCTGCCCTAGCCCTTCACCTCAATCTGGTTGATCACGCCGTAACGGCTGAGTTCGGGCGCGGACAGGCAGCGACGGGTGGATTTGTCTGGCCCGGCCCCAGCCACCGCCTTTTGCTGGTACATCACCTCGGTCAGCAGCTTGCGAGAGATGCCCATGCGGATCAGGAAGTCATTATCCTCGCTCGCCTGCTGCGCGGTG
>CALMZE010000057.1 GCA_937870585.1 uncultured Sphingomonadales bacterium | reverse complement strand
GATGGAACCGAATCTGGTCGTCGAATTCTATTCGCGCTAATCGGTTCGGCCTTGCCGACAGAAAAAAGGGCGGTCCGTCTGGGCCGCCCTTTCTCGTTTCAGTTTGATTCGGTTCAGTTTGACGCGGCGGCCTTCACCATGTCGAGCGCGATATCGACGATCATGTCTTCCTGACCGCCTACCATCTTGCGCTTGCCCACTTCGGTGAGGATCGCGCGCGTATCCACGCCATAATCCTGGCCCGCTTTCTCCGCATGGCGCAGGAAGCTGGAATAGACGCCTGCATAGCCGAGCGTCAGCGTCTCCCGATCCACGCGCACCGGGCGGTCCTGCAACGGACGCACCAGATCTTCGGCGGCATCCATCAGCGTGTAGAGATCGCAGCCATGGTTCCAGCCCATGCGATCAACCGCCGCGATGAAGACTTCGAGCGGCGCATTGCCTGCCCCTGCCCCCATGCCCGCAAGCGACGCATCGACACGGATTGCGCCATTCTGCACAGCGACGATGGAGTTGGCCACGCCGAGCGAGAGATTGTGATGCGCATGAACACCGCGCTGCGTTTCGGGCTTTAACACCCGGTCATAGGCCTGACAGCGCGCGGCATATTCATCCATGTTCATCGCGCCGCCGCTATCGGTGACGTACACGCAATGCGCACCATAATCTTCCATCAGCTTGGCTTGTTGAGCCAGCGCTTCGGGCTGAGACATATGACTCATCATCAGGAAGCCAGAGACATCCATGCCAAGGTTGCGCGCCGCTTCGATATGCTGCTTCGACACGTCAGCCTCGGTGCAATGCGTCGCGATGCGGACCGAGCGGACGCCCATGTCATATGCGTGCTTGAGATCATGCACCGTGCCGATGCCCGGCAGCAGCAGCGTGGTGAGAACGCTATGTTCGAGCACTTCGGCCACCGCGCCGATCCAGTCCCAATCGGTATAGGCGCCAAAGCCATAGTTGAAGCTGGAGCCTTGAAGGCCATCGCCATGCGCCACTTCGATGGCGTCAACCTTGGCATTGTCGAGCGCCTTGGCAATCGCCTTGACGTGATCGAGGCCGTACTGGTGACGGATGGCGTGCATCCCGTCACGCAGGGTGACGTCCTGAATGTAGAGCTTGGTGGTTGTGGGATCGAAGGTCATGCTGCCATCCTTTCGGCAATGCGTTCTGCCGTGCGCAGGCCGGCTGACGTCATGATGTCAAGATTGCCGGCATAGGCCGGGAGGTAGTGCGCAGCGCCTTCGACTTCGAGGAAGATCGAGACCTTTAGGCCAGTAAATTCGCCGCCCATCTCTGGAATGCGCAGCGGCTTGTTGTCGCCAATGCTTTCAAACTGCACCGCCTGTTTCAGCCGGTATCCCGGCACATAGGTCTGCACTTCGGCGACCATATCTTCCACTGATTTGGCAATCGCCGCGCGGTCGGCATCTTCGCACAGGCAATAGACGGTGTCGCGCATGATGAGCGGCGGTTCAGCCGGGTTCAGGATGATGATCGCCTTGCCGCGTGTCGCGCCGCCCACATCGACAATGGCTTGCGACGTGGTTTCGGTGAACTCGTCAATATTGGCGCGCGTTCCGGGGCCTGCGCTCTTCGAGCTGATCGAGGCGACGATTTCGCCATAATGCACCTTGGCCACGCGATTGACGGCGTGAACCATCGGAATGGTCGCCTGACCGCCGCACGTCACCATATTGACGTTGGGCGCGTCGAGATGATCGAGCCCGTTGACCGGCGGAATGGTGTAAGGGCCGATGGCGGCGGGTGTCAGATCGATCACGCGCTTACCGTGGGCTTGAAGCACGGCGTTGTGCTTGTGATGCGCGCCTGCCGAAGTGGCGTCGAACACGATCTTGATGTCCGCAAATTCGGGCATGGCAACAAGGCCGTCAATGCCCTCCGCCGTGATCGGCACACCCATGCACGCCGCGCGCTTGAGCCCGTCCGACTCAGGGTCGATGCCCACGAACGCGCCCATTTCAAGCGTCTGCGAGAGCCGCATGATCTTGATCATCAGATCGGTTCCGATATTGCCGGACCCGATAATGGCCACCTTGGTTTTTGCCATGGGTCTATGCCTTTCCATAAGTGAATTGAACTTCGCCAATGCCGCCCACCACGGTGCGGACATGATCTCCGGGCGTCATCGTGACCATCGGGCCGAGCGCGCCTGCGAGCAGAACATCGCCCTTGCGCAGCGGTTCTCCGCGCTGGGCGAGCGTTGAGGCCAGCCAGGCGGCGGCATTGAGCGGATGGCCGAGCGCAGCCGCGCCCGCGCCCAATGAAACGATCTGGCCGTTAATCTCCATCACCATGCCTGCGCTGTAAATATCGAGCCCGGCGAGCGGTTTGCCCTGTTCGGACAGGACATAGAAAGCTGAAGAGCCATTATCCGCCACAGTATCGGCAAAGGCGATCTTCCAATCCGCAATGCGGCTGTCCACGATCTCAATCGCGGCATGGACAGTTGCCACCGCTGCGCCTGCCATCTCTGCGGTGGTGTTGGGATCGGGCAGGTCCGCGCCGAGCACGAAGGCGATTTCCGCCTCTGCCTTAGGTTGCAGGCAGCGCGCGGGATCGAGCGTGCCGCCATCCTTGATTTCCATATCATCGAACAACACGCCGAAATCGGGCTGGTCAACGCCGAGCTGCATCTGCACCGCCTTGGCGGTCAGCCCGGCCTTGCGACCGACGATGCGGCGGCCCTGATCCACCCAATAGCGGGTGTTGATCGCCTGCACGGCATAGGCGCCTGCAATATCAACGGGATCAAGCCATTGCCGCATCGGCGGAATAGCGCCCGTGGCATAGGCTTCGCGCAACGCCTGCGCGGCGGCTTCATGATTGGGATCGGTCATGTACTGTCCTCTCGCTATGGTGATGAGGATAATATGCCTAACGATTTGCGGCCAGTGCCTCGTTGCGATAGTTTCCCACCATGCGAGAAACATTGTCCACCCCCATGCGCAACCTCGACCTGCTGGAAGCCGTCATCCATGATGGCGGCGCGTCCAGCGTGGCGGCGATTGCGCGCGAGACCGGGATTCCGGTCGCTTCCGCGCACCGGCACGTCTCGGCTCTGGTCTCTGCCGGCTTCCTTCAGACCGCAGGTTATGGCCGCCATCTGGCCGGGCCGAAGCTGCGCGCGCTGGCCAGTTTGGTTGATACCAAGCAGATCGTGGCTGCGACAGCGGCCCCGATTCTGGATCGACTCGCGGCGCAAACGCGCTGTGTCGTGCAACTGGGCACGTTTGAAAATGACATGGTGACCTATCGCCTCAAAACCGGACGCGGATCAGGATCGCTCTTCACGCGCGTCGGGATGCAGCTGGAGGCCTATTGCTCGGGCATTGGCAAAGTGCTGCTGGCGCACCTGCCCAACGCGGCGCGCGAAGCCTATCTGAAAACCGGGCCGTTCATCGCCCTCACACCGCACACCATCACTGATCCGGATATACTGCGGACCGAACTGATGCGCGTGCGCTCTCAAGGCCATGCCGTCGATGATGAGGAAGTGGATCTGGGGCTGCGCTGTCTGGCAGTTCCGGTGCATGGGCCGGGCGGCACGGTGACGGCAGCCATATCCGCCTCCCGCTCGATCACGCAGGCGCTGCGCCTTACCGAAGACGAACTGCTGACGCTCATGAAGAAGGCCGCGCGGACTATCGAGGAAGGTGCCTCACTTGCCTGAATGTGCAGCCACATCGGTTGGAAATGGTGCCAGTTGATAGAAGGTTCCCGTTTGAGGCGTGAGCAGTTTCAGATCCCTGAGCGTAAGCTTGTCAGGACCAACATGAATGACATCGCCAACTAGAATTTGTGGAGGCTGATTTGTGCCCGCGCGCAACTCGCTGAGCGAAAAGCGAGCGATCAGGCGCTTGCCCGCAACTGAGCGTAACAGCAGGATTGGCGTATCAACCGACTTGAGATCGCGGATATCGGCACTGTCCAGCACCGAAAGCAGGCTGGTATCAGATGACACCTCTACCGCACCGGGTGAGCGAACATACCCCCCAACCCAAACGGTCCGCTCAGCCGCAACAACCAATGTAACCGTCACAACAGGATCACGAACAAATCGCTTCATCAGCCGGGTCCGCACGCTGTCGGTCAGCGTAAGGCTGGTTTCATTGACCGCTTTCACTTTGCCAATCAACGGCAAGAAAATATCGCCATTGGCGTTCACGATGACAGTGCGGCTCAGATCGGGCGAACCAGATACTTCTATGTTCAGTTCATCTCCCGGCCCCAACACCGTTTCCGGGTCTGCACGAACAAATTGCTCTTCAGGCTCATCGGGCGTGCCGGCCAGAAGTCGATCTCCCAATCCAAAAAGGGGGAGCGCCATTAAGACAATGAAGCCAGCAAGCCGCCAAACACGATCCAGCATCAATCCAGTCTCCACAGGGCAACTGCCGCGCAGCGCATACATACTGGCGTCTCCGCCAAGCTCAAGACCGGTCGCAACGCGTCGCGACCGGACGTGTGTCGAAATCACCCCTCGACCTGCCATCTTGCCCACTTGCCGGGGTTAAACAGCTTTGCCACAAAGGCGGCCTCTCCAGATTAAAGGGGCCGCCCGCCATGCGCCGTCAGTTCATTGTCCTTCCGCTGCTTGCCCTCGCCACGCCGCTGGCCGCGCAGACGCCTGCTATTTCCATCGAGACGCTGAAAGAGGTCACACAAACCCTCTCCTCAGATACGTTTGAAGGCCGCGCGCCCACAACTGCCGCCGAAGGGCTGACGATCGGCTATATCGCCGGGCGGCTCTCCGCAGCAGGGATCAAGCCGGGGCATCAAGGAGACTGGTTCCAGAAGGTGCCGATGGTGGAAATCAATGCCGATGCGGCCATGCATCTGGATATTGCAGGCGGCAGCAAGCCGCTCTCCTTCGCTTACAAGACCGATATGGTGGCAGCCTCCTATCGCGTCGTGCCGGAAACCCGCATTACGAACAGCGATGTCGTCTTTGTCGGCTATGGCATCAACGCGCCCGAACGCGGCTGGAATGATTACAAGGGCGTGGACGTGAAGGGGAAGACCGTCATCATCCTCGTGAATGATCCCGATTATGACGCGAAAGATCTGAAAGGCCCGTTCGAAGGCCGGGCCATGACCTATTATGGCCGCTGGACCTACAAATATGAAGAAGCGGCCCGGCAGGGTGCAGCGGCCGCCTTCATCATCCATGATACCTATCCGGCGGCCTATCCCTGGAGCGTGGTGGTTTCCAGCTGGACCGGTCCGCAACTCAGTCTCGACCCCGGAGACAAGCCGGTCGCTGCAACGCAGGCCAATGGCTGGATAACCGGTGAAGCCGCGACGCAGTTGATGACGTCTGCGGGCAAATCATTGCCGCAACTGGTCGCTTCTGCCCGCAAGAAGGGCTTCAAGGCCATGCCGCTGGGCGTGAAAGCCAATCTGAGCTTTGCCAACACCATCCGCCGCCAGCAAAGCAACAATGTGATCGGCATCCTGCCCGGCAAGACCCGGCCGGACGAATATGTGCTCTACTCCGCGCATTGGGATCATCTTGGCCGCTGCGAGGTGGTGAAGGGCGATGACATTTGCAATGGCGCGCTGGATAATGCGAGCGGCGTGGCCGGGCTGGTCGCGCTGGCGGAAGCCCATGCCAAAGCGGGCGCGCCGGATCGTTCTATCCTTTTCCTCGCTGTAACGGGCGAGGAATCGGGGCTGCTCGGCTCCGCATTTTACGGCACAAATCCGGTCTATTCGCTCTCCAAGACCGTCGCTGGGATCAATATGGACGGGCTCAACATCAACGGGCGAACGCGCGATGTGACCGTGATCGGCGCAGGAAAATCCGAACTGGAGCCCATCCTCTCCCGCTACGCCGCCGCGCAGAAGCGCACACTCGTGCCCGAATCCGCGCCGGAAAAGGGCTTTTTCTACCGCTCAGATCATTTCAGCCTCGCCAAGCAGGGCGTGCCGATGATCTATTTCGATTCAGGCGAGGATATGGTCGTGGGCGGGAAGGCCGCCGGGCGCACGGCAGCGGAGGATTATACCATCAACCGCTATCACAAACCGCAGGATGAATATCGTGCGGACTGGAACTGGGACGGCGCGGTTGAGGATCTGATGCTCAACTGGCAGATTGGCCGCGAGCTGGCAGACGGCACGGCCTGGCCCAACTGGTATCCAACAGCTGAATTCCGAGCTCTGCGGGACAAGAGCCGGGCGGGGAAGTAAAACCCCCTACCCGCGCCCGCGATAGCCTTGCACGCCTTGATCCGGCACCCACACGCCTTCGGGCGGCGGGCCGGATTGCCAGAACACATCAATGGGAATGCCGCCGCGCGGATACCAATAGCCGCCGATGCGCAGCCAGTGCGGCTTCATTTCCGCAAACAGGCGCTGGCCGATGCCGACGGTGCAATCCTCATGAAACGCAGCATGGTTGCGGAAACTGCCAAGAAACAGCTTGAGAGACTTGGATTCGACGATGGTTCCATCCGGCACATAGTCGATCACCAGATGCGCGAAATCGGGCTGGCCCGTCACCGGGCAAAGCGAGGTAAACTCCGGAACCGAAAAGCGCGCCACATACAGAGCGCCCTTTCGCGGATTGGCGGGATAATCCAGCACAGCTTGATCGGGCGATGCAGGCAGCGAACTGGTCTGGCCAAGATGGGTGAGTGTCATCCCACTTCCCTAATCCCGCAGCCGCTCATGGGAAAGAGGCAGGCAAAAATTCCCATAGTCCATGTTTACCGTTCAGAAACGGCAACGCGTTAAAGCCTTGTGCAAGCACAGAGAATCCGAACCACCGGGGCCCGAGCGCGAGACCGCACGCAACTTGTTCGAACCATTGGGATTTCATGGCACGCCGGCCATTCCTCAACTTCCTCTCACAAACGCCAGAGAGTCCCATCGTCGAGCGGCGCAATCCGCCCGCCGAGGCGAACCTCCTGCTGCGGAATTTCGAGGAATCGGGGCGGGGCTGGTTCTGGTCTACCGATGCCGATGGACGGTTGACCTATATCTCTGAAGTTGTCTGCACTTTGTTCGGCGTGGAGCAAAGCGCGCTGATCGGCACGGCGATTGTCGATCTATTCATCACCGCAGATGATCGGGACGTGCGGGATCGCCTGCCCTTCGTGCTCAGCCGGCAAGCCGCGTTCGACAAGTTCGTGCTCAAGACGGTCCATAACGCAGACCCGCATTGGTGGGAGGTTTCAGGCCGCCCGTGCTTCAACGCGGCGAGCGAGTTTCAGGGCTATCGCGGCTACAGCATCGACGTCACCGAGCAGCTCAAAAGCTCACACTCGGCAACGCAGCTTGCCTTGTTCGATCCATTGACCGGCCTGCCCAACCGGCTGAACATGACCCAGTTCCTCGCCGCCAGCCTGTCACGCGTCGATCACCCCGGCGGGGCCTGCACGGTGATGCTGATCGATCTGGATCGCTTCAAGCAGGTCAATGATTCGCTCGGCCATCCCGCAGGCGACGCCTTGCTGAAAAGTGTGGCCAGCCGCTTGTTCAAGATCATCGGCGAGAAGGAAAAAATCTTCCGACTGGGCGGGGACGAGTTTCAGGTGATCCTGCCCGCGACGGATGATCGCGGCACGCTGGGCAGCCTGGCAGACACGATCATCGAGAGCCTGTCCCAACCCTATATGATTGAAGGCAGCCGCTGCGTCATCGGCGCATCGGTCGGCATTGCGGTTGCGCCGCATGATGGCCGCACCAGCGAAGATCTGGTCCGCAACGCCGATCTGGCGCTCTACGAAGCCAAGGCCAATGGCCGTGGCTGCTTCCGCTTCTTTTCCAGCAGTCTTCTCGAAGTCGCGGAAGACCGGCGCAATCTGGAAAATGATCTGCGCGATGCCTTGAGCACCGGCGGGCTGAGCGTGTTTTACCAGCCGCAGGTCAGCACGCAGACAAGCTGCGTTACCGGTGTGGAAGCGCTGGTCCGCTGGAACCATCCTGTACGCGGGCCGATTTCGCCCGGTCAGTTCGTGCCGATTGCCGAAGAGGCCAATCTGATCGAGCCGCTGGGTGAATGGGTGCTGCGCCGCGCGTGCGAAGATGCCGCGAAATGGCCGGGCGAGATTCGTGTTGCTGTCAACCTGTCTCCCATCCAGTTTGCCAATGAGGCACTGCCTACGCTCGTCATGTCCGCGCTCGCCAATTCAGGGCTGCCGCCGAGCCGTCTGGAGCTAGAGCTGACAGAAGGCGTGTTCCTGAACGAATCCTCAGCCACCGACATCATGTTCTCCAACCTGAAGGACATCGGTATCCGGCTGGCGCTTGATGACTTCGGCACCGGCTATTCTTCGCTCGGCTATCTGAAGACCGCGCCGTTCGACAAGATCAAGATCGATCAGAGCTTTGTGCGCGGGGCCACCCTGCCTGGCTCTCGCAATGGCGCAATCATCGCTGCCATCGTGGCGCTTGCGGGCGCGCTCGACATGGAGACGACGGCGGAGGGCATTGAAACGCTCGACCAGCTTGATCTGATCCGCGAACTCGGCGTCAGCCATATTCAAGGCTATGTCTATTCCAAGCCCATCGCCAACGAGCTTCTGTCCGAACAACTGGAACAGGGTGCCTGGACAATCGCGCCCACCGGACCGCCCAAGCAGCGCAGTGATCGGCGTGCGATGTTCCGTCGGGCGGGCGCGATTGTGGGCAGCTATTATCACTCCATCGTGGTCCGCAACCTTTCTGAATCAGGGGCGTTCGTGGAAGGCCTTGTGGACGTTCCTGTCGGATCGGTGCTGGTTCTGGATCTGGGCGATGGCCAGTTCGAAACGGCCGTTGTCCGCCGACTGCAAAAGCGCGGCCATGGCATTGAATTTGCGACGCCGATGGTGGGCGATGGCGCGGGCGGACTGTGCACCAGTCGGCGTGTCTCACCCTATGTCCTCTCGCGTATGGGGCTCTCCACGTCAGACCATCTTGGCGCCTCGCGCACATGGGATCCGTCCAACTCGGTCTCGGCTGAGGCACTGGCGCAGTCGCTCGGCCTTGCCATGCCCGATACGAGCTTTGACCGGCCCGAACTGGGATCGGGCGGCGCGCATGGCCGCTTCAAGGACGCGATGTCTGGTGGCAATCCGTTGCAGAAGATGATGCTGCTCAACGCCAGTCGCGGTGGGGACCATCAGCTTTCCACCGAGGATTGGGAGCGGCTGAAGGCGGCAGTGGAATCGAGCCACAACAGCCAGCTCAAATATATCATCGCGCTCGTGGTGCTGACCGGCATCCGCCTACACGAACTGATGGCCGCGCAATGGGACGATATCGATCAGTTGACCCGGCTCTGGACCGTCCATGCATCGGGCAACACGCCGTTGCGCCAGATTCCCCTCACGGCGAGCGTGATGGACGTGCTGAAGCAATTGCCGCGCTTCGAGGATTGCGCCGCTGTCATCGTCAACCCGCGCACGCGCAAGCCCTATAACAGCTTCTATGGCAGCTGGGATGCGGCGCGCAAAAAGGCCGGGCTGGACCATCTCAGCATCCACGAACTGCGTAACAGCCTGCGTCGGAACTGGTAATTTCCCAAAACCACTCGCGCTCGCTAAGATTGCGGCATGAGCGACACGAAGAAGCAAGCCACCCGCGTCACCACAGCGGGCCGCCGCCCGGAATGGACGGGGCCGGTGGTCAATACACCTGTCTGGCGGGCATCGACCATTCTTTATGACAGCGTGGCTGACCTGCGTCAGGGGCCAAAGCAGAATGCGGATGGCCACTGGTTTTACGGACGGCGCGGCACGCCGACGCAATGGGCACTGGCCGAAGCGCTGACCGAGCTGGAGCCGGGGGCGGCGGGCACCATGCTCTATCCCTCCGGTGTCGCCGCAGTGGCAGGCGCGCTGATGAGTGTGCTCAAGCCCGGCGATCATCTGCTGATGGTCGATACCGCTTATGATCCCACACGTTCGATGTGTACCGGGCTATTGGCGGATTGGGGCGTGAGCACCAGCTTCTACGATCCACTGATCGGCGCAGGCATATCCGACCTGATCCAGCCCAACACGCGCGCCATCTTCATGGAAGCGCCGGGCAGCCTCACCTTCGAAGTGCAGGATGTGCCCGCCATCGTCGCGGCGGCCAAGGCACGCGGCGTGACGACGCTGATCGACAGCACCTGGGCGACCTCGCTCTTTTTCCAGCCGCTCGCGCTCGGCGTAGACTTGTCGATAGTCGCGCTCACCAAATATGTGATCGGGCATAGCGATGGCATGGCAGGGGCCGTCACAGCCAATGCCGCTACCTACCCGTCCTTGCGCAATACCGCGCAGCGCCTCGGGCAGTTTCTTTCGCCTGATGACAGCTGGCTCGCGCTGCGCGGCCTACGCACCATGGCGGTGCGGCTCAGGCAACATCAGGAAAGCGCGCTGGAAATTGCGCACTGGCTGGCCGACCAGCCCGAAGTCGCGCGCGTGCTGCACCCTGCTTTGCCCACCTGCCCCGGCCACGCTATCTGGGCGCGAGACTTTGCAGGATCGAGCGGGCTTTTCAGCTTCGTTCTGAACGGCGGTAATGAAGCTGCCCGCGCCGCGCTGATCGACGGGCTGGCGCATTTCGGCATCGGCTATAGCTGGGGCGGCTTTGAAAGCCTCGCGCTGCCCGTCGATCCCGCGCAATACCGAACGGCAACGCGCTGGCAGGCCGAAGGGCCGGTGGTGCGGCTCCAAATCGGGCTGGAGGATGTGGGGGATCTGATTGCCGATTTGCGGGCCGGGCTGGATCGGTTTGGAGCCAGCCAATAGTGTCTTCGCTCTGGAAGAGGCAGAGACCGAAAATCAATCCTCATCCAGAATGAAATCACCCTTTCCCGCCGCACATTCGGGGCAGACCCAATCGTCGGGTACATCTTCCCAGAGTGTGCCGGGGGGGATGCCATCCTCCGGCGCACCAAGGGCTTCGTCATACACCGTCCCGCAATAAAAGCAGAGATAGCGGCGGGTGCCGGGCGTGCTCATGCGACCGGCCAGACCAGTTCGACGCTGGTGATTGTGGCCACGGAACGCGCGCTGACTTGCGGCGACGAGCCCGGTTTCATAGAGAATTCGGGAATGCGCTTGAGCCATTCCTCAAGGAAAATCCGCAATTCGGTGCGCGCCAGCATAGAGCCGACGCAGCGGTGCACGCCGCCGCCAAAGGTGGAGTTCGCTCCCGGCTTCTCGCGGTTGAAATCGACCGAAAGCGGATCGGCAAACTTGCCTTCGTCCAGCCCGTCCATCGGCGTAGGCGCAAGCACCATATCCCCGGCCTTCATCGTCACGCCGCCCATCTCGACATCGGCCTTCACTTCGCGCGCGAGGATGGCGATGGGGAAGCGGCGCAGCAGCTCTTCATTGGCATTGGGGATCAGTTCGGGGTGCTCGACCAGTTGGCGGCGATGCTCCGGGTGCGTGGCGAGGAACTGCGCATAGAAGCCAAGCGTAGACGCGACCGTATCCAGACCGCCGAGCAGCAGCAGCAGGATCATGCCGGTCAGGCTGAAATCGTCGATGGGTTTGCCGTCCACTTCGGCCTTGGCGACCAGACTGATCAGATCGGTGCCGGGATTGGCGCGCCGTTCCGCAACCTTTTGCATCCCGTAAGCCATGAGCTTTCCTGAAGCGGCGTTGCGCTCTTCCTCGGTCGCGCCGCGCATCGCGGTTTCAGCAATGCCGGTCAGCGTTTCACGATCAGAGGCAGGCAGGCCAACAATCTCCATGAAGATTGCAATCGGCAGATGCTGCGCAAACTGGCCGATAAATTCACACTGCCCATCGGCCTTGAAGCCTTCGATCAGCTCAATCGAAAGCTCGCGCGCGCGATCTCCCAGCTTGCCCACCGCCTTGGGCGAGAGCGCGGACTGAAGCAGCGCACGATACCCGGCATGGCCTGGCGGGTCGATCTGGAGCGGAACCAGCGGCGGACGGTTCTGGTCTTCTTTGGAGACCATGATGCGGCGCGAGGAGAAATGATCATGATCGGCCAGCACCTTGGCCACATCCTCATGCGTCTTGGCGATCCAATGGCCACCATTGTGCGGAGTCCACAAAACCTGCGCGGGATTGCTATTGAAAATCTCCCTCATGCTGCCCTGATATTCAAGGCCTTCAATGGGGAAGTCATAAAGATCGAAGTCGATGATCCGGTCTGCCGGCACGTGCGCCGGGGCGGTGATTTGGGTCATGGCTGCTTTGCCTCTCCGGTTTGGGGCATCCCGGTCATTGGGTCCGGCTGTACGCCCAGAAGGTCGATAATGATGGACACCATCCGCTCACCCGCGCTCTGGCCGGGCGCGCCCAGCCCCAGCCGGGCTTCGGTGATGAGTTGCGGACTGAAGCTGTGCAGCGCCTTGCCCAGCAGGTCCGCCGACACGCGGCTGCCACCTGCGCGACCGATAAAGGCTTCTGCCAGTGACCGGGTGCGTGCACCGATCTGTTCCACATAGTCGCGGTAACGCGGGGCGAATTCCGGGTTGCGGAGCGCCTCGATCTGCAATTCGGTGGTGAACATCACCGCTTCAGCATCGGCGGCAAAGGCATCGAAGCGATCCCGCAACGCAGGCAGGACATCATCCAGCGTACCCGCCGCGTCAAGCAGCCCCTGCCATGCCTCAATCTCCGCTGTCTGATGCTGCGCGAGCAGTTCGAGCAGCACATCCAGCTTGCCCGCATAATTGGCGTAGAAGGCCCCCCGGCTCAGCCCGGCATTCTCGCTGATCTTGTCAATCGAGGCGGCGGCCACCCCGCGCCGTGCAAATTCACGCCGCGCGGCATGGCGCAACCGCTCGCGGGTCTGGGCCTGACTGTCTTTCCGAGTCGTTCTTGAGATACGCATGTGTATTTGAATACATTTATGTATCTGCAATGCAAGTGCGATCAGCGATGGGACCGCAAAGCCTGGAACATCCGCTGAAAGTGGCGCGGGTTCCAGATATCCTGATCCTCTCCCCAGCCGGTGCGGCCATCAAATTCCCAGCGAAACAACTGGTTGGTGCCATAACCTGCTTCGCTCATCCGGCTGACGCTCATGCCTTCGGCAGACATGGCGCGCCCGTCACGGTCCACCAGTTCGACTTGCATATGGCTTGCCCAGCCGGTTTCCGGATCGCGGAAGACACGCATCCTACTCTGGCTGCCATCCAGACTGCCATAATGTCCGTCGCGCAGCAGATAGCCGCCATTCATCGGGCTCCAGCCATCGGCGCTGCCTTCCTGCGGACGGATGAAGCCCAGAAAGCCGCTCGATCCATCGGCATGGCCGAAAATATACTGGATGCGCCCACGCCCCCGTTCGCGCTCAATCTCGCGCCAGCGCGGCCCGCCGGGATCACGCACCCGGTCCATATCACTCGCATAGCTCTGCTTCTTGCTCTGCGCATAAGGCCCGCCGCGCGGCCCCCATGTGCGGTCGCGCACGCTCCAGCAATCGAGCGGAATTGCCTCGCCATTGAGCGTCAGCGTGCCCTGAACGCGCCCCAGTTGATCATAATGCGGCGTGTTGATGAAGGGCGGCTCACCCGGTTCAAACCGGCGCGGCGGATGGGCTCCTGCAAAGATGAAATCCAGCGCGAAGTGCCGCTCTTCGTCGGCATAGGCCAGATGATATTTCATGCCCGGTTCCAGCATCTTCAGGCTGTATCCACCGCCGGGGAAAGTGATGTCGCGCAGGTCCGGATTGTCCGGCATCGGCGCCTCTTCCACCTTTTTGTAATAGGCCATGCGCGCCACATCCCAGCCGCGCGCATCCCACACAAAAATGCGCCATGTCACCGCTTTGCGGTTGGGATAATAGGGCGTGTGAATCCAGCCGCCGATGCGCCGCTCGGGCACATTGAAAGACCACCAGTTGGTCTCTGTTTCATACGGATCTTCAGACAGCGTGTGATAGCCGTCATCCGCAGGCGTAAAGGCGTGTGGGTCTGCGGGCGATTGGCTCATTCGGTCTTTCCTCCGGATGCGCCATCTTATTGCACTTGGTTATATAGGTTGCAAGCCACTCAGGCGCCGAGCGAGTCCACAATCCGGTCGCCCTCACCTTCGCCCGTCCAGGTGGCATTGGCATTGGTGAGGTGAAGGCGCCAATGCGCCACGGCGTCTTCCACGGCTCCGGCTTCGATCAATTCGATAACCTTCCAATAGGACCGCAAGCCCGCCCGGTGGCTCTTGCGGCGCACATCGGCTGAGCGGGCGTGGCGGCGCTGAAAGCCCTGCTGGTGCTTGCCTGCCAGATTGATCAGCATCCGGCTCATGAAGGTGATGGTTTTCAAACCCGTTGCAGCAACGAGCGACTGGTGGAACACTTCCACCTTGTCAATGAATTCGTCATGCTTGTCCGCGTCGAGCAACGCTTCCATCTCAGCCAGAAGATTGCGCAGCTTGGTTGTCGCGCCGCCGCCCCGATCAGCCGCCAGCCAGCGCACAACCGAAGGCTCGATGGCGAGCCGCGCCTGATAAAGATCGGCAATGGTCGTGCTCTGCGATTCGAGCACATATCCCGCATAGCGGGACACCAGATCGACAGATGGCTTGTGAACCTTGGCCCCCGTGCGCGAGCCACGCACGACACTGATCAGCCCTTCGGCTTCGAGAATTCGGAAGGCTTCACGCAGCGTGGGGCGCGAAATACCCAGATTGTCCATCAACTGGCCTTCGGGCGGCAGCGTATCTCCCTCATTGAGTTCGCCACGAATAATCTGCGCCCTGATCTTGTCCGCCACAATCTCGCTGGTCTTGGGGACATGGAGGCGGGGTGAGAGACCAGCATCATCGATATTGCCCAGCAGCATCACACTCTCCCCGGCGCATCCCGCGCGCCGAGCGTGCAAGATAGTGAACTTGGTTTTACAACTAAAGCAAAATCATGGTTGCCGGAATGGAACCATCTGACTGGCTGCCAGTCATGCTTCTGTCGGATGACCTCAGTTTGCTATCACAAGCGCTGAATTGGGGCAATGGGCGGGGTTCCAACCCACCCGGCTCACCATCCCGCCAGCTCTGCTGCCCGCGCGCGGAGCTGGGCAGGACTGCCGAGCCATGCGCGATTGGCAATAGAGCGGCGGAACCAGTAGTTCAGGCCGAACTCCCAAGTGTAGCCGATGCCGCCATGCGCTGCGATGGCGGCGCGTGTGGTGCGGGTATAGACCTCACACAGATGCGCCTTGGCCATAACGGCTGCGCGGGTCGCATCGGGCAGCTGCGCATCCCAGGCATAGGCCGCATACCAGAGCAACGCGCGGGCGGGCTCCACATCGAGTGCCATATGGGCCAGTTGATGCTTCAGCCCCTGAAACCGCCCGATGGGTTGCCCGAATTGCTCGCGCTCCTTGGCATAAGAGACCGACACATCGGTGCAATGCTGCGCGCCGCCCAATGAGTCCGCTGCAATCAAGATCAGCGCGGCATCGCGGATGCGCTGCGTATGCGGATCGTCCGGCGCGAACAGGGCCATGCGCGGCGCGCGCGAGAACGACACTGTGGAAACCGGGCGGCTACGATCTGTGGCGCGATGTGGCGTGATGGACACGTCAGCCCCGGCTTCAACCAGCGCGAGACCCTGCGCATCATCGACGAGGAACAGGTGCGCCCCGCGTGCGCACGCCACCAGATCAGACCCGAAAGCGAGCGCAGCCATGCACTCTCCGCTGGCCAGTCCCGGCAGGAACGCCTTCGCCTCGCCATTTTCTGACGCAGCGACAGCCATCGCGGCCACGAGCTGCCCGATCAGCGGCCCCGGCGCGCAGGCGGCGCCCGCTACTTCGCACACCAAAGCGGCCTCCAGCAGCCCCAGCCCGGCCCCGTCTTCGCCTTCGGGAAGGGCGATCCCGCCGACGCCCAGCGCCATCAGCGCCGCCCAGCTATCCGCATCGAAATCCGCATCGCCATCGGCAAAGGCATGGAGCCGCTCCATCGGCCACACCTGCCCCAGCGTGCCGCGCATGGCGTCCTGAATGGCCAATTGCTCTTCGGAGAGGTGAAAACGCATCAGCGTTCGCCCCCCATCGCCAGATCGCGCGGCAGGCCCAGCCCGCGTTCGCCGATGATGTTGCGCTGGATATTGGACGCCCCGCCTGCAATCGAATTGCCAAGGCTCCCCATAATCTGGTCGAGCCACTTGATCGGCCCGCGCGGGCCGCCCGCCGCGTCGGGGTCCATCCACCCAGCCTCACCAATCAAATCCTGCGCCAGCAGCGCCATTTCATGCCCGATCTCGGTCAGCAGCAGCTTCATCATCAACTGGATCGGCCCCGCATCCTCGCCCGCCGCTGCACAGGAAAAGAGGCGGAAGCTGGAATAGCGGTGGGAGAGAACGCGCCCCTCAATCTCCGCCAGCCGGTCGCGCACGAGCGGATCACCGATGCGGCCCATGTCCTTGGCCAGTTCCACCAGCTTGGAAAATTGACGCCCCAGCCCGTCCGCACTGCCGATGCTCGCCCGCTCATGCTTGAGCGTGGTGCGGCTGACTTGCCAGCCCTGCCCGCGCTCGCCCACCTGCCAGCTGACCGGGGTTTCGGCATTATCGAAGAAGAATTCGAAAAACGTATTGTCGCCCGTCTGCCCCGTCATCTGGCGGATCGGGCGGCGCGTGATGCCGGGCTGATCCAGATCGAGCAGCAAATAGGTGATGCCCTCATGCTTGGGCGCGTCCGGCTCTGTGCGGGCAAGCATGAACATGTGTGTGGCCTTGCCGCCCATGCTCGTCCAGATTTTCTGCCCGTTGATGATCCATTTGGAGCCATCTGCCGAGAGTTCGGCCTTGGTCCGCACCGAAGCCAGATCGCTGCCGGAACCCGGCTCTGAATAGCCCTGCCCCCAGATATAATCGCCTTCGATGGTCTTGCGAATGAAGAGCGCCTTCTGCTCCTCCGTGCCCTTCTCCAGCAGCGTCGGCACGGTCATGTTCACGCCATTGCCGCCCACTTCCATCGGTGCGCGGGCGCGCGCGAACTCCTCGCGGATCACTTGCGCGCGGATCACGTCGACCGGCCGCTGCGAGCCGCCATACGCCTTGGGCACGGAGCGGTAGAGATAGCCCTGATCCACGCCCTTGCGGCGAAAGGCGCGCACATAGTCGCCCAGTTCCCGCCCGCGTCGCTCGCCCGGCTGCCACGCCTCTTTCAGAAAACTGCGCACCTCGGCGCGGAAATCCTCAGCTGCCGCGCCATAGCTCAAATCCATGTCAGTCTCCGCGCGCCTTATGCTGCGCCCGCCAGATCGCGGCGCTCGCTTGCGTCGAAAGCACCATGTTGAGCGCCTCCTGATCGAGCGCAGCTTCGAACGCCCAGTCTTCCGCATTGTTGAGGTTTTGCTTCATGGCGCGGAAGCCCATGCGCGGGCCGTCGGCCAGCCGATGCGCGGCCTTCATCGTTTCGGCATGCAGCACGTCATCATCAAACAAGCGTGTATAAAGCCCCTTGGCAAAGGCCGCCTCTGCATCAAGCTTTTCACTCAGCAGGAAGAGTTCGCGTGCCATGCCCGTGCCGACAATCTTGGTCCAGAACCAGCTGGAGCCGAAATCACCGCCGCCGCCGATCCGGTCAAAAGCCGCCAAAAAACTCGCTGAGCGCCCGGCAAAGCGCAGATCACACGCGCCCGCTATGCCAATGCCTGCGCCCGCCACCGGGCCATTGACCATGGCGATGGTTGGCTTTGGCATTTCGTGCAACAGCCTTGCCGTTTCCATGAAACCGCGCAGCCGGGTGAAGCCCTGTTCGGTGCGGCTTCCGCTTTCGGGCGTGGCCACCATCGCCGCCTTTTCCGCGCCGCCATCCTTCAAATCTCCGCCCGCGCAAAAGCCGCGCCCGGCCCCTGTCACCACAACGCAGCCCACAGCGTCATCGCGCGCAGCCTCTGCGCACGCCTCAGCCAGCGGAGCCATGATCGCGCCGTTAAGGGCGTTCAGCCGGTCCGGACGGTTGAGCGTGATGATGCGGATGCCGCCTTCATCGGTGATCAGGACTTCTTCGGCCATCAGAGCCTTACTCCCCTCCCAATTCCCAGTGGCGCGCCATCATCCGGGCTGCGGTTTCCGCCAGGTCTCGCGGCACATCCGGGTAGAGCGGCAAGGGATTGGATTTGGAAGGCAGCGCAATCGTCGCCGTGCCCCGCACCGATTCCTCGCCGCGCTGGTTGATGAAGCGCACCGCCACATCAACGAGGTTCTGCCCGTTCTCGACACGCTTGGCCAGCACTTCGCCGGTGACGCGCTGCACATCGCCCATATAGTTGAACTTGCGGATTTCATCATGAACATGGGTGATGACGGCATCATCGCCGGCCCAGTCATTCAGGTACTGCCACAGATAATTTTCGCGCATCACCCCGTAATCATAGGCCATAGGATTGCCGATCGCCTGCGCCCAGACCGGATCCCAGTGGAGGCGCTGCGCCACGTCCGGAATGCCATGTTCATTCTTCACATAGAAAGCAGGAATCCGCATTCGGTTCTTGTGCGCGCGCCGGTTCGCTGTCGGCGCATAGGGCGTAAAACCATAGCCTGCCGCGTGGAAGCAGATCACATCCGTCACCGTCAGCGGGCCTTTTGCTTGCGTGCCGAGCGCGTCGCCCTTTTCCACATCCTCGAACCAGCGTTTGGTGCCGCCCTGCACCTGTTCATTGGCGTAGATGTTTTCCACCTCCTGCCATTCCTCATCGGAATAGGTGGCAGGTTCGATGGCACTATATTTGCCCTTCTTCACCGCCGTTTTGCGCTCGGTCAGAACGCGTAGCAGGTCATAGGTCGCCACCACCTCCGCGCGCTGGTTCACCTTCACATTGCGGCTTGTGATGATGACCGAACGGCCCGCAAATTCGGACTTCTTCACTTCGCAGGTCAGATCGCCGCCATAGGAATAGATGGTGTCGCCGGGCCGCACCGGGCGGTAAAAGGTCCAGTCAGAACCGGAAACGAAGACATGAATGCCCTTGAACAGGCTCTTCTTCAGCGCCTTCACCTCATCGGGAACCGGATCGCCCTTCATCGGCGCATTCATCTGGCCGACCATCATGCCCGGCGCGATCAGCCCGCCCCAGCGCGTCTTCCGCGCATAGGCCGGATCGGTGAACAGCGGATTGTCATCCCCGCAACCATAAGCCCAGTTGCGGATCGAATCCGCGCTCGCCGTTTGCACATATTCGGCGCGGCGGCTCGCCTCCCAAAAGCCGATCAGCTTGCGCTGGCGCTCAATATCCGCATCGGAAATTTCATAGGCCACGGCCTTCTGCCATTCCTCGCTTTGCTTGATATCGGCTTTCGCATCCGCCACGGCATTCCTCCTTGAATTGACTTGTATAACTAGGTAATAGATCAAAGATCGACAAGCAAGGGGTTTCGGATGCAGGATGTCAGGCGGATCAGCGATGCGCTGAAGGTGCGGGCACAGCATCAGCGAGACGCGATTGCGCATGACGATACGCGACGCCAGCTCAGCTTTGCACAGTGGGACCGAGAGGCTGATGAAGTGGGTGGCGGGCTTGCCGCAGCGGGCCTGCAACCCGGTGATCGCGTCTTCCTGCCCATCAGTAATGCCCATGCAGTCGAGATGGCCATCGCCGTTTTCGCCGTGTTCCGCGCAGGCGGCATTGCCTGCCCGATCAACACGCGCCTCTCGCCCCGCGAAATCGCCGATTATGCCGCGCTGACGACCCCGCGCTGGTGCATCACCGATGTGCCGGTCGCTCTCACAGGGCTCACGCTTGACGGCTGCTGGAGCGTCGATGCCATGCCGCGCAACATCGCCGCTTTGCCCGATCAAACTGCCCTTGATGCAGAGGCGGATGCGGAAATCCTCGGCACTTCCGGCACCACTGGCAAAATCAAGGGCGTCGTGGTTTCACACCCCGATCTGATGAAGGGCGTGACCGGCACCAATATGGACCGCTCCCGCTCGACGCTCAACGCGCTGCCGCTGACGGGCTCTGGCGGCAATCTGGGCATCGTGATGCTGCCCGCGCGCGGCGGCGCGACGGCGATCACCCAGCCCAAATTCGACCCCAAGGGCTTTCTGGAGCTGGTGCGAGAGAAGCGCCCGAATCTGGTCTACCTCGTCCCCTCCATGCTCCGCCTGATCCTCGATCACCCGGACGCGAGCGACTATGATTTCGAGGGCGTTAAATATCTGATGACGGGCACCGCCCCCCTGCCCCATGACTCAGTGAAGCGTGCGATGGCACTGTGGCCGCATGTGCGCATCAAGAACAGTTATGGCATGTCCGAAGGCGGCATCGGCCTTGGCACGACCACCCAGGAGCAGGTGCTCAAGCCCGGCTGCGTCGGCAAGCTGCCCCCGCACATGCAGGTGCGCGATGAGGACGGGAACCCCATCACGCAAGCAGGCGTGGTTGGCGAAATCTATGGATTTCAGCAGCATCCCCGCCGCTACTGGGCCGATCCTGA
>CALMZE010000056.1 GCA_937870585.1 uncultured Sphingomonadales bacterium | reverse complement strand
CCTCAGCCAGCCCTAGAAACAGGATGAAATGACGCCCCGACCTGTAGCGCCAGAACCGCAAAAATGCAAGAACAATGATAGAACAAATAGGGGAATTCGAACCGTCGCCCCGCACTTGATGCGGGGCTGGGCTTTACTTCGAGATGCGCGCCTAGAAAGCCCAGCCCCGTGTCAAGCACGGGGCGACGGAGCGGAGTGATCGCACCCACCTTCTGTCCCTTTGGTGACTTGGGGTGAACCCACACCTGTCATTGCGAGCAAAGCGATGCGATGACGGCATAGACGCCGACGCTGATTGGCTATGCGAGACTATGGCCTGCCCGTGCGCCTTCGCGCCCACCGTCCAACAAAAAGGCCTTCCGGGATCGCTCCCGAAAGGCCTTCTTGCCCCCTTTGAACGGGATCAGAAGTTACGCTTCACCGTCAGCGCGAAGGTGCGCGGCATTCCCGGTGCGCCCGAAATGGTGCCCGGGCTGGCATACTGCTCGTAGAGCGAGGTGAAGTAATATTTGTTGAAGATATTCTGCACTTCTGCACTCACCGACCAGTCATCCTCGCCCGATTTCCAGGTGAGGCGGCCATTGCCGAGGAAATAGCCATTGATGCGGTTCGTGGCGATCAGCGTGGGCAGCGGGCCGCCCGCGCGGGTGGCCACTGACACCGCATCATAGTTGAGCGCCTCGGTATAGACCTTCGACTGATATGACCCGTCAAAGCGCGCTGAGAGCGTGCCGCCTGCCACTTCGGGAATGTCATACTGCACGCCAAAGCTGTATTTGGTCTTGGGCGTGTAGGGCGTGATCATACCCAGCGTCACCGCAGTCGCGCCGGTCAGCTTCTTGTACTGGAAATCCAGATAGCTGAACGCGCCATCGAGCGTCAGGCCCGGCAGCGGGCGGATCGTGGTTTCAAGCTCGATACCCTTCACCTTGGCCGCGCCAACATTGTTCGGCTGGAGACAGGGCGAACCCGGGCAGGCCGAAAGCGTCAGGATGATGTCCTTGTAATCATTGTAGAACACCGAGGTGTTGAAGCGCAGCTTGCGATCAAACGCATCCACCTTGAAACCCAGTTCATAGGCCGTCAGCGTTTCCGGGTTGAACGACTTGATCTGCGGAATGCTGAACGGACGGGGGTTGATGCCACCCGAACGATAGCCGGTGGCCACCTGCGCATACATCATCAAGCCGGGCGAGAAGCGGTAATCAGCCGCGATGCGCCAATCGAACTTGTTGCCCTTGAACCCGGCAGAGGTGTTGTACAGCGTGTTGAGCAGGCAGTTCGGGGCGTTGCCAATCCCGGTCGGCCCAGCCACGGTCGGCGGGCCACCCGTGCCAGCCTGGAATGCCGCAAGCTGCGCGAAGAACCCGCACGGCCCCGGAATCGTCAGACCCGGATTGCGTCGGAAGAAGGTGTAGTCCTTCTTGTCCCATGTCTGGCGCAGGCCCGCCGTGATGTTGAAGGCGTCGGTCGCGTGGAAGGTGAAGTTTCCGAAGATCGCCTTGGACGAGGCAGGCGTCGGATCGGGACCATGGATGAAGTCGATCCCGGCATAGTTCAGGTCCACGCGCGCGGTGAGCGTGCCATTGCGCTTGAAATAGATGCCACCCAGCGTGAATTCCAGCTTGTCGTCCAGCACCTTGCCGTTCAGACGCAGCTCTTCGCTGATCTGGCGGTTCTTGAGGCGCTGGTTGAGCTGCTGGTTGGCCAGCGGCGTGTTGTCCACGTCCTGCGACCAATCCGACACATAGCGACGCCAAGCCGTGATCGACTGCAGCTGGAGCGTTTCGCTCAGATCAATGTCCACATTCGCGGACAGGCCATAATTATCCAGATCCTGATGCGGATCAAAGGCCAGCGGCTTGAACGGGGCCTGCGTCGTTGCGGGCGTCTGATCAATGAAGGTCGAATAGCTGACGAACTTGCGGTTATAACCGGTCAGCGTGTCGCAGCCGTTGACGCCATTGGGCACAAAACGGCAATTGAGCGGAATGCCCACACCGCCTGTGGTGCTCAGCCATGGCTGGCCATTCGCGTTGGTGGCGGGGTGGTTGGCATAGAGCAGCACCGAAGCGCCTGCGTCCGAGCGTTCGCGGCTGTAATCGCCTGCAATATTGACTTCGATCGTGTCCGAAGGCGTCCATTTAAGCGCGAGCTTGCCTGCGACATAATCCTGCCCGCCAAGGCGACCAAGCACGGCGTTCGAATTGGTGGTGTTGGAAGGCACACCCGAACCCGGGTGCGTCAGGCCGTAATCCAGCCGCTTCACATAGCCCTTGCGGGTCTTGGCGACGGCAGAGACGCGGGCCGCCAGCTTGTCCGGCACGATCGAGAAATCGGCCATGCCGCGCGCATCGATCCGGTTGTAAGACCCGTAAGTGAGCTGCATCGAGCCGCTGCCATCACCCTTGGGACGGACAGAGAAGAGCTTGATCGCGCCGCCAATCGAGTTGCGGCCAGCCAGCGTACCCTGCGGGCCGCGCAGCACTTCCACGCGATCGAGATCCATCAGGTCGAGCAGCGAGCCGGTAAGCGTCGGGATATAGACATCGTCCACATACATGCCGACGCCGGGTTCCAACGCAAAGTTGAAGTCGGTCTGGCCGACGCCGCGGATGAAGGCGATCAGGCCCGAGCCGTTCTGCTGGCCCTGCGGGGCGAGCGTGACGTTGGGGGCCTGCGCCGCCACGTCAGCCACGTTGGTCTGGCCGCGCGCTTCCAGAACCGCGCTGTTGATCGCCGTGATGGCGAGCGGCGTATCCTGCAAATTCTGTTCGCGGAACTGCGCCGTCACCAGAATTTCAGGAATGTCGCCTTCGTCGCTGGCAGCATCCTGCGCAAAGGCAGGGCTGGTCAGCGCAGAGAATGCCAGCAGGGTCATGCCCAGCTTGCGTGTTGAAATGGTCTTTCGCATGTGAAGTCCTCTCCCTTTTTCACATATATGAAATTGTCAGCAATTCCCTAGGCGGGAATGGCCATTTTGTCCAGTCGGTCAGAGCCGCGCGCCCGCAATGTCTGCACCTTCGCGCAGGTTGCGGAGCTTCTTCCAGGTCACGTCCGGATCAATCTTGCCATAGCCCGCAAAGGTGCCGAAGCCGCAATCCGTGGAGGCAATCACACGGTCTGCGCCGACGATCCCGGCGAAACGCTCGATGCGTTGCGCGATCAGTTCAGGATGCTCAACATAGTTGGAGCAGGTGTCGATCATGCCCGGCGCGAGCTTCTTCTCGTCCGGAATCTTGGCGTCCGCCCACACTTTCCATTCATGCTCGTGGCGCGGATTGGCGGCCTCGAACAGGATTGTGGCGGGACGGGCCTTCAGGATGATGTTGATCACGCGTTCCAGCGGAATGTCATGATCATGTGGGCCTTCATAATTGCCCCAGCAAATGTGCATCCGCATTTTCTCGGGCGGGATGTTGGCGGTCGCGGCGTTCAAGGCCTCCACATTCTGTTCGGCGACCTTGAGGAATTCCTCTTCGGAGAGATCCTGAAAGCCGGTGTGGCGCGACATGGCGAGATCGGGGCAATCGAGCTGGAGGAAGAAGCCTTCCTTCACGATCGCCTCATATTCCGGCTGCATCGCGGCGGCGAGATCGGCCAGATAGGCGTCCTGCGTGGGATAGTATTTGTTGAGCTGGAAGGCACTGATCAGGCCGGGCGAAGCGGCATTCATAAACGCCTTCTGGTTGGGGCCATGCGGCTCCAGCGCAGCCTTGAAGCGGCGCACATCTTCCCACAGCGGATCGAGCGTGACGAGCTTGACCGGGCCAACGCAGGACGCGCGGACGAAATCCTGACTGCCCATCATCGCGGACAGCTTTTTGGTGAGATTGGGATGTTCGGCGAGATCCATCGCAGGCTTGCGGTCCACATGGCCACCAAAGCCGGACAGGCGCTCGATCATATAGGTCGAATAGCCAATCTTGCCGATCTCCCCGTCCGAGACAATCGAAACGCCGCATTCGACCTGCTTGGCAACGGCGTGATTGACCGCTGCCGAGACCTTCGCGTCAAATTCTGCCGCGTCATAGGGTTCTCCCACATCGCGCGCCTTGAGCAGTGGAGTCAGCTCTTCACCGCGCGGCATACTGCCGACATGCGTGGTTTCGATATGCTTGGCCATGAACCTCTCCCTTATGATGTACAAAATCCTGTAGCACGACTCGCGAAATTCATCTATACGAAATTTTCACAGATATGAATTCACATGAGAGGAAGACGCCCGTGACCGTTCAGAGCCTTGAATCGCTGCTTTCCGGAGTCGACAATATCGCCAATTTCCTGCGCAACCAGCAGGCCGGTCCGAACGTCTATCCGGGCGTGCTGCCCGAATATTCCAACTGGCGGGACGAGCAGTGGGGCTGGCAGAACACATGCGTTCTCTTCAACCAGTCCTACCATATGGCCGAGCTGATGGTGGAAGGCCCCGGCGCGATGGAATTGCTCAACGGGCTGGGCATCAACAGCTTCAAGGGCTTTGTGCCGGATCGTGCCAAGCAGTTCGTGCCCTGCACGCATGACGGCTATGTGATCGGCGACGTGATCCTGTTCTACCTCGCGGAAAACACCTTCAATCTGGTGGGCCGCGCGCCAACGCTCAACTGGGTGATGTTCCACGCCAAGGACCGCACCGATGTGACGCTGACCTATGATGAGCGGACCGCCGCCCGCCCCGACCCGGAAAATCGCCGCCATTATCGTTACCAGATTCAGGGACCGAATGCCGAAGCCGTGATGGCCGATGTGCTGGGCGGCACCGCGCCCGAACTCAAATTCTTCCACATGTGCTGGATGGATATTGCGGGCAAGAAGGTCCACGCGCTGCGTCATGGCATGGCGGGGCAGCCCGGTTATGAACTGATGGGGCCGTGGGCCGATGGTCCGGCGGTTCATGCCGCGCTCGTGGCCGCTGGCAAGAAGCATGGGATGCGCCTTGTGGGCGGTCGCGCCTATTCTTCCAACACGCTGGAATCAGGCTGGATCCCCTCGCCGCTGCCCGCCATCTACACCGGCGCGGCGGAAAAGCCGTACCGCGAATGGCTGACGGTCAATCATTATGAAGCCAAGGCAAGCATCGGCGGCAGCCTCGATAACGGCAATGTCGAAGATTATTATCTGACGCCGTGGGATCTGGGTTATGGCCCGTTCGTCAAGTTCGATCATGACTTCATCGGTCGCGCCGCGCTCGAAAAAATGGCCGCCGCTGGCAAGCATCGCAAGAAGGTGACGCTCGCGCTCGACAGCGACTCCGTGCTCAACGAAATGGGCACGATGTTTGACAAGGGCAACCGCGCCAAATTCTTTGAATTCCCCTCAGCCGTTTATTCCATGCACCCGTTCGATCTGGTGAAGCATAATGGCGAAGTCGTCGGCGTCTCCACCTGGATCGGCTACAGCGCGAACGAAGGCAAGATGCTGACGCTCGCCATCCTTGACGAAGAGTTTGCCGAGCCCGGCATGGAGGTTGATCTGGTGTGGGGCGAACCCAATGGCGGCTCGACCAAGCCAACCGTAGAACCCCATGTGCAGGTGGAAATCTCCGCCGTCGTCAGCCCGGTTCCCTATGCGGAAGTCGCGCGCAAGAGCTATGCGGATGCAGGCTGGCGCAAAGCGGCGGATTGATTGCTGATCCCAAACCCGCTCATCCTGAGGAGGGACTGAGCTTGCCGAAGGCCCGTCTCGAAGGATCGCATCTGACGCGAATAGCCGTTCGAGACGCCATTTCGACAAGCTCAATGGCTCCTCAGGATGAGCGGTGTGAGGAGAACCTCACCCCACCCGATACACTTCCATCAGCACATGATCGGGCCGCCGGATACCGCGCCCGATGAACACATGCCGCCGCAGCCAGTCAAACGGGCCGCTTGCCACTTCAAAGACGGGCGTGGTGCGGAAATAATAGAGCGACGGATCAACATCCTCACCCTTGGAGAGCCGCTCCACCACCTCCGCCGTCGCCGTGCGCACGCCGGGATTGGTGATGGCGATGACGGTGCCATCCTCCGCCTGGAAGGCATAGCGCGCCATGATCTGGGTGAGGCCGCCGGGCAGGATCGTCTGCCAGTCGCCTCCGCCAGGCAGCACGACGCCTTTGAGCATCGGCCCTGACACGCTGCCGCCCGTGATCGGAATGAAGCGCTGGCGGCGACCATCGACCAGCCCCTGCTCAATCGGCTTGCCCACTTCGATCCGTGCGCTGAACATCAGATCGAGCGGAAGCGGCGCGGCCTTGGGCGTCTCCGCCTGCGCACCGGTTGCCAGCAGCCCGGTTCCGGCAACCATGCCCAGAAAGCCGCGCCGGCCCGTCTCCGCTCCAGCCTTGTCCATCATGCGCGCATCATCCTCTCTCACTGCCCCGCCACCGGATTGGGCACCGGAGCCTCGACACGGGTGAGGCGATTGGTATCCCGGTGGTGAAAGGGCTCATCCTGTCCTGAAATCGTCATGACGGTATCTTCATCATAAGACCAGCTGCCATCATCATGGATGGTTACGGTGATGGTGAAGCTGTCCGTGCGGAAATGCGCGTCCAGCCAAGGGTTGGAACAGATGCCATAGCCTTCGCTGCCGCGCGTGGCGGTCAGCGTGAAACTCTTCGCGTCGGCTGCGGCCTGCCCAGCCGCGAGCACGGTCTGCCCGCGCGGGATCGTCAGGCTGTGCATCACTGTGCCCGTCGCAGGCTCCCACAGCCAATAGCCGACCTGATCATGATAGGTGCCAACCTCGCCCGGCTTGGTCATTCGGGTGTGGTAGCGCAGCGCATAAAGGAGCTGCGGCCCGTTATTGCCCGGATCGACCGGTTGAAGCGAGATGCGCTCATGAAAGCCCTGTGTCCGCGCGCCCGTCGCCTTGGGGGCCACATCCACACCGCGCTCGCCTTCCCACACGCCCGCCATCGGGGCGAGCGGACCGAGATGCGCCAGCGTGTCAGGGCTTATGGTGGCGGGTTCAGCGTAAATGTCGTCGGGATAGGCACTCATGGGGGAACTCCTTTTCAGAACAATTTCCAGTACCGATTGCAGAGGCTGAAACCTTTACCGTTCGTGCTGAGCTTGTCGAAGCACTGTCCTTCACGGATGCCGAGGCAACGAGGAAAGGCAGTCCTTCGACAAGCTCAGGACGAACGGCGTTGGGGACGACCCTTGTCTAACGCGATGGGGCGATACTTGAACATTGCCCCTGAATGCGCAATGATTCAGATCAGCAAGAACGCCCCGCAGCCTTCCCCTCAACGGAAAAGGGCCGGAGCGTTTCCGCCCCGACCCTTCCCTGATTTTCGTCTGAAACGCCGATCAGGCAGACGCGAGCTGCGCCACGTCGATCTTGATGCCCGGACCCATGGTCGAGCTGATCGCGGCCTTCTTCAGATACTTGCCCTTGGCGCCCGACGGCTTGGACTTGACCAGCGCATCAACCAGCGCGTCAAAGTTCGCGCGCAGGTCTTCCGCCGGGAAGCTGGCCTTGCCGATGCCCGAATGGATGATACCGGCCTTTTCGACGCGATATTCAACCTGGCCGCCCTTGGCATCCTTCACGGCCTGACCCACATTCGGGGTCACCGTGCCGAGCTTCGGGTTCGGCATCAGGCCCTTGGGGCCGAGGATCTTGGCGACGCGACCGACGAGGCCCATCATGTCAGGCGATGCGATGGCACGATCGAAATCGATCTTGCCGCCCTGAATCGCTTCGATCAGGTCTTCGGCACCCACCACGTCTGCACCAGCGGCGCGGGCTTCTTCAGCCTTCGCATCCTTGGCGAACACGGCGACGCGGACGGTCTTGCCCGTGCCCTTGGGGAGCGAAACAACGCCACGGACCATCTGGTCAGCGTGACGCGGATCAACGCCCAGCGCGATGGCGACTTCGATGGTTTCATCGAACTTGGAAGTCGCGTTCGACTTGGCGAGTGCGATGGCTTCATCAACACCGTGCAGCTTCAGGCTGTCGATGGCAGCGGCGAACGCCTTTTTCTTCTTGCTCTGAAAAGCCATGATCTCAGCCCTCCACCACTTCGAGGCCCATGGCGCGAGCCGAGCCTTCAATGATCTTCGTTGCAGCTTCGATGTCGTTGGCGTTCAAATCCGCCATCTTGATCTGGGCGATGTCCGCAAGCTGCGCCCGCGTGATCTTGCCAGCCGAAGCCTTGCCGGGTTCCTTGGAACCAGACTTCAGGTTCAGCGCCTTCTTGATCAGGAAGGTGGCCGGGGGCGTCTTGGTGACGAACGAAAAGCTCTTGTCGCCATAGACGGTGATGATCGTGGGGATCGGCATCGACTTTTCAAGGTCGGCAGTTGCCGCGTTGAACGCCTTGCAGAATTCCATGATGTTCACACCGCGCTGACCCAGCGCAGGGCCGATCGGCGGAGACGGCGTTGCGGAGCCGGCAGGCACCTGCAACTTGATGTAGCCGGTAATTTTCTTGGCCATTGATCTCACTCTGT
>CALMZE010000055.1 GCA_937870585.1 uncultured Sphingomonadales bacterium | reverse complement strand
ATTGACGAGCAACACGCCGACGCGCGGGTCGGGCGTGGCGGGATGTCCAGCTGGCCGCTCCATCATGCGCCTCCCAAAGGCAAGGAGCGGAAACGCTGGCCGCTGGCTGAGGTGATCGCGTTGGCAATGGCGGGAGCAACGGCGGGCAGTGCAAATTCTCCCAAGGGCGTGGAGGGTTCGGCAGAGGCAACGAGTTCAAGGCTGATATCTGGCATCTGCGCGAGACGGGGCCAGTTGAGCGCACCCAGCCGGTCGGGCTTGATGTGGCCCTTGTCCAGCCGGAGCGGAGCCATCGTGGCGAGCGCGAGCCCATGCAGCAGGCCCGATTCCACCTGTTGCAACGCGATCTCTGGATTGATCATCCGCCCTACATCGGCAACGGCGACCAGCTTTGTCACCTGCACATGCTGGGCGTCGTCCAGCCGTGCTTCGGCCAGAACGGCAATGTTGCTGCCGCCTGCGCTGTAGCACGCTAATCCTTGGCCAGTGCCCTGCGCGCCGCCAACCCACGCGCCGCGCGTGGCGACGCGCGACAGGCACAGGGCGAGGCGCGGATTGCCCGACAGCATCCCCATGCGGATCGAGAAGGGATCAATGCCGCTGCCACGCGCCATTTCATCGATGAAGGATTCAAGGAAGAAGGCGGCATATCCGCTCGCGCCGCCCCGCAAGAGACCGGTGGCGACGGGCAGGGTGGCGGCGTGATGGTCTATCGCCCAAGCGGGAATGGCATAGGGCATTGTGCCGGACCAGACCGCGCTCAGCCCGGTTTCGCCGGACGCAGAGTCGATGGCATCTGCCGCAGTCTCTCCAGAAGCGCGCGCGCGGGTTTGCTCCAGCGCATGGGGCGCAGCAATCGCCATGCGCAGCGCCTCTATGCGTCCGCCTGCGCCGATCTTGGCGGCAATCTTGGCGGCCACAGCCGGGCGGAGGCGATCCTGTGCCATATCCTCGCTGCGCGGCCATGTGAGTTGCACGGGGCGGTTGAGCGTATGCGCGAGCGTGGCGACCTGTGCGGCGATCTCCACCTCATAACGCCGCCCGAATGATCCGCCACCCTGCAAGACGTGGAGGACCACATCCTCGGCGTTGAGGCCGATGGCGCGCGCTGCGGCTGCCCGCGCCGCCTCTGGCAATTGCGCGGGCATCCATAGCCGCAATTGCTGGCCATCGAGCGTCGCCGTGGCGGCCATGGGTTCGAGTGCGACATGCGGCGCAAAGCCTGCTGCATAGAGCCGCTCGACCGGGCGATCGCCCAGCGCATCATCGACGTCCTCAAAATGCGCTTCGCGGCTGGCGCTCTCCCCAAGAGCTGCATCCAGCGCCGCTTTGATGGCCTTGTCGCTCAGATCGGCGGGTGCTGCGGAGAAACGGGGTTTGGCCGCATCCAGCGCGCGGTCTGCCGCCCACCAGTTATTGGCCGCTGCCGCAATCCAGCTGGAGCCGGTGACGATCCCGGCATAGCCCGGCACGGCCTTTGCCGCCTTGGCATCATGGCTCGCGAGTTCGCCGCCTGCCCAAGGGGCCATGCGGATGGAGGCAAACACCATGTCTGCCAGCCTTATGTCTGCGGCGTAGGTGACAGACCCGTCCAGCTTCGCAGGCACATCTAGCCGGGGCAGGCGTTCTCCGGAAAGCGGATGCTTGTCTCGCCGCAGGGGGATGTCATCGGGCAGCGAGAGTGTGGCGGCTTCTTCTGCAACCTCTCCAAAGCGAACCTTGTCATTGCCCCGGATCACGAACCCGTTTTCGGTGGTGCAGGCATCCCAGCTGGCATTCCATCGTTTCCCGGCGGCCTTGCACAGCAGCGCGCGCGCGGCGGCGGCAGAATGGCGGAGCACAGCCTCCAATGATCCGAAATCCACTGCCTCGTCCGTGCCTTGCATTTGCACGGAGGACCACAGGCTTTCGCGCCACGCGGTGCCCAGCGAAGGATTGGAATAAAGTTGGTTCACCGGAGCGGCTTCAACCGCGACTGTGCGCCAGTCTGCTCCAAGCTCATCCGCCAGAATCTGTGCAATCAGCGTGACGTTGCCCTGACCCAGTTCAGCTTGCGGGGCGAGCACAGTCACATGCCCGTCCGTCCCGACTTTCAGATAGGCGGAAAGGATATGCTCACCGGGCGCGGTGTTGATCGCAGGCGCATAAGCGCGCGGCCAGAGCGACCAGGCGAGCGCCAGCCCGCCTGTTGCCGCAGCGCCGATCATCAACGTCCTTCGGGAGACCCCGTTCTGGTCCTGTCGGTCACTCTCTGCATCACGCATGGGCGTGCTGATAGTCGGCCTCAGCCCGCAGCGCCAGTCTCCTTGGCATAGACGGCCTGATAGTGTTTGCGCAGCGAGACCTTGTCGATCTTCTCTGTGCCAAGCCGGGGCAGGGGGCCTTCGTGAAACCAGATTCGGTGCGGCGGCGCGAAGACCGGCAGGCGCGGCTTTGTGAAGGCGATCAGCTCCGCCTCGCTCAGCGACTGGCCGGGGTGCAGGCTGACGACAGCGCCGACCAGTTCGCCAAATTTCTCATCGGGCAAGCCAAAGACGCAGGTTTCGGCCACGGCGGGATGTTCATAGAGCGCAGCCTCTACCTCCTGACAGGAGATGTTTTCCCCGCCGCGAATGATGATGTCCTTCTTGCGGTCGACAATGAACAGATAATTGTCTGCATCCAGATAGCCAATGTCTCCGGTGCGGAAGAAGCCGTCTTCGGTCATGCAGGCCGCGCTGGCTTCCGGGTTGTTCCAATAGCCGCTGAACACGAACACACCCCGAATGCAGACTTCGCCGCGCTCTCCCTGCGGGACGCGATTGCCCGCATCATCCAGGATTGCGATTTCGGTAAGCGGAGCGGAAGCGCGCCCGGTACTGTTGGGCTTTTCCTGATAGTTGGACATGAAATTGCCCGCGCCGACGCCGTTCGTCTCGGTCAGGCCATAGCCGATACCCGGCGGGGAATGCGGCATTTCCTCGGTGATGCGCTTCACATGTTCAATCGGACGCGGCGCGCCGCCGCCGAGCAGGCCCTGCAACGTGGAGAGATCATATTTGTGCCGGTCCGGGTGAGAGACCAGCTCGAAGCTCATCAGCGGTACACCCGTGAAGCTGGTGATCTTTTCCTTCTCGATCAGCCGCATTGCTTCTACCACGTCCCATTTGGGCATCAGGACAAGTTTGCGGCCAATCGCAAAGCTGACAAGCATCATCGGCACTTCGCCCGTGACGTGGAACAGCGGCACGGAAAAGAGCATACAGGGCAAAGGTGGGTTTGCGCCCACAAGCCCTTCCATCGTGGCAACCTGAAGCATCATCATGGTCTGGACAAGGTAGGAGTAAGTGCCCTGCACGACCTGCCGGTGATTACTGATCGCGCCCTTGGATTGCCCGGTGGAGCCGGAGGTGAAGAGTATGGTGGCGAGGTCATCGCCCGTCAGTTCTGGGAGTGCTGCCCCGGCTGACCCTTTGGCGAGCACCGGCGCCATGGCGTCTTGAACTGGCAGGGCGATATCGAGTGCGACGATTTCCGTTGCGCCCTTATAGCCCGAATCTGCCAATCGCGCCGCGCGCGGCAAGTCTGCAAAGACCAGCTTGGCGTCTACCGCATCCAGACCGGTAGCCAGTTCCGGCCCCTGCCACCAGCCATTGAGGAGGGTTGCGCAGCCGCCTGCCATCAGCACGCCCATATAGAGGACGATCCAGCCCGGCGCGTTGCGCATGGCGATGCCCACGCGATCACCCTTTTGCACGCCCCATCCGCTCACCAGAGCCGAGGCAACATCGCGCGCGAGGCCGTGGACGGTGGCAAAGGTCAATCGTTCCTCACCCTGCACCAGAAATTCACGGTCCGCATAGGCTGCGCAGAACTGATCGAAATAGGCAGGCAGATGGGCAGGGGCAGCCGCGATCATCGGCAAATCCTGTCCATATTGGCGATAGTGGGAAAGCGCCGCCGGTCCACCTTCTGCGGTCATTGCAGCGGTGACAGCATCAATACGCAAATCAAGTGCGGACGGCATGGCGAATCTCTCCCTTGGACTTATCGTTTCGCTCGATTATGACGCCCAAAACCACGGGGGGAAAGCCTTGATACTCGCCACTCTTGCCGATGCGTCCACGGCGATCAAATGGGCCGATCTGGGGCTGGATCCCATCCTCTTCGAAATCGGCTTCATCAAGATCCGCTGGTACAGCCTCGCCTATATCGCCGCGATCATGGCCGGTTGGTGGTATCTGCTGAAAATGGTGGCGCAACCGGGCGCGCCTTTCGCACGGCGGCATGTCGATGATTTCGTGTTTTACGCGACGCTAGGCATCATCCTGGGCGGACGATTGGGCTATATTCTCTTCTACCGCGCCTCAATGCTGAAGTCGCCCGCTGAAATGTTCAAATTGTGGGAGGGCGGCATGTCTTTCCATGGCGGGCTGATCGGCGTGGCGATTGCCATCACATGGCTGGTCAAATCCAACAAGCTCAGCTGGTTGCGCACGGCGGATTATGTAGTGTGCGCTGTGCCCGCTGGAATGTTCTTCGGGCGGCTGGCCAATTTTGTGAATGGCGAATTATGGGGCCGGGAAACGACCGTGTCGTGGGGCATGATCTTCCCTGAAGGTGGTCCCATCGTGCGCCATCCCAGCCAGCTTTATGAAGCCGCACTGGAAGGGCTGCTGCTCGGTCTAATTCTTCTCTGGGCTTTCTGGAAAACCGATGCGCGTTACTATCCCGGGCGTCTTGTCGGCATTTTCGGCACGGGCATGGGCGTGTTCCGCTTCATCGTGGAGTACTTCCGCGAACCGGATGCAGGCGTGTTCGGGCTGTTCGGGCTCTCGATGGGGCAGACCTTGTCCTTCCCGATGATCCTGATCGGGCTTTATTTGATCTATTCGTCCAAGGGACGTCGAGTCCGCGTAGAGCCGGTTTCGGGCGGGCAGAGCGTGGCATGAGAGACCGTGCGGCGGAGCCTTTGCTGGCGGAGCGACTGGCGCGCGCCATCACTTTGGGCGGGCCAATCCCGGTCGCGCAGTTTATGGCTGCCGCCAACACCCATTATTACGCCACGCGCGATCCGCTGGGCGTGAAGGGCGATTTCATCACCGCGCCTGAAATCAGCCAGATGTTTGGCGAGCTTGTTGGGCTCTGGCTCGCCGATATCTGGATGCGGGCAGACAAGCCCCACATTCATTATGTCGAGCTGGGGCCGGGGCGCGGCACGCTCGCCGCCGATGCGCGGCGCTCGATGGAGTCGGTAGGGCTCAAGCCCGCGATCCATTTTGTCGAAACCAGTCCGGTGCTGCGTCAGGCGCAGGCGAACCTGCATCCTGATGCCGTGTTTCATGATGATGTGACAAGCCTGCCGCAGGATGCGCCGCTGCTGATCGTGGCGAACGAATTTTTCGATGCGCTGCCGGTGCATCAACTGGTGCGGGCGCAGGAAGGCTGGCACGAACGGCTTGTCGCCTGTCAGGATACGCTCTTCCTCCCCATTGCTGGCAAGCGCCTGCCCGATGAGATTGTGCCAGACCGGCTGCGCGGCGCGGTGATGGGCAGCATCATCGAGACTTCGCCCGCAAGCGTCGCCATCACGCGCGCGATCAGCCGCCTGATTGCCGATCAGGGCGGGGCGGCGCTCATCATCGATTATGGCTATGACGGTCCGTCGCTCGGCGACACGTTGCAGGCGCTCAAAGGGCATGACCATGCCAACCCCTTTGAGGAGCCGGGCGAGCGCGATCTGACCGCGCATGTCGATTTCGCGACTCTGGGGGCAATGGCTGAACTGACCGGCGTTGCAGTGCATGGGCCGGTGGGGCAGGGGGCGTGGCTTGAGGCACTCGGCATTGCGGCCCGCGCGGACTGGCTTTCTCAGACCAATCCGGAGCGCGCGAACGATGTGGACGTGGCCCGCTGGCGGCTGACGGCGGCGGAGGAAATGGGCACGCTGTTTCGCGTGATGGGGCTGCGAAACACGGGCTGGCCTGAGCCGGAGGGGTTTGGGGGGTAAGCGGTTCCGTCCTGCTACTCTGTGCTCCGGCCTTGTGCCGGAGCGTAGACAGTACCAATTTAGAGCCAGCTGATCACTAGAGCGCGATGACATCTGATTGAATCAATCCGCTCATGGTGAGGGGGGACTGAGCTTGTCGAAGGCCCTTCTCGAACCACACACGGCCCTTCGAGACACCGCTTCGACAGGCTCAGCGGTTCCTCAGGGTGAGCGGATCAGGGTAAAGTCATCAGAGTCTAGCCCCCCTCACAACAACCCCAAATCCCCTAGTTCCTGAATCAGAACGGGCGGCAGCGCATCATCCTGCCCTGCTGCAAAGGCCGGCCCCAGATCGGTGGGCGCTGCATTGCCATCCAGATAGCGCCAGCCCTGATGCGCCTTGCGGGGTGCGGGGTGAACGAGCATCAGCGCGGGATCGATCAGGATATGCCAGCCGCGCACGCCCTCTTGCGGCTCAAACCCCAGCAGGGGGCTGCGTGCGACGAGCTGGTGGCGGATGATCCAGAAAAGCGATCCGCCCTTCAGTTCCTCGATGCGCTTGGGCGCATTGCGGGTGGAGAGGCGGACCACGCCGTCCGTCTGCAACATCGCCATCCGGTCAATCAGCATGTCGAGGCCGGCGCATCCATAAGCGACCCGCGTGATGTGCAGGCTCATCAGCCGCTCGCAAGCCCTGTGGCAGCGGCGAGACCGAGGAAGACGAGGAAGCCCATCGAATCCGTCGTCATCGTCACGAAGATGGAGGAAGCGACGGCCGGATCCTGATCGAGACGGTCGAGCGTGACGGGCACCAGCACGCCGACCATGCCCGCAATCACGATATTGGCAAGCATCGCAATGGCGATGACCATCCCCAACTGGCTGTTGCCGAGGACGAGCGCAGTGCCGATGCCAAGCAGAACCGCGACGGTAAAGCCATTGAGCACGGCCACGCGGATTTCACGCGCAATCTGCCGCATCGTGTTCGATTGGGTCAGCTGGTTGGTGGCCAGCGCGCGCACCGTTACGGCGAGCGTCTGCGTGCCCGCATTGCCGCCCACGCCGGTCACGATGGGCATCAGCGCGGCAAGCACCACCATCTGCTGGATCGCCCCGCCAAACAGCGCGATGATCGAGGACGCGATCAGCGCGGTGCCCAAATTGGCAATCAGCCAGCGGACGCGCGATTTGTAGCTTTCAATGATGGGCTCGTTAATGTCGCCATCGCCCGCGCCGGAGAGTTTGAGGATGTCCTCATCCGCCTCTTCCTGAATGATGTGGACGATGTCATCGACCGTGATCATGCCGACCAGACGGCTTGCGGCATCGACGACGGCGGCCGAAATCAGAGCGTATTTCTGGAAGCGGAGGGCAACCTCTTCCTGATCCATATCGACCGGGATGAGCGATTGCTCGCGCTTCATCACGTCGGCAATGGCAATCGGGCGCGGCGTGCGCAAAATCCAGCTGAGCTGACAAGTGCCAACCGGGCGGTGCTGCGGATCGACCACGAAGACTTCCCAGAAATCGGTCGTCAAATCGCTATTCTCGCGCAGATAATCGATCACCTGCCCGACCGTCCAATGCTCAGGCACCGCGATCAGTTCGCGCTGCATCAAGCGGCCGGCGGATTCCTCAGGGTAGGACAGCGCTTCTTCAATCGCCGCGCGGTCATCGGGTGCGAGTGCGCGGAGCACGGCGCGCTGCTCGTCCTCCTCCAGATCCTCAATGATGGCGACCGCGTCATCGGTGTCGAGTTCGGCGGCAATGTCTGCCACCTGGCCCGGATCGAGCGTGTCGATCAGCGCTTCGCGGACATGCTCGTTAAGTTCAGCGATCACGTCCGGATCGAGCAGCGTGCCGAGCGCGCGCGCCAATCGCGGACGATCCAGCCCGGGCGTCAGCTCGAACAGATCGGCAATGTCGGCGGGGTGGAGCGGTTTGACGAGATCGCGCACGCGGCCATCATCGCGCGCGTCCACCGCGTCGAGCACCTCGCTCACAAATTCGGGCTTCAGGCGATCATCCTCGTCAAGCTGGCTGACGGGCGGGGCAAGATGCAGGTCATTTTCGCTCATGATGACGCACCTCTTGCCGGTCACTCTTGTGCCGCCCTAGGCCCGGAAAAACGGCTTTGCAAGCGACTCGCAGTCATTTTGCTTGACCCTGTGCAGAGTGCGTGGGACGGTCGCATTCATACAGTATTGGGGGGTGTTCATGGGCATTGGCAATCAGGACGAAACGGCGTTCGAATTCACCGGAAACTGGAAAGAATTCGCGCCCATTGCCTTCACCAATGCGCTGCTGACGATTGTCACCCTGACTTTCTACCGCTTCTGGGGTATCACGCGCGAACGGCAATATCTCTGGTCTCACAGCCGTTTCATTGATGACACGCTGGAATGGACCGGCACGGGCGTGGAGTTGTTCAAGGGCTTTCTGCTGGCGCTGGTTCTGTTTGGCGGGCCATGGCTGGTGCTGACTTTTGGCGTGCAGGCGCTGGTTTTGCAGGGCTATTCGATGGCGGCGGGAATTTTGGGCGTAATTGCCTTTCTGCTACTCATCATGCTGCCCGGCTTTGCCAAGTTCCGCGCGCTCCGTTTCCGGCTGTCTCGCACGCACTGGCACGGCATTCGCGGGGGCAGTGATGATCCGGGGATCGGCTATGCCTGGCAGACGGTGTGGCGGATGGTGCTGGGCTATCTCCCGTTCACATTCATGATCCCCTGGGCGATGACGACGCTCTGGAAAAAGCGGTGGGAGGCGATGAGCTTTGGCCCGCACCAGTTTGAGTCGCACCCCAGTTGGGAAAAGATGCTGGGCCGCTATTTCCTGTGCGCGGTTCTGGGGCCGATTTTGGTCATTGCCGTGTTCGCGGCGACGATTGGCAGCATGACAATGTTGGCTGGAGACGGCGGCGAGCCAAATGGCGTGGTGATCGCCATTTCTGTAATCATGCTCTACGGCGCCTTCTTCCTGCTGCCCATCGCCTATTATGCGGCCTTTTTCCGTGAAGGCGTGGACACGCTGGAACTCTCCACGCTGCAATTTCGCTTCACGGCGCGCACCAAGGACTGGCTGATGCTGTTCCTTGGCCATGGCGGATTATGGCTGCTGGCCGTTCTTGTTGCCCTTGTGATTGCAGCGCCCTTTGGATTGCTGATGGATTTCAGCGCGCTGCAAGCCAATGGCCCGCAAGCGCTGGGTGTGTTTCCCATGATCGGACTTGCGATCGCTTATCTGGTGCCCTTCTCTCTGGTGATGCCCTTCATCCGCTATCGCAACTGGCGCTTCTTCATCCGTCATATGGAAGCGGGCGGCGTCATTGATCTGGATACGCTGACCCAGTCCAGCACGCGCCGCAATGCAGAAGGTGAGGGACTGCTTGACGCTCTGGACGTGGGAGCCTTTTGATCGATGCAATGGCCAGTGTGGCATTATGATGGCAGCAACGCGACGCGCCATGAGTGCTTGCTCAGTGCCGGGCAGGACGGGTTCCGCTTGAGCGATGCGCCTGACCCGGATCGCTTCTATCCGTGGAGCGCGATGGTTTCTGTCGGGCATCGCAACGGGACGGACCTCTATGCGCATCGTGACCTGGAAGGGTGGCGCATCGTTTTCCCCAGCGGCACACCTGCTGAGCTCAAGCCGTTCCTGCCCAAGACCAAGCATTATGGTGGTGTGATCGACCGGTTCGGACTCTGGCCTGCCGCTGCGGTGCTGCTGGCGCTGTCGGCCGGGCTGATCCTGTTTGTACTCAAAATTCCGGAATATCTGGCGCCCTATATCCCGATGTCGTGGGAGAAGAAGCTGGGAGACGCGATGATCGGCGATTTTGGCGGGCGCATCTGCCATGGTCCCGGCGCGGACAAGGTGATTTCAGATTTGCAGGCCCGGCTCGATCCCAAGGGCGCCAAGCTGGATATCAGCGTGGTCAATGTGGATATGGTGAATGCCGTCGCTCTGCCGGGCGGCAAGATCATGATTTTTGAAGGGCTGCTGAAAAAGGCTGATAACCCCGATGAGGTCGCGGGTGTGCTGGGCCATGAAATCGGCCATGTCCGTAACCGCGACGTTGCACAGGCGCTGATCCGCCAGTTCGGGCTGTCTGCCGTGATTGGCGGCGGCAATGCCGGAGCGATGGCCAATGCGCTGATTTCCTACAGCTATTCGCGCGAGGCCGAGGCAGCGGCAGATACGCACGCCATCGGCCTGTTGCACGCGGCCTCAGTTTCTCCAGAGCCGACCGCTGCCTTTTTCGGCAAGCTCGCGGGGCAGGAAAAGGCGCTGGGCAAGAGTGCGGCAGCGCTTGGCTATCTCTCCAGCCATCCTCTGTCTGCCTCGCGCGAGAAGGCGTTTCGCGATAGCATGGACAAGGCCGCCACCTACCGCCCCATCCTCAATGCAGAGGAGTGGAAGACGTTGCTGGCGGCATGTGATAGCGATCCGAATGTGAAGGAAGGCGGCGATCTGGACTTGTTCTAGGTTGGGCTGAGTGGTGAACGCACGGCCCTACCTTCTGGTTGCAGCAACGTAAGTAAGGCTGCCAGCAATGTTTGATGATCATCATCGCTTGCAAAGCTGTGTGAAGCACTGTTGATCTGAGTGACGGGTGTTTTGGCGCGGGCTGTGGCAAACATGTCGTGCTTCCAGGCATCGGCGAAGGCAATGGCCGTTCCATCACGCGCGCAAAGCAGGATATGGGCCGAAGGAAGACCCGCGTCGAAAGCGTGGGCCACGCGCGCGGCGAGGCCGGTTGGGGTCGAACCTGTAGCGACTTTGCGCAGACCGTGGATCAGCTTGCTCAGGTTGACTGCGCCGGAAAACAGGGCTTTCCAGGCCTTGGGGTCTTTGAGGCGCGCTAGATAATGCGCCTTGATCGCTGCGGGCGGGGGCATGGCGTCTTCGCCGCTTTCAACAATCCAGATGTTGGAAAGCAACATGGCGTCGATGCCGACTGGGTGGTGCAGGATCAACGCGGTTGCGGCGTCGCAATTTCCGAATGCGATGATGCGAGTAAGCGTGGGGCAGGCGACCTTGAACGCGGCCAGCGCTGCGGCAATGTCCTCTGCGCTTTCTTCAAACCCCGTATTGCTGCCGTCACTGTCTCCCACGCCGCGCCGGTCATAGCGGAAGGTGGGGAAGCCCGCTGCGGCGAGATCAGCGCCTAGCCGAGCCATGCCGCCATGCGCGCCAGACCGGATTTCATTGCCGCCTGAAACGATCAGCACGCCCGCTGGGCTGTCCGCCTCGTCAAGCGTCGCCCAAAGCGTCTCACCCACGCAGGAGAAGCTCAGGAGGCGGCGCATTGATTGATCCACTGGGAAAGATCTTCGGCGAGCGCTTCGGCCAGGGCTGCATCCTCGCCGGGTTCCGCCCGCCGCCACAAGGGCGAGCCGGGCACATGCAGATCTGCATCCGTTGCATCGCTCTCCAGCCGCACTGTCCGCATGAGGCTGTGCGAAGGCAGATCGGCAGTGCGGAGCGCATCGATAAAGGCCGGAGCCAGCTTGTGGCCGCCCAGCACGTCCTTGTCGGCAGCAGAGGATGTCAGCCGCGTGCGCTCCAGATCGCGGACGATGCGGGCGCCCGTTTCCGGGGCAAAACGCCAATGCGCGACGATGCCGGGCACGCTATCGAGCAGCGCACCGCCTCTGAACGCTGCTAGGGCAACAGGCCTGATGTCATTCACCCAATCAGAGACGGCAGTTTGCCAATCCTCCCAGCGCGTCTCAGCAAGCGGCGCAAGGCTCTCTCCCAAGCCGGGCAGGTCGGGCAGCGTAGTGCCAATACCCCGGCTGGCCAGCGCCCGCATCATCAGCGCGATGGTGCGGCGGCAGCGATTGGCTTCATCAAAAAGCGGTTGCAGAACAAGGATTTGCGGCCCGTTTTTTAGGCCGCATGAAAGGACTTCTCCCCGGCTGGTTTGCCGAGAAAAAAGTGCAGTCATTTCCGGGCTTTGCGCTCAGCGAAATCGACCAGCGCGCCGAACGTGCCGAGCATGTCTGCGTCAATTTCATCATCGTCGATCATGATGCCCAGCCGGTCTTCCAGCTCGGTCAACAGGCCGGCAACCGCCATCGAATCCAGTTCGGGCAATTCACCGAACAAGCCAGTATCAGGGCCAAAGGCGTCTGCCCGTTCGCGGCTGATCCCCAACACGTCACGCAGGACCGAGCGGACGGTATTTTCGATGCTTTCCAAGGTCTTCATGATGCTGTCGTTAGTCTACATGCCGGTTGTGGACAAGCGCAGAAATCCGCGCCTTGAGATAGCGGAATAATCCTGCGGGATGGCGCATATTGTAAAGGCGGATCGTATCGAGCGGGGCCTGACGATCCATCCAGTCGGCCTTGTAGCGATCATTGCCGGTGCCGAAATCAATCAGTCTCACCCCGTCCTCGTCAATCACATGGCGGAAAAGAGCGGCAGACAATATGGTCCCGGCAGAGCTTTGCTTCGCACTTTCGCGGTGCGCGAGCTTGTGGATATAGGCCACGCCTTTTTCCACCGTCCAGAATTGCGCGGCGACCACTTCGCCTTCCAATCGGGCGAGGCCGAGGCGCAGACACCCGGCTTTCGCCTCACGCTCGGCCAGCGTGCGCAAGAAGCGGGCATCGCCCTCGCGCGGCTTCCAGCTTTCGGCATAGACCGATTCATAGGCTGCCCACGCATCATCGTCGAACAGGGTGAGGATTTCTGTTTCAACCGCATATTTCCGCAGTTTCCGGTCATGCGTGTTGCGCAACTGGCCGGGGCGGGCGTGCCAGAAACTTTCGAAATTCTGCCCTTCCACGCGGATCGTCCAGCTTGTCGAGCTTTGATGCCGCAGGCTGCGCCATCCGGCCTTGGCAAAGGCGGAGCGGATCATCTTGCTCGTCCCATCCTTGCGGGGCACCGGCGCGAGCGTGATCTCAACCGGGCCATTGCGCGCGCGGCGCAGTCGCCGGGCGATGGCGACGAGCATCGCTTCCTGCTGTGCCTTGTCCGTGACATTGCGGAAGACAGGCCGGAAGGCAAAGCTGTACCAGCTGGCAAGAGCAGTGGCCCGGCGGCCCGGCATGGCGGCGAGAAACAGCCAGCCTTGCCCGATTTCTCCCCAGGCGCGTGCCACCAGCGGGCGGGCATCAGCTGGCAATACAGGCAGCGAGGCCGCGAACCAGTCCATCCGTTCGAACAAGGTCAAGTCGGTGCGGGAATTGAGCAGGTGACGCGGGTCAACCGCAACGCTATCGAGCGTTTCGATCAATTCTCCCTTTACCCAAAGCGTGCTACTCATTGTGCGTTCCGTTTGGCAGAGGCCGTTTTCGTTGCAAGAACCCGATTCAACCCTGTTCCCGCTCGATCACCTTGCATTGCGCGGCGATCCTAGCGCCACGGCCTTAATAAGCCGTGACAGGGTGTTGAGCTATGCCGATCTGGATCAGCGGGTGGGGGCTCTGGCGGCGGTGTTGCAGGCCAAGGGATTGAAGGCGGGAGACCGGGTGGCCAGTTGGCTGCCCAAAACGGTTGAAGCCTGCCTGATGCCGCTGGCAGCCGCGCGGGCCGGGCTGATCCATGTTCCGGTCAACCCCGCGCTGCGCAAGGCACAGGTCGAACATATTCTGGCAGATAGCGGCGCTTCGTTGCTGCTCACGTCTGAAACGCGCGCCAGCCTGATTGATCCCACGATTTGCCCGATCTGGGACGAGCAGGACGCCATGGCGGCAGACGCGGCTAACGGATTCGTGGGCGCCTCATCGGGTGATCCGCAGGCGCTGGCGGCCATCCTCTACACTTCAGGTTCGACCGGTCGGCCCAAGGGCGTGATGCTGAGCCATGCCAATCTCTGGCTGGGTGCGGTCAGCGTGGCGACTTATCTGGGTATTGAGCCGCAAGACCGGGTTCTCGGCGTGTTGCCGCTCAGCTTCGATTATGGGCAGAACCAGCTGCTCTCCAGCTGGTATGCCGGGGCCGCCGTTGCGCCGCTCGATTATCTTTCCGCCCGCGATGTGATCAAGGCGGTGGACCGGCACGGGATCACCACGCTGGCCGGTGTGCCGCCGCTTTGGGTGCAGTTGCTCGACGCAAACTGGCCAGAGGCTGCTGCTGCGTCGCTGACGCGCCTCACCAACAGTGGCGGGGCACTGACGCCAACCCTGATCAAGGCGATGCGCCAGACATTCCCCAAGGCGCGGATTTTCCCGATGTATGGGCTGACAGAGGCGTTTCGTTCGACCTATCTCGATCCCGATCTGGTTGATACCCATCCGACTTCGGTGGGCACCGCCATTCCCTTTGCCGAAGTGCTGATCGTCCGCGCAGATGGCAGCGCCTGCGCGCCCGGAGAGCCGGGCGAGCTCGTCCATGCCGGGCCGCTGGTCGCGCAAGGCTATTGGCAGGATGAGGAGCGGACGGCGCAGCGCTTCAAACCTGCACCGCCCCATTCGCACTATGGCGGCATGGCGGGCTGGTCTGGCGACAAGGCCGTGATGGATGCAGACGGGCTGATCAGCTTCATCGGGCGCGATGATGAAATGATCAAAAGCTCCGGCAATCGCATCAGCCCGACCGAGATTGAAGAAGCCGCCGAACGGAGCGGAGTCGTGCGCGAATCGGTGGCAATTGGTGTGCCCGATGATCGGCTGGGTCAGGCGATCCTGCTCGTGGCGGTCGGGAAGGGCAATGATCCCGAACCCAAATTGCGCGACTGGTTCCGCAGTGAATTGCCCGCCTTCATGCACCCGCGCGACGTGATCTGGTGCGACGAACTGCCGCGCAATCCCAATGGCAAGCTCGATCGGGCGGCCCTCAGGCAGGAGTTTGCAGCATGAAGCCGATGGGTGCCATTCCAGCGGGTTTTGCGGCGGGGGCCGACGGCGCGTTGCTGATCGGCGGGCAGAGCTGCGAGGCGCTTGCATCTCAGGCGGGCGATACGCCGCTGTTCGTGCTCGATGTTGCACTGGTGCGCGAGAAGATTGCGCGGCTCAAGGTCGCCATGCCACCTGCCTTGCGCATCCATTATGCGATCAAGGCCAACCCCATGCCTGCGCTGGTTTCTGCCATGGCGGGGCTAGTGGACGGGCTTGATGTGGCCTCGGTCGGTGAGATGGAGATTGCCTGTGCGGCGCACGGCCATGTCTCCTTCGCAGGGCCGGGCAAGCGTGATCGTGAGTTAGAGGCGGCGATCAAGGCGAGCGTGACGCTCAATCTGGAATCGGAAGGAGAGGCCAACCGCGCGCTCGCCATCGCGGACCGGCTAGGTATCACGCCGAAGCTGGCAGTGCGTGTCAATCCGGACTTTGACCTGAAGGGCTCCGGGATGCGTATGGGCGGCGGGGCGAAACCCTTTGGCGTTGATGCAGACCGCGCGGCAGCCCTCGTCCGTCATGTAATCGCGGCGGGGGCTGACTGGCGGGGTTTCCATATCTTTGCGGGTTCGCAAGCGCTCGATGCCGACGCGATTGCCGAAACGCAGCGCGAAACGGTGGCGCTGGCCGCGCGGCTCTCTGAAGAAGTTGGCGCAGCGCCGCCTTTGGTCAATCTGGGCGGCGGTCTCGGCATCCCATATTTTCCCGGCGACAAGACCGTGGACATTGCTCATCTGGGCGCGGCTCTGGCTGAAACTCTCGACACCCGCCCCGAAATCCTGACCAACTCAGAATTTGCCATGGAACTCGGCCGCTATCTGGTGGGAGAGGCCGGCGTCTATTTCTGCCGGATCGTGGACCGGAAGATCAGCAAGGGCGAGATCTTTCTCATCACCGATGGTGGCCTGCACCATCTGCTCGCGGCCACTGGAAACTTCGGCACAGTCGTCCGCCGTAACTATCCGGTTGCGATTGCGAGCCGCTATGCCGATGCGCCAAGCGAAGTGGCGAGCATCACCGGCTGCCTGTGCACCCCGCTGGATCGGATTGCCGATCAGATCGAAGTCCCCGCTGCGCAACCGGGTGATCTGGTCGCGGTTTTCATGACCGGCGCATACGGCGCAACATCCAGTCCCGAGCGTTTCCTGGGGCACGGCCCGGCGCGCGAACTGTTGGTTAATTGCTGACGCACTTTCGTCAATCCTAACCGAATATTCACCTGTTCCCCCCATAAACGACCCTGAAAATCTGTCCTTGATAGGCGATGCGCGCGTGCATTGCTCCTTTTGGTCAGAGCGAATTTGAAGGGTAACACTATGCGGAGTAACGGAATTTCGCGGTCCTTGGTGGCAACGGGTGTGGTGGCATTCATGCTGTCCGGCTGTGCAAAATCAACCAATGCGCCGAAGCTGCCGACCGCTACTTTTGTTGCCACGCAGGAAGGGCCGGGTGAGGAATATATCATCGGGCCGCTTGATGCGCTGACGATTTTCGTGTGGCGCAACCCCGAATTGGGCGCCAAGGTTCAGGTGCGCCCCGATGGCCGCATTTCGACGCCACTGATTTCGGACATGCCCGCTGTTGGCAAGACGCCGACCATGCTGGCGCAGGACATCAAGGTGCAGTTGGGTGAATATATTCGCGACCCGCTGGTTTCAGTGATCGTGGACAATTTCTCGGGCACCTATTCGCAGCAGATCCGGATTGTGGGGGCGACCGAAAAGCCCGCCTCGATTCCCTATCGCGCCAATATGACGCTGCTTGATGCGATGATCGCGGTGGGTGGCCTGTCTGAATATGCCGCTGGCAATAGCGCACGGCTGGTCCGCAATGATCGCTATAGCGGGCAGCAGACCGAATTCCGCCTCAAGATCGGAGACCTTCTGAAGCGTGGCGATACCAACGCCAATGTGAAGCTGGAACCCGGTGATGTGATCATCATCCCCGAAAGCACTTTCTGACGCGATCAGAACTGAACAGGCAGAAGAACGCGCTTTATGCATAGCCTTTACGAAGAGATCAGGGTCGCCCTCCACAACATCTGGCTTCGCCGCTGGATCATGCTGGGCGTGGCTTGGGCCGTGGCCCTGATCGGCTGGCTGGTGATCAGCGGCATACCCAACCGCTATGAATCGAAGGCCTCTGTCTATGTGCAGATGCAATCGCTGCTGCCCAACAAGATCGGCATTTCCGAAGGTGAGCGCCTGAAGGCTGTCGATGCGATCCAGCGCACCCTGCTTTCTGCCGCCAATCTGGAAAAGGTTGTGCGCGGCACCAATTTGGGGCGCGAGGTTACGACGCCGCGCCAGATGCAGGATGCCGTCACCGATCTGCGCGAGAATGTGAAGGTTGTCGCACGCGGCGACAACACGTTCGAAATTTCCGCCACGTCCGGCGCGAGCGGCCTCTCCAATGGTGAGAATGCTCAGCTCGCTCAGGCGATGGTGCAGAAACTGCTGGACCTGTTCCGCGAGGGCAACCTTTCGGGCGGTCGCACCGAAACGTCGCAGTCGCTGCGCTTCCTCGACAGCCAGCTGGCTCAGCGTGAGCAGGAGCTCCGCCTTGCAGAGGCCAAGCGGGTTGAATTTGAACAGAAGAATCTCGGCGTTCTCCCCGGTGTGGGCGGAGCTTCGATCAGCCAGCGGATGCAGGCCGCCCGTACTGAGCTGAACCAGATTGAATCGAGCCTGATGTCCGCCCAGGGCGCGCTCGCTGCGCTTAACGGTCAGTTGGCTTCGACCCAGCCGAGCATTGCAACGCCGGGGCAGTATCTGCCAGGCGGCGGTGCGGCGTCTGCCCGTGTTGCGGCTCTGGAAGGTCAGTTGGCCGAAGCCCAGTCTCGCGGCTGGACCGATAGCCATCCTGACATGATCGGCCTGCGCAACCAGTTGGCGCGTGCCCGTGTGGCTGCTGCCAATGAAGGCGGCCCGCGCATGACGGGTGGCTCCAGCACGCCCAATCCGATGTATGTCACGCTGCGCTCCATGCAGGCCGAAAAGCAGGCCACGGTCGCTTCACTGGGGGCTCGCCGTGCGCAGCTTCAGGCGGAAATGGCGCAATATTCGGCCAAGCAGATCGAAGAACCCGGACTGGCGGCCGAACAGGCGCGCCTCAACCGCGATTATGATGTGCTCAAGGCGCAATATGACAAGCTGTTGCAGGACCGCGAAGATATTCGTCTGCGTGGCTCAGTGCAGAGCGAAACGAGCGCCACCACGCAGCAGGTTCTTGAGCCGCCTTCGGCACCGCGTGCGCCGGTTGCGCCCAACCGTCCCCTGCTTCTGACGCTTGTTCTGTTCGGTGCGCTGGCTGCGGGCACGGGTGTGGCCTTTGCGCTCAGCCAGATCAGGACGACCTATGCTTCGGCGGGCCGTCTGGAGCGGGCGAGCGGCCTGCCGGTGCTGGGTGCGGTCAGCCACATCAACAGCATGGCCGAAGCCGCTCAGAGCAAGTTGCGCCTGCGCTATTTCCGCGGGGCGGCGGCCGCTCTGGCCGGGGCGTGGGTTCTGCTTCTCGCCGTCGAATTCTTCCAGCGCAGCATGGTGGCGTAAGAACATGACAATCAACCAAAAACCACCCCAGTCTCCGCGTGGCTCGCTGATCGAGCGGGCAGCGCAAACCTATGGGCTGCGCGACATATTGATGCGCGAACCGGGTGTGCCTGTCGTGTCCGATCCAGAGGCAGACGCCTGGGCCGCGCGCCCGCAGCTCCCGCCCTTTGTGCAGGATGTGTCCCCGGCTGCGCCTGCGCCTGTGCAGGCTGCACCGGTACAAGCCCCCATTGTCGCTTCTCCGCCAGTGGCACACACACCCTTCATGGCCCCGGAAATGCCAGTTGCGCCGGTCATCGTACCCGCGCCTGAGCCTGTTATCCATCAAGAGGTGCCAGTTTCGCCCTATGTTTCGCCGCCTGTCTTCGCACAGCGGCGCGGCGTCGATGCGACTGTTGATCAGGTCGCGCTCAAGGAATCGGGCTTCATCGTACCGGGCTCACCGCCGACCATGCTGTCTGAAGAATTCCGCATGATCAAACGGCAGGTGCTGTTGCAGGCCTTTGGCAATCAAGGCGTTGCGCCGCTGGATAAAGGTCGCCAGATCCTCGTCTGTTCGGCCCAGCCCAATGAGGGCAAGTCCTTCTGCTCGGTCAATCTCGCGCTTTCGATGGTGTCTGAAACCGATCTGGAAGTGCTGCTGATTGATGCGGACGTGGCCAAGCCCGAAGTGCTCAGCCTGCTCGGCCTGCCTGCCGGACCGGGATTGATGGATGCGCTCGCTGATCCCACGCTCGATCCTGAATCGCTCATCATGCACACCAGCATTCCGGGCCTTTCGATCCTGCCTGCCGGGCGTCAGTCGAACAATGATACCGAACTGCTCGCTTCTGCCCGCACACGCGGTCTGGTGGACGGGCTGGCTGCTGCCAATCCGCGCCGCATTGTGATCTTCGATTCGGCCCCGGCGCTGGCGGCTTCGCCTGCCTCTGTGCTGGCGCTGCATGTCGGGCAAATCGTGCTGGTCGTCCGCGCGGATGTGACCACGGAAAGTGAATTGAGGGAAGCATTGTCCATGCTCGATGGCGGTGCCCGCATCCAGTTGCTGATCAACGATGTGACGTTCAGCGGCAGCAACCGGAAATTTGGATATTATTACGGACTTGGAGAAAAGTGATGGCAAAGACGGCTCATCATTTCGCTGGTTTGGGCTTGCTTGCCCTCGGCCTTATGGCTCAGCCTGCGTCGGCTCGCACCGAAGTGACACCCTATCTGGAACTGGACCAGACGGTGACGGCGGAACTGCGCGGCGGCAATGACGTGCTGACCTATTCCAGCGCGATTGCAGGCGTGGATGTGTCGGTTGAAAGCGGGCGCACCAAAGCGCAGCTCAGCTATCAGTATGAACACCGTTTTGCGTGGGACGATAATGTCGCCGATGACAGCGTGCATTCGGGTCTCGCCCGCGTCAGCCATGAACTGGTTTCGAACAAGCTCGATATCGAGGCCGGGGCGCTCGCCACGCGGGCACGCAGCGACAATCGCGGTGCGGCTCCTTCGCTGCTAGTCGGCAATGTGAGCAATGTCTCGCAGGTCTATTCGGTTTATGGTGGCCCGACCTATCATGACAAGGTGGGCGCGGTGGACGTGAATGCGGGCTATCGCGCAGGCTACACCAAGGTGGAAGACAAGGGCTATGTGGCCACGCCGGGCCAGCCCAATGTGGATGGCTATGATGACTCGGTCTCGCACCTCGCCATGGCGAGCGTCGGGATGGAAGCCGGGCAGCTGCCGTTCGGCTGGAGCGTGAGCGGGGCCTGGGAACGCGAAGATGCAGGCCAGCTTGACCAGCGCTTTGAAAGCCGGGGCGTGCGCGCCGATGTCGTCGTTCCGGTAGCGCCGACGGTCGCTCTCGTGGGCGGCGTGGGCTATGAAGATATCAAGGCGAGCGAACGCGCGCCTTTGTTTGATGCGACCGGCAATCCGATTGTGGACAGCCATGGCCGCTTCACCACCAATCCGGCCTCTCCGCGTCTGGCAAGCTATGATTTTGACGGGCTGTACTGGGATGTGGGCGCGGAATGGAAACCAAGCGACCGCACCAGTCTCGGCGTCCATGTCGGTCGTCGCTATGGCAGCATGAGCTATACTGGCGCGTTTGAGTGGAACATCGATCAGGATTCCTCGCTTCAGATCGGCGTCTATGATCAAGTTGAAACCTTTGGCCAGCAGTTGAGCGATGGTCTCGCCCGCTTGCCGACTGCGTTCAACACGGGCCGCAACAGTCTGGCCCCGCAATTTGGTGGCTGCGTGTTTGGCTCGGGCGGCGGAGGCGGCGGATGCTTGTCTTCGGCGTTCCAGGGCGTCAGCAGCTCGGTCTATCGCACGCGTGGCGTGTCTGGCATGTATAATTACAGCCGCAACCGCGTCTCGCTGGGCGCAGGCCTTGGCTATGCCGTCCGCGATTACAAGACGCCGGTCATCGCCGGGGCCTTCACGCTCGATGGTATTCGCGACAAGGCCTTCTACGGCCAGGCGAACATGGGCTATGCGCTCACGCGCAACTCGGGCCTTGATACCAGCGGCTATGTCTCGCTGTCCAAATCGGGCATCGCAGGCGCGCCAGACGTGCTCAGCGCGGGCGCAACGACGGGCTATTTCTACAATTTCGGTCGTCACCTTTCGGCGCGCGCGTCGATGGGCCTCTATTCCTATGACGTGGAAGGGGTCGATCAAGAACTCAACGCCGCTGGTCAGGTGGGCGTGAGATACTCGTTCTGAGCCACAGCAGGATGAATGCGGAGTTTATGTATGTTTGATCAATTTTACCAGCTGACAGCTTCTCCCTTCCAGCTGACCCCGGACCCGAAATTCTGGTTCGAAAGCGCCACGCACCGCAAGGCGATGGCCTATCTGGGTTATGGGCTCACACAGGGCGAAGGCTTTGTGGTCATCACCGGTGAAATCGGCGCGGGCAAGACCACGCTGACGCACCATCTGATGCAGCAGGTTGATCCCACCCGCATTTATGCGATCCGCCTTGTCTCTACGCAGCTGGATGGTACGGGCATCGTCACGGCAGTGGCATCTGCCTTTGGTCTGCCGACGCAAGGGCAGGGCAAGGCGGGGCTGCTCGCGGCGATCGAGGCGCTGGTGACGGACCGCGCCCGCAGTGGCCAGAAGATCCTGATCATCGTCGATGAAGCGCAAGGGCTCACCCATGAGGCGCTGGAAGAATTGCGGATGCTCTCCAACTTCCAGCTGGGCGGCGGTGCGATCATCCAGCTGCTGCTGGTCGGGCATCCCGAACTGCGCGAACGGCTGGCGAGCGATCCGAGCCTGGAGCAGGTGCGCCAGCGCGTGATTGCCGCGCATAATCTTACCACGCTCGAACCCTCCGAAGTGCGGTCCTATGTGGAGCATCGCCTGAAATGCGTCGGTTGGGCTGGTCGCCCGACCTTCACCGAAGATGTGTGGCGGCTGCTGCACAGCCAGTCGGGCGGCGTTCCGCGTCGTTTGAACAGCATCATGCATCGTGTGCTGCTGGCGGGCGCTGTTGAACAGCGTGACGTGATTTCGGCTGATCTGGTGATGGCGGTGCTGCATGACATGGAGGATGATCTCCAGATGCCTGCCGCTCCTGAAGCCGCGACGACTCCCGCTCCGGTGGCCGACACGCACATGCTGGACGTTGCGGCCCGCATTGCCATGCTGGAAGCGCGCACCGAAGAGCAGGATGCTGCGCTGCGTCGCATATTGGAAGTCATGGTGGAATGGGCGGAAACGCAGGACGGACCCCAGCAAGCTGCCTCTGGCTTCTGAGCGCGGCGCCCTTCTGCTAAGAGTTCTTAAATCCGGCCCCGCTATGGTGCGGGCTGGTTCAAGCGTATGTGTCTGGAATTCGGCTTATGGTGCGCAACGCCCTGTCTGTGGATGTTGAGGACTGGTTTCAGGTCGGGGCGTTTGAAAACGTCATCGACCGGGCGGACTGGGACGGGCTGGAACGGCGCGTCGAGGCCAACACCGAAAATGTCTTGCACATGTTTGATCAGGCCGGGGTGAAGGCGACCTTCTTCACACTGGGCTGGGTCGCCGAACGCCATCCACGCCTGATCCGCGCCATTGCCGATGCAGGCCATGAAGTGGCCAGCCATGGGTGTGAACATGGACGCGTCTTTGCAATGTCATCTGCGCATTTCGCGCGCGATGTCGCCCGCTCCAAGGAGATATTGGAGCAGGTGAGCGGGCAGGCCGTGACCGGCTATCGTGCGCCGAGCTTTTCCATCGATGCGCGCACGCCCTGGGCCTATCCGGTTCTGGAGGAAGCGGGCTATAGCTATTCATCGAGTGTCGCGCCGATCCTGCACGATCATTATGGCTGGCGAGACGCCCCGCGCTTTGCCTTTCGGCCTGATCCTGCGTGCAGCATCATAGAAATCCCGGTGACCACGGCTGAATTTGCCGGGCGGCGTCTGGCAGCGGGCGGTGGCGGCTTTTTCCGGCTGTTGCCCTATGCGTTTTCACGCTGGGCGATCAATCAGGTCAACGGGGCAGGGGAGGCCGCAATCATCTATTTCCACCCATGGGAGATAGACCCCGGCCAGCCGCGCGTGACAGCCGCCCCGCTGCGCTCCAAATTGCGGCACTACACCAATTTGTCAGTGATGGCGGACAAGCTGAAACGTCTGATCGGTGATTTCGGCTGGACGCGGCTCGATGAAATTGCAGTTGAGCAGGCGAGGGCCTTGGCATGAACGCGCTCTCCACCTTTCCGGAAACGATCATGTCCGAAGCTGACCTGAACAATCCAGCCCGCTGTGCGGAAATTGACGCCTGGGTGATGGCGCAGGACGGTGCTACGCCCTTCCATCTGACCGGCTGGAGCCGCGCGGTTGAACGGGGCTGCGGGCAGAAAGCACATTATCTGGTGGCCGAGGGGCTGGATGGTGCCTTGCGCGGCGTGCTCCCGCTCACGGCGGTGCGGTCTCCGATCTTTGGCAAAGCGCTGGTCTCGGCGGGCTTTGCAGTCGATGGCGGTGTGCTGGCTGAGGATGAGCGCACAGCGCGCCAACTCGTTGCTGATTTCGTAGCATTGGCGGGAAAGCTGGGATGCCCCACGCTCGAACTGCGCGGCGGGTCTCTGCCCGATGACTGGACGCGTGATGATCATACCTATCTGGGATTTGCGACCGATCTGGGCGCGAACGATGAAGCGCAACTCACCGCCATTCCCCGTAAGCAGCGCGCCGAAGTGCGCAAGGCGCTGAGCTTTGATCTGAGCGTTGAAACCGGAACGGCGGAGCGGGATCGCGCGGCGCATTATGCGGTTTATGCCGAAAGCGTGCGCAATCTTGGCACGCCCGTCTTCCCGCGCGCGCTGTTCGATGCGGTGCTCAATGAATTTGGCAATGCGGCAGACATTCTGACCGTGCGGCATGAGGGGCGGGCACTCGCTTCGGTGCTGAGCCTCTATTTCAAAGGCACGGTGATGCCCTATTGGGGCGGCGGCGTGTTCGATGCGCGCAGCTGGCGTGCCAATGACATGATGTACTACGCGCTGATGAACCATGCGCGCGCCAAAAAGGCTTGTACCCGTTTCGATTTCGGGCGCTCCAAGGTTGGCACCGGGCCTGCCGCGTTCAAGAAGAATTGGGGCTTTGACGGCGTGCCGCTATCTTATGCCAAGCGCACGCTTGATGGATCGCCGCCGCGCGACATCAATCCGCTCAGCCCCAAATACCGGATGCAGGTGGCGCTGTGGCAGAAGCTGCCGATGCCGATTGCCAATCTGATCGGGCCATGGCTCGCCAAGGGGCTCGGATGACCGGCGACATTCTGTTTCTGGCGCATCGTACGCCATTCCCGCCTGACCGGGGGGACAAGATCCGCAGCTGGAATGTGCTCAAGGCGCTCGCCAGGCTGGCGCCGGTCCATGTCGCGGCCCTGTGCACTGACCCAGACGAGGTACGCTATGCCGATACACTGCGCGAGGTTGCAACGTCGGTGACTTTGGTGCCGCATCAGGGAAGCAAGTTCGCTGCCATGGCGTCGGCCTTGATGTCGGGCGGCTCCGCTTCGGTCAGTGCTTGCGCCTCTTCGGCTCTCTCTGCGCATGTCGATGCGCTGATGGCGCGCGGAACCATTGGTGCGATCTACGCCTTTTCCGGCCAGATGGCGCAATATGTGCCGTCGCATCTGGGCGATACCCGCTTTCTGATGGATTTTGTCGATATGGATTCGGCGAAGTTCGCAGCGTGGGGGGAGGGGCGCTCTCTAAGTGCTTTTGCCAACCGGTTTGAGGCGCGCCGCCTGTTCGCCTTTGAGCGCTCCGTGGCCAACCGCGCCGATCTGTCGCTGTTTGTGAGCGAGGCAGAGGCGGCGCTGTTCCGTCAGGCGACGGGGCTGGGGGCAGATCGTGTCCGTCCGCTCGAAAACGGGATTGATCTGGAGCGCTTCCACACCGGTCATACGGCACCGACTCTGGAGGGCGATGGGCCGCATATCGTGTTCACCGGCCAGATGGACTATGCGCCCAATGTGGAAGCCGCCGTTCATTATGCCCGCAACGTATTGCCGCGCGTGCGCGCCGTGCTGGGCGATGCGCGCTTCTGGATCGTCGGTCGCGCACCGGTTCCCGCAGTCACAGAGCTGGGCGCGCTTCCCGGTGTGATCGTAACGGGCACAGTGCCCGATCCGCGCGATCATATTGCCGCCGCAGATTTGATTGTCGCTCCGTTGCTGCTCGCGCGCGGCATTCAAAACAAGGTGCTGGAAGCGATGGCGATGGGCAAGCCTGTGCTCGCCTCCACGCCTGCCGCCGAAGGCATTGACGCGCTGGCAGGCCGCGATCTCGCAATTGCCGACGGCGCACAAGCCCAGGCCGAAGCGACGCTGGCGTTGCTTGCTGATCCGGTGCGCCGGACGGCTCTGGGGCAGGCCGCCCGCTTCCGCATGGAAGCGCGCTATGGCTGGGGCGCCACTCTGGCTCCTCTCGCCGAAATGCTCGCCACACCCCACACGCAAAGGGCCGCCGCATGAGCACGGCTACGCTGCGCCCGCAGCGCTTCGCGCTGGACTGGTCCAATCTCTGGACGCGCCATCTCGTTGCGCTCGGCTTTGCTGTGGCAGCCTTGCTGCTGCTCTTTGCAGGCGATGTGGCCGATATGGTCTCGATCTGGTGGAACGTCTCCACATACACGCATTGCCTGTTCATCATCCCGATTGCGGGGTGGCTGGTTTCGCAGCGGGTCGATGAAATGGGCGCGATCAAGCCGCAGGTCTGGTTGCCGGGACTATGGGCGACAGGGCTGGCCGGGATCGTGTGGATGCTGGGAGAGGCGGCAGGCATTGCGCTGTTCCGCCATTCCGCGCTCGTGTTGATGATCCAGTCTGCCATTGCTGTCATTCTCGGGCGGCAGGTGCTGAAAGCGCTGTTCTTTCCGGTCTTCTACCTGTCCTTCCTCGTTCCATTTGGCGAAGAACTGGTGCCTTTGCTCCAGACGATCACGGCCAAGATGTGCATGATCCTGCTTGCTGTCACCGGCGTTCCGGCCAGCATTGATGGCGTGTTCATCACAACGCCCGCCGGCCTGTTCGAAGTGGCGGAGGCGTGTTCCGGTGTGAAGTTTCTTGTCGCTATGGCAGCTTATGCAACGCTTGCCGCCAATGTCTGTTTCAAGAGCTGGACGCGTCGAATTGTCTTCCTGATATTCGGCCTGATCGTGCCAGTGCTCGCCAATGGCGTCCGCGCCTTTGGGACGATCTGGATTTCCGAAAAGAGCGGTATCGAGTTTGCCGCGAGCTTTGACCATGTGATTTATGGCTGGTTCTTCTTCGGCTTCGTGATGATCCTGATCATGGCGGCAAGCTGGAAATTCTTTGATCGCAAGCTCTCCGATCCATGGCTTGTCGCAGCAGATTCAGCGCCTGCCGTTCCTTCTGTTCCACGTCATCCGCTGAAGGGAGCAGGCTATGTTATCGCGCTCGCTTTGCTGTCCATCGCATGGCAGTCGGGCATGGCCTCGCTGGGTCGCATTCCGGTGGCACATCTGGTGACCTTCCCCGAAGTGAAAGGCTGGACACGGGCCGAGCCGCAATCCACTTACCCTTGGGTGCCGCGGTTCGACGGCGCTGATCATCGCCTGACCGGCCAGTTCATCAATGCGGACGGGCAGCGGGTGGACGTGGTGATTGCCATTTATGGCTGGCAAGAAGAAGGGCGAGAAATGGTCGGCTATGGTCAGGGCAGCTTTGATCCGGGGAGCGAATGGTCCTGGGCGCGCGCAACGGCCTCCCCTGATGGCGGAAAGGCCGATGTCATCTTCGCGCCCGGTGCCGAACGTGAGGTCGCAGCCTTTTATGTGATGGATGGGGATGCAACCGGCAGCGCCACGCGCGTCAAACTGCAAACACTGCGCAGCAAGTTGACCGGAGCCGATCAGGCCGCTGTGGCTGTGCTCGTTTCAGCGCAAGCCTGGCCAAACCATAGCACCCGCCCGGCGATTGATGCCTTCCTGCGCGATCTGGGGCCTGTCGATCAATTGGCGACCCGCTTGCTCGCTCAGGCGCGGGGGCAATAGTCGGCGATGTGCGGCATTGCGGGCATATTTCATCTGGAAACCGCCAAGCCGGTAGACCCCGCGCGGCTGACGGCGATGACCGATGCGATGCTTCATCGCGGGCCGGATGGCTCTGGCGTGTGGACAGCCCCGGGCGTTGGCTTTGGCCATCGTCGCCTCTCGATCATCGATCTGGAAGGCAGTCCGCAGCCGATGCCGACTGCGGACGAGGCCTTCACCATCGTCTTCAATGGCGAGATCTATAACTACGCAGACCTGCGCGCCGAATTGCAGGGCAAGGGGCATGTGTTCCGTACCGCCGGGGATACCGAAGTCATCCTCAACGGCTATCGTGAATGGGGGGCGGGCGTGCTGCCGCGCCTCAACGGCATGTTCGCGTTTGCCATTCACGATGCCCGCAACCAGAGCCTGTTCATGGCGCGCGACCGGCTAGGCGTGAAGCCGCTCTTCCACGCGCGCTTGCCCGATGGCAGCCTGATCTTCGCGTCTGAACTCAAAGGCCTGCTTGCCCACCCCGCATTGCGGCGTGAACCTGATCTGACAGCCATCGAGGATTATCTGGCGTTCGGCTATGTGCCCGATGATGCCTGCATCGTGGCGGGTGTGCAGAAACTCCCCGCAGGGCATATGCTGACGATCACGCGTGGCAAGCCTGTACCGCAGCCAGAAGTCTGGTGGGATGTCGATTTCAGCGCACGCTCAACTGCACGCGAGGGCGAATTGAGGGAAGAGCTGCGCGCCTTGCTGCACGATGCCGTGCGGCTGCGCATGGTGTCGGACGTGCCGGTGGGCGCGTTCCTCTCCGGCGGCGTGGACAGTTCCACCGTCGTCGCCATGATGGCCGAGCTGAGCCGCTCTCCCGTCCAGACCTGTTCAATTGGCTTTGATGTCGCAGCACTGGATGAAACCGCTTATGCGGATCGGATCGCAGAGCGTTTCGCAACGGACCATCGCAAGCGCACCGTGGCGGCGGATGATTTCTCCGCGCTCGATGTGTTGGCGCGCGCTTTTGACGAGCCGTTCGCCGATGCCTCGGCCTTGCCGACATGGCGCGTGTGCCAGCTGGCGCGCGAAACGGTGACGGTGGCTTTGTCTGGCGATGGTGCGGATGAGGCCTTCGCCGGTTATCGTCGTCACAAATTCCAGCACGCCGAAGAGCGCGTGCGCGGTTTCCTTCCAGCCTCCCTCCGCAATCCGGTGTTCGGCACGCTTGGGTCTCTCTATCCCAAGGCGGATTGGGCGCCGCAGATGTTCCGCGCCAAATCCACCTTCATCAACCTCGCCCGCTCAGGCGCAGAGGCTTATGCGCGCTCGGTCGGCGTCACGCCGCCCGATATGCGCGCAGGGCTGTATAGCGATGGCTTTGCGCGGCAACTGGGCGGGCACCGTGCAGAGGATCGGTTCATCCGTCTCATGGAGTCCGCACCCGCGCGAGACCCGCTCGACCGCGCCCAATATGCCGATCTCAAAATCTGGCTGCCGGGGGACATTTTGACCAAGGTGGATCGCACCAGCATGGCTGTCAGCCTTGAAGCGCGCGAGCCGCTGCTCGATTATCGCCTGATCGAATTTGCCGCGCGCCTGCCGCTTTCTATGCGCCTGCGGGGCGGGCAGGGCAAATGGCTGCTCAAGAAGACGATGGAGGGTCATCTTCCCGATGACATTCTCTACCGGCCCAAAATGGGATTCGTCACGCCCATCTCGCAATGGTTCCGGGGTTCGCTCGCGCAAGAGGCACGCGATATGGCGAGCCGTTCACGCGTCGCGCAAAGCGGCTGGTTTGATGGTGCGCGGCTGGAGAAGATCGTGACTGACCACCAGTCTGGTATCAGTGATCATGGGCGGCTGATCTGGCAGATGGTGATGCTGGATAAGGCGCTCGAACGCCTGTTCTGAGAAAATGCCCAGAGAGAAGAAGCAGTATTCCTGAATCCGTTAGCCGAATTCGCGAGGTGCCCTGAACGGCCGCCAGTCTCCCCAAACAAGGGGGGCTGTTCTCTACCGTTTCGAGCCCCTCAAAGGGATAGGCTTGATGCGATGCTGCATTTGCAGACATTGCCGCCCAATCACGGTGCCGATTCTGGCTTGTCTGGAGGCGTAAGCGCCTGCGCATCAGGCAATTGACCGGCTTCACGAAATCGGAACAGGTTCTTCAATGCCCATCGGCTGTGATCCACAAATTGTGACTGTCAATCCGCAGCCGGTTGATGGCGCGATGGGTTTCAGCACGGGCAAGGGCTTCGGCGCGAAAAGCCGCGTGGGTCAGGCGCTCGCCCTGCAATACGTCCGCAAGGTCGATCGCTCCCAATTGCTGCCCACGACGCAGCTTCTGGAGGGCCGCCATTTGCGCGTCGAGTGCCTCGCGGCTGCGCTGCCATGCAGTATGGGTGGCGTGCGCGCGTGCGACATCGCCATCCGCCATTTCGCGCACATCAAGTTTCACGAGCGCCAGTTCAGCGGCGGCGGCCTGCGCTTCAGCAGATGCCCGGCTTGCGGTGGCTGACCGCGCCTTGCCGCCTAGGGGCATGGAGAGAACCAGCCCGGCACCGCGCTCTGCTCCGTTGCGTTCAGAAAAAAGGCGGACCCCAACGCTCGGATCGGCCCAGCGATCGCGTCGCGCACGCTCTGCCAAGCTGGCGATACGCTGCGCCTCAGCGTTTGCCGCGCCAATTTCATGGCTGCGGCTGATCACCTGTTCGCCCATCACTTCCAATCCCTCGGGCGGCAGCACAGGTGCTTCAGGCACAGGAGCTGCCACCGGAAGAGGGAGTGCCGGGAAGCGTGCAGCCAGCCTGGCACGGGCGAGGTTGGCCCGCCCAAGAGATTGGGCCGCCATCGCGCGCGCATCACCAAGCGCGGCTTCTATCTGATCGGACTCGAGCTGAGCGGCATCGCGCAGTTGGACCCGGCGGCGGATGGCTGTGCGCGCAGCTTCGTAATTTTCGACGCCTTGGGCATCAACAGCAGCCTCTGCGCTTGAACCAAGCCAGTCCCACCAAAGATCATTCAGCAGCACCGCCGCTTGGTGCCGCGCATCTTCGGCTCGATTTTCTGCCGCACTGATGCCAAGCGCCCCAGCCTTGCGATCCAATTGCGCCTTGCCGGGCAAGCGGATTGCCCGTGAAAGCGTGGCGTCATACTCGTCATAACTGCCTTCGCGGTCCACCGAACGGCGGACATAGCTACCGGAAAACGTCAATTCGTGCGGTCCTGCCCGTAACAGACGCTCCTCTGCTTTCGCTGAGTCTATCCGTGCCTCAGCAGATTGCACAGAAGGGTGGGTATTGAGCGCCTCTTGCACCGCCGGTTCGGGCGGCAAGGCGGATTGGGCAGAAAGCGATGCTGGAAGTGTCATTAGCAACGCAAGAGTGGACAGCCGGATCATGCGTTGCCTCCCGCTGGATGCGCAAGATCGCCCGCGTCACGCTCTGCCGCGTTCTCCCCAAAGCGTTCATAGAGGATGGGCAGGAGGATCAGCGTAAGCAGTGTGGCCGTCACCAGCCCGCCGATGACCACGATCGCAAGCGGCCGCTGGATTTCAGACCCCGGTCCGCTGGCGAAGAGCAAGGGCACCAACCCGAAGGCGGCAATACTCGCCGTCATCAACACTGGGCGCAAGCGGCGGGCCGCGCCTTCGCGCACCGCCTGATGCAAGGGCAGACCTTGCTGGCGCAGCAGCCTGAAATAGCTGACCATGACGAGCCCGTTGAGCACAGCAATGCCCAGCAAGGCGATGAAGCCTACAGAGGCCGGGACGGAGAGATATTCCCCTGATACCGCCAGCGCGACCATTCCGCCCACAGCCGCAAACGGAATGTTGACGAGGATCAGGACTGACGCTCGCACTGACCGCAACGTGAGATAGAGCACGATGAAAATCAGCAGCACCGCCATAGGCAGCACGATCATCAGCCTAGCGGAGGCGCGCTGCTGGTTTTCAAACTGGCCGCCCCAGACGATGCGGTATCCCGGTGGCAGCTTCACGTTAGCACCGATATCTGCCTTGGCGTCTTCGACATAGCCCACCAGATCACGGCCCGAGACGAAGGCCTGCACCAAAGCGAAGCGGGAGCCGTTTTCATGTTCCAGCTTGACCGGCCCGGCTGTTCGTTCGACCCGAGCGACATCGCTGACCCTCACCAATTGGCCAGAGGGACTGCGGTAAAGCTGGTCGGCAAAGCTTTGCGGGTCCATGCCTTCGCCAGCAGTGCCGCGAATGACCACGGGCACGCGACGCATCCCCTGCGTCACAACGCCCGCCCGGACGCCTTCAACCTGCGCGCGCATCATGTCCTGCAACAGGTCGACAGGCATCCCGGCGCGGCCAGCGGCCACCCGGTCAATGTCGATCTGGAGATAGTCAACGCTGTCATTGGCCACAGTGATCGCCTCGCTGGTGCCCTCAATCGCTTCCAGCCGCTTCTGGATTTGCCCCGCCAGACGCGACAGCTCCCCCAGATCCGGACCGAACAGCCGAATGGCGAGATCGCCGCGCGCGCCGGTCAACATTTCGGAGACCCGCATTTCAATCGGCTGGGTGAAGCTGGGTTCGATGCCGGGAATGTCCTCCAGCGTCTTGCGGATTTCCTCAACCAGCCAGTCCTTGTCCTGCACGCGCCATTCCTCACGCGGCTTCAATTTGAAGAAGCTGTCCGTTTCGTTGAGGCTCATCGGATCCAGCCCCAGTTCGTCGCTGCCCACACGCGCGATAATGTCCGTCACTTCAGGCACTTTTTCGAGGATCAGCTTCTGCACACGCAAATCGCCTGCAACGCTGTGATCGATATTCACGCTGGGCAGCTTGGCGAGTTGAACCAGCGTCGCGCCCTCATCCATAGTCGGCAGAAAGGTCTTCCCCGTCACGGCATAGGCAGCCCCCGCCAGCAGCAGGCCGCCGCCTGCAATCAGGCTGACCGTGCGCCGGTTGGCAAAGGCCCATTCAAGCGCGCGGGCATGACTTGGCCCCACCTTGCGCATCAGCCACGGCTCGTGATGACCGTCCTGCTGCTTTAACCCGAAATAGGCCAGCACCGGCACCAGCGTGAGTGACAAGAGCAGCGCGGATAACAGCGCCAGCACGATTGTGAGTGCGACGGGCGCGAACAATTTTCCTTCCAGCCCCTCCAGCGTCAGCAGCGGCAGGAAGACAAGTGCGATGATGAATAGGCCTGAGGCGACCGGCACCGCGACTTCGGAGGATGCGATGAAGATGGCATGAAGCTTGCCCATCCGTCGGTGTTTTGCATCGGCAAGGCGCTCGACGACATTTTCAACCACGACCACCGCGCCATCAACAAGGATGCCGACTGCAATGGCGAGGCCACCCAGACTCATCAGGTTTGCGGTTAGTCCAATGGCGCGCATGAAGATGAAGGTGAGCAATGCAGCCATGGGCAGCGCCAATGCGACTATGATCGACGCGCGGACATCGCCAAGGAACAAGAGCAGCAGCACAACCACCAGCACCGTCGCCTCAAGCAACGCCTTTTCGACGGTGCCCACAGCGCGGCTAATCAGGTCAGACCGGTCGTAGAAAATGCTCACGCTCATGCCTTTGGGCAGACCGGGTTTGATCTCCTCCAGTCGCGCCTTCACGCCTGCGACGACCTTGGACGCATCTGCACCGCGTAGGGCGATGACGAGGCCCTGCACCGCTTCACCCTTACCATTCTTTGTAACGGCCCCGTAGCGCGTCAGGCTGCCCATACGGACCGCGGCGACATCGCCGACGCGCAGCACCGCGCCATTTTGCGCACGGACCACAACCGAAGACAGGTCTTCCAGGGTCTGGATCGCACCCACCGCGCGAACGATAAGGGCTTCTTCACCGATTTTGAGCCGCCCGGCCCCGTCATTGCGGTTGCTGCGCTCGATGGCGTCGCGCAGATCCTCCACCGTCAATCCGGCCGCGGAAAGCGCGGCACTATCGGGCTGGACCTCGAACGTCTCCGCAAATCCTCCCAAAGCATTCACATCTGCGACGCCCGGGACCGTGCGGAGTGCAGGCCTTATCGTCCAGTCCAGCACGCGGCGCTTTGCAGACAGGCTTTGCGGCCCTTCCAGAGTGAACATCACCATGTCAGAAAGCGGCGTTGAGATGGGGGCCATGCCGCCCTCTACGGTCGCTGGAAGATCGCCTGTGACGTTTGACAGGCGCTCCGCCACCTGGCTGCGTGCCCAGTAGATGTCGGTACCGTCCTTGAAGTCTATGGTAATGTCCGCAATTGCATATTTGGCAACAGAACGGAGATTGGCCTGATTGGGGATGCCCAGCATCTCCATCTCAATCGGCGTAATGACGCGGCTTTCTACCTCTTCAGGCGTCATGCCGGGGGCTTTGAGGATGATCTTTACCTGCGTGGAGCTGATATCGGGAAAGGCGTCGATCGGCAGGTTGATGAACGACCACGCGCCCCAGCCCGCCAGTGCGAGCGCCAGACCCAGAACCGCAAAACGGGCCGCTAGCGCCTTCTCAACGAGTTTGGTCAGCATGGCTATTCGCCGCCCAGCAGAACTTTGAGTTCAGCGAGACCAGAGGTCGCCACTTTCTCTCCAGCGTTCAGCCCGGTCGCCAGCGTGATCCGGTCTGCGCTCCGTCCCGCAATCGTCACGGGCCGAACAGCAAAGCCGGTACGCGTGGCGACGAACGCGACGTCTTTCCCTCCCATTTGCGTCACGGCGTTGGCCGGGACGCTGACGCCCGAAAATGTGCTCTTGCCTTGCAGCACCACCATCACAGATTTGCCGCTGACCAGCACCGGGTCTGCCCCGACCCGCGCCTTGGCCATCACTGAGCGTGTGGCGGGATCTATCGAACTGCCCACCGAAATGAGGCTGCCGGTGATCGTCTGGCCCGCGCTTCCCGGCAGCGTGATGATCATGCCCGGATACACCTCACCCGCAAGCCGTTCCGGGATTTGAAGATCAACCATGAAGTTGGCCGTATTTTCGACGACGAACGGCGCGGTCAGACCATCGACCGGCCCGCCGGTCTGAACATTGACAACGGCCAACCGCCCGCTGATCGGCGCACGCAGCGTCATCTCTCCGCCGGCCCCAGCACCCGTCTGTGCAAGAATGCGTCGATTTTCGGCCACCACGACTTGCGCTTCACGCAGGGCGGCCTGTGCCTCATCGGCCCGTGCCCCGGCAACGATGCCTTCGCGCACCAACTGCCCGGTGCGCGCCGCTTGCGCTTGCGCGACTGCTAACTGCGCCTGTCCGCGTGCCAAGGCCGCACCATATTGTACGGGCTCGATCGAACGGACGATGGCCAGTGGCTGGCCTTTCACGACAGCCTGGCCATTGACCACAAACAGGCGCAAGACTGAACCGCCAAAAGGGGCCGTGACGGCAACACGCGCTTCGGGCGGAAGTGTCACTGTGCCCGGTACTGTTCCGAGTTCTGCTGTAGAGGCGGGCACGGCGGCTTCGACCGTCACGCCCATGCGCCTGATCTGTTCGTTGGACAGTGTGCCGGGTTTTGCTTCTGCGTTACCCTGCTCAACAGGCTCACTCCCGCCGGGCCAAAACACCATGCCGCCGATAGCGACCGTTGCCAGCAGCGCGACACCGCCCCAAATCAATTTACGTTCCATGATCCGGCATTTTGCAGGCGAAACTGACGGAAACCTGACAATCTGTCAGCACTATGTCAGACGATAGTGCGATCAGGCGAAACAGGAGGTGCGAAATCGATGCGCATCGTGTTGGTTGAAGATGATGATGAACTCGGCCGCCGCCTGTCCGAGCGGCTGAACAAAGCAGGCTTTGCCGTTGACTGGGTGCAGTCGGTCGCCGCTGCGCGCGACTGGCCGGATTTGAAGCTGACCGCAGCGATCATCCTTGATCTCGGCCTGCCCGATGGTGATGGGCTCGATCTGCTTCGTCACTGGCGCGCGCAAGGGGAAATAGTGCCCATCCTGATCCTCACGGCTCGCGGCAATTGGCGGGACAAGGTGGAAGGATTGAACAGCGGAGCTGATGATTTTGTGGTCAAGCCGGTCCGGTTTGAGGAGTTGCTCGCGCGCCTTCATGCCTTGACACGGCGAGGACGGAGCGAGGGAGGGACTTATCTCACTTCGGGCAATCTGACGCTCGATCCTGTCGCGCGGACGGCGACGCTGGATGGGCTCGCGCTGGATCTCAGCCGCAAGGAATTTGCGCTGCTCCATCTCTTCCTGCGTCGTACCGGACACATCATCGGGCAGGATGACATTCTGGAACAACTCTACGCGCTGGAGGCAGAGCGGGACCGCAATGCCGTTGAAGCTCATGTCAGCCGCCTGCGCCGCAAAATTGGTCGCGACCGCATCCGCACCGTGCGCGGACTGGGTTACCGATTGGAGTCATGATGCTGCCCTTCAACTCACTGCGCGGACGTTTTCTTCTCTCCATCTTGCTCTGGGTGTCGCTGGGGATTGGTGCCATCTGGTTCAGTTCGGTTCGTCTCTTCACCCTGCACGTCGAAATGCAGTATCATGAAGAACTGGAAGTGCATGTGCGGGAACTTGGTTCCTTGACTGTTCTGGATGGGACAGGGCGGCCGCATCTCACCCGACCCTTGTCCGATCCGCGCTATGCGGAGCCCTTGTCGGGCTTTTACTGGCAGGTGACGCGCCCCGGATTTGGTGCGTTGAAATCGCCGTCTATGATCCGCGGTGCACTCGACTATGACATCGCCCATTCGCCGAAGATTCTCCACCGTGTCGCCAATGGCCCCACCGGACATGCTATCGTCTATGGATTTGTGCGCGAGGCTCCCAACGGCGCGCCCGTCCACTTTGTGATCGCCACCGACGAACGTCACCTTCAACGGATTATCACGGAGTTCACGCGCGAACTCACCAAATGGCTGACATCGCTGGCGCTTGCCTTGCTGGCCAGTGGGGTCGCAATCATCACGCTGGGGTTCCGACCGTTCGGCAGGCTTTCGGTCGCCATAGAACGATTGCGGCACGGGTCGGCGATCCACGTTGAAGGCCATTATCCCGACGAACTGCAGCCTCTGGTCGCTGATCTCAATTCCTATATCGCCCGAAACACCGAGATTGTTGCGCGCGGGAGGGTGCAGGCTGGCGCGCTCGCCCACTCACTTCGAACGCCGCTCGCCGTCATTATTGATGAGGCAGAGCGGATGCTGGAAGGCCCAAGGCCAGAGGCGGCTGACACGATGCTGGAGCAGAGTGAACGCATCCAGCGTCAGATCGATTATCATCTGGCAAGGGTCCGATCAGGCGGCACGCGAAGCGGCGTTGCAACCCGGATCATCCTCGCAGATGTGTTGCCTGCATTGCTGGCCGCAATGCGGCGCTGTTATCCGTCCAAACGCTTCGGGGCAAAGGTTCCTGACGATTTTTCAGTTGCGATGGACGCAGACGATCTCTGCGAGATCCTGAACAACCTGCTCGACAATGCAGGCAAATGGGCCAAGTCGGAGGTTATGGTGATTGCGGGTCGTGATTGCATTTCAATCAATGACGACGGGCCGGGCGTGCCTCCCGATCACTTCGAGAAAATATTCGACATTGGCGAAGCCGCCGATGATGACCGCGGGGGCTCTGGTCTAGGCCTTTCTATCGCAAGATCCATTGCTCGGGATTATGGGGGAGATATTGTACCCGATCCGTGGCGAATGGGCCACTTCTGCATCCGACTTAAATTGTCTTCTGACGTGTTTCCGGCGAAGGACCAGCCGGGTGCTTCAACGAAAGACAGGGTGAAGACACCTTGATCATTGGCTCCATTTTCTGCTTTGTTCGGGATTAAAGCTAGATCGAGTGTCGCGTTTTTGAGAAGGCTGTCGCGGCCGGTCATCTTCGCAAATGCCTTGTCCCCAGCCTCCCTTGAGCAAGAGGCCGAAGATATGAATCAATCCGCTCATGATAGGGCGCAGCTGATGCACAGCGGGAGAGAAAAGTGACAAACCAACAACCGGTGGACGCGGCAGACTCATGGCGCAGAATGGTCGAAGCCCTGCGCATGGCCGGCGAACGCATGGATGCGGGCACGCGCATCCTGTCAGCGGACGAGCGGGCTGATGGATTCCGAGCCCTTGCGCGCGCGCTTGCGAACCAGATCGGCCGACTGGAAGTCGATGATGCGCACCCGGAACTCGATCCGTTCAACCTCTGGCGTCACAAATTCTACATGGACAATCCCGATTTTCTCTATTGGGTTGGGGAAATCAGCGACGAGGGCAGCTATCACATCAAGGGTCGGGCGCCTGGTGCCGCGTTCCTTTCGATCAACGTCTATTCGGGGGCTGGATTGGTCGCGCGAACTGTTGCCCGTGTCACGTCAGACGATTTGGACCTTAAAGAAGATGGCAGCTTCAGTGTGAGCTTCGGCAAATCACCTGCGGGGGAAGGAAGTTTGCATATGCCGCTCCCGCAAGGCGCAAACATGATTTGGGTCAGGCAGTTTTACGAGGAGCCGCCCACCGGCGAAGCCTACACCCGCATCGTGCGTCTGGATAAGGCGCCAACGCCGCCCTTCATCGAGGCGTCACGCTTTGCGCGTCGGCTTGATCGCATGGGGATGGTGCTGGATGAAGCCTCCAAGCGGATTGCAGGCGGCGCTCGGCTTGCCACCGAGGGATCGAACCAAATCCGGGTCTGGGTCGAGGCGCAGGGTGGCGCGGTTTATACCGAACCGGGCATCTATTATCACAGCGGCGGGTGGGATCTCCGGTCAGGGCAAGCGCTGTTGATCGAGGGCCGCATGGCACCAGCACGCTTCATGAACATCATGCTCTACAGCCGCTTCCACAATTCGCTCGACTATAATAATCGTCAAATTTCGTTGACCGGCAAGTCGATCAAGACCGACTCCGATGGGCGGTTTCGTCTCGTGCTGGCGGGCGAGGATCCGGGTTGCGCGAACTGGCTGGATACCGAAGCGCGCCCGCAAGGCATGTTTCTCATCCGATGGCTGCAACCCGAAGTGACGCCCGACCTGCCAACTGTGCGTATGGTCCCGATCAGCGAAATCGGGAAAGACGCATAATGTGGAGTGCTGCTCCCCGATCGGCTGAGGCGGAAGCCCTCTATCGCGAGGCCGAGGAGGCCAAAGCACGCGATCCCCGACCGTTCATGCTGGACCCCGATGCCATATCAGCGCGCGTTCTGGCCAAATGGCCAAATTATGATGAGGCCGCGGACGAAGGCTGGCGCACCGGCTTTGAACGCTATGTCCTTTCCGCGCGGGACGAAGGGCATCTCAATGCGCTCGGAGAACGCCAAATGGCGGGCGGCGCAGGTTTCAAGCTGAATGCGCGCCTGTCCATCAGCGATGTGATGCAGCGCAATCCGGAGATTGCCCGGCGGATCATAGACCGTCCCATTTTCATCACGGGTGGCTGGCGGACCGGAACGACGTTGCTGCAACGCCTGCTCGCGGCGATCCCGGGTTTGCGTGGGGCCTATCCGTCGGAACTGACTGCGCCCTGGCGCTTCGCGGACCTTGATCAAGCAGCCCGTGAGGCTCTGATCAGCGCGGGGGCCGGTGCGCACGCCATGCTTCATGTGCTCAATCCGGCCATGAAGGGGATCCATCCTTCGGGCGGCACGCTAGCAGAGGAATGCAACCTTGCCATGGGCACCGATTTCCAGAACTGGAGCTATCCTGCCACGCTCCGCTGCCCAAGCTATGTGCATTGGCTCGCGCAGCAGGATATGACGCCCAGCTATCGGCGATATGCGGACATTTTGAGGATGCTCGACGATGGCAGCGGTCGCCGCTGGATCCTCAAGGCGCCGGTTCACACGGCTGCGCTCGACAGCCTGTTCGCCGCGTTTCCTGATGCGCGCGTGATCCATCTTCACAGGGATGTTGTGCAGACTGTAACGTCTGGAGCGAGCCTGTTTGCTGTGTTCCGGTCAACCTATAGCGACCGTGTCGATCCCGTCGAAGTGGGGCGCTATCAACTGGAAACCACTGCGCTATGGACGGACCGTGCCATGGCGGCGCGCGAAAGGCTGGGCGAAAGCGCGTTCATCGACATGCCCTTTGCGGAACTGGTTGCTGACCCCAAGGCGGCCATTCGTCGCCTTAGTGCAGCGTGTGATGTCGCCTGGTCCGAAGAGGCAGAGCAGGCAGCCAACATCCGCCTTGCCGAACTCAACGAACAGCACGGCGCGCATCGCTATGCACCGGAAGATTTTGGATTGAATGCAGGTGAGATCAGGGATCGCCTCTCTCGCTATTCCACTCATTTCGGGGTCGCTTAGAGGCCTGTTTCAAAAGGGGCAGGGCAGTTGAGGTTCATGTGATGCCCGGGCCTAGCAAACACCCCACATTTTTCCTGTGGAGACCGGGCATCTCCGCGCAAAATATGCCGTCTTCACAGCATTGCCATACGGATATGAGCAGCTTCAAGTGATAGGTGATGGCCGCATTTCCACCCGAGGCACGCGCAACAGGATATCGTTGTCCCTCAGGAACCGCGCGGAGAGATGGCGAAAGGCATTTGCGCAATGCGGTTGAGCGGGTCTAGGTTAATCATCAGCCGGTCGATGGTGACCCCTACGGGAATCGAACCCGTGTTTCAGCCGTGAGAGGGCCGCGTCCTGACCGCTAGACGAAGGGGCCATGTCGATGATCGCTCGCGATCGCCCATGGGCTGGTTCAGCCTCTGCACCGGCAGCGCGGCCTTGTCCAGATACAATGCTCAGCGGTCTCGCCGTTCCTCGGTGACGGCGCGGACAGATTCCAGAAACGCATCCTGCAGTTGCGAGATTTCGCCCGCACGGTAAATCACGCTCAGATCAAACGCGCTGGCTTCGCCTTCAGCAAGCGGCAGATAGGTGACGCCGGGAAGGCGCAGGTTGCGGGCGGATTCCACGCCGAGCGTCAGCCCCAGTCCGCTCGATACGAACGAGACGGCGGCGACCACATCATCCACATTCTGGACGATCTGCGGCTCGATGTTGAGATTATGGAACAGGCGCATCAGATAATTGCTGAACCCGCCCGGCCCGGTTGTGCGGGGATAGAAGATCAATGGTTCATGGGCGAGATCGCGCAGGCTGAGCTCCGCCTTTTGCGTCAAGGGATGATCGCTGGGGGCGGCCACGAGCATCCGTTCGCGCACGACCGATTCCCATACAAGATTGGGGTGATCCTGAAAGAAGCGGTTGAAGCCGATCTGGATGCGTCGCTCGGTCAGCGCCTTGACCTGGGTTTCGCGATCCATGTTGTGGAGGACGACTTCCACGTCAGGGAAACGGTTGCGAAACTGGAGCACGATGCGCGGTACGATGTCGAGCACGGCAGACCCGAACACGCCTACGTCCAGTCGCCCCATCTGGCCGGTGCCGATGCGTTGGGTGTTGATACAGGCGCGTTCGACCAGCCCAAGGATGTTCTGCGCTTCGGTGAACAGCGCCTCGCCGGCGTCGGTCGTCTGGACGCCATTGGATCGGCGGATGAGAAGCGACGTGCCCACAATGTCTTCCAGTTGCTGGATCTGGCGGGTGAGGGGCGGCTGCGAAATGTTGAGCTCTTCGGCCGCAGCGCGAAAGCTGCCTTGACGTACGATGGCGACGAAATAGCGCAGATGGCGCAAGTCTATCCGGTTTGCATAGGGCTGCATCCATCCCTCTCCCATTTCGATTCGAATTACCTGAAACGTATCACGCGGCCCTTAAATTGGTATTGGAAAGTATCCGGGCGGATAGACTAACCGCCAACTCCATCAGTTCTTTGCCACCGCTTGGCCAAAAGGGGGCCGGGGTGGAGAGTTTGATTGGGAGGATCGAATGGCACACATAAAGAAGTTCGCAGCCGCGCTTTGCGCATCGACAGCGTTGTTGGCCGCCGCGCCGGTTTGGGCGCAGGATGCCGCCGCAGAAGATGATGGTGGCATTGCCGATATCGTTGTTACGGCGCAGAAGCGCGCTGAAAGCGCACAGGATGTGCCGATTGCGATTTCGGTCTTTTCGGGCGACGCTCTGGCCGAGCGCGCGGTGACCAATGTCAGCCAGTTGACCGCCGTTGCGCCGAACGTAAACTTTGACAATGGCGTGGCCTTCACTGGCTCTACAGCTGTTCTGGCCGCCTCGATCCGTGGTATTGGTTCGAGCGATTTTGCGTTCAATATCGATCCGGGTGTGGGCGTCTATGTGGACGGCATCTATCTCGCCCGTTCGGTCGGTGCGAACCAGGATCTGCTTGATACCGGTCGCATCGAAGTTCTGAAAGGGCCTCAGGGCACGCTGTTTGGCCGCAACACCATCGGCGGCGCAGTCTCCATCGTCACGCGCGATCCTGCGAAGGAGTTCCAGGCACGCGGCGATGTGACCTTTGGCCGCTTCAACATGTTTGAAGCGCGCGGCGCGATTGACGTGCCGCTGAGCGACAGCCTGACCTCGCTTATCACCTTCAACGTCCGCAACGGCGGGGCGTATGCCAAGCGCATCCCCTTTCCCAGCGCCTTGGTATCCAACTCGAAACCTTTCACGGCGCTGCCTTCTGTCGGCTATGACGCGCCGTCCAAGGAAGGGAGTAACGAAAACGCCTCGATCCGCGGAAAGATCAAATATGATGGCGGCAATTTCCGTGTGACGTTGAGCGGAGATTATCAGCGTTCTACGGGCAATTCGCCTCACTCACTGCTGGGTGTTCTGGGTGATCCCGCGGTGACGGGCAGCCCGAATTTCACCTTCCTATACAACACCTGCCGTGCAGCTCCGGCTGCGGTTCTCGGCTCACTGGGCCTGATGAATTTCTGCTCCACCTTCGGCACGCAGCTTCCGTCCATCCGCCGGGATGAAGTAACGGCGATCAATCGCGTCACTTACACGCCAGGCGTCAATACCGGTGCCAATCCTGCCACGCATGAACTTCTGTTTACCGACCAGTTCATCACAGGGGATCCAGACACAAGCTATTCCACGGGCAACAACTTCTCGAAGCTGACCAATTACAGCACCACGCTGAATGCCGAGCTGGACCTGACACCAAATCTGTTGCTGAAGTCCATCACCGGCTATCGGCACAGCAGTTGGAAATCCGGCCTCGACATGGATTCGTCACCGCTCAACATCATCCATGCAAGCTTTGACCAGCGCCAGCGCCAGCTCAGCCAGGAATTCCAGCTGGTTGGCAACGCGCTGGATGAAAAGCTGAACTATGTGTTCGGTGCCTATTTCTTCACCGAAAAGGGCTATCTGCTCGATCTGGTGTCATTTGCGCAGGGTGCGGTGCAGATTGATGGGCCGAACTGGTTCAAAACCACCAACTATGCGAGCTTCGCGCAGATCGACTATAAGCTGAATGATCTGATCAGCTTCACGGTTGGTGCGCGCTACACGCATGAAAGCAAGTTTTTCGAAGGCGGCCAGCAGGAAGTGAACGGCGTGTTCTACAAGCTGGTCGGTTCGGCAGCCTTTGCCGGCACGCCGCTGGGCAACACAGCGCTTTCCAACATCTGCGCCGATACGGCGGGCAATGTTTATCCCAATGCACCGCTTCTGGGTGGCGCGACCTGCCAGCAGATTCTGGGCTATCCGACCGTGAACAACACCAATCCGCTGCGCGTTTATGCGCCGGGGATCAACCACAAGACCTTCAACAACTTCTCGCCCAAGTTCGGCATCCAGCTGCACCCGAACGATGATGTGATGGTCTATGGTTCCTACTCTGCAGGTTACAAGACGGGTGGCTGGACTACGCGTTATACCACGCCGCAGACCACGGTCTCGGGTTTCAACCCTGAAAAGGCGAAGACCTTTGAAGTGGGCCTGAAATCGACGCTGCTCGACCGTCGCCTGCAGCTCAACCTTTCGGCGTTCACGACCAAATATAGCGGCATTCAGCTCAACTATCAGGTCGGCACGTCGCCCACCATTGCGAACGTGGGCGATGCGCGGATCAAGGGCGTGGAAGTGGAAGTGATCGCCAAGCCACTCTCTGTCCTCACCATCAACAGTTCGGTGGGCTATACCGACTCGCACTACACCTTCCTCGATCCGGCGGTGCAGGTGACGAGCGCGCCCAACAGCTTCCAGCTGGGCGCGACGGTAGGCGGCGATCTGCCCAAGACACCGCACTGGAAGGCCAACATCTCGCCGCGCGTCGATCTGCCGCTGGGTGATAATGGCGCTGAAATCGCCCTGCTTGGCGATCTGACCTATACCTCCAAGCAGCGGAACAATGTGGAAGGCACGATCTTGCTCAACCGTCCATCGACCACGATCATCAACGCCAGCATCATCTTCACGGCACCGGATGACCGCTACACGCTGACGTTCGGTGGCACCAACCTGACCGACAAGCGTTATGTGACGTCGGGTTCGTCGATCCCGGCCTCAGGCGTGATTGATGGTACGTTCAGCCGCCCGCGCGAATGGTATGCCCGCGTCGGCTTCAAATTCTAAAGGTTATCAGATCGGGTCGCATCAGGGGGTTGCATTGCAAACGCAGTGCAACCCCTTTGCGTTTCCGCTATGACGGCGGAAAGCCAGACGCCTGCCGGGCGGACATGGACTGGATATTGAGGGGATGAGCGTGGACGAGCACAGCCTGATTGAGCGGTTCGACCTGCAAGGCAAGCTGGATTTCGCGCCTGCCAAGGGGCAAATCTGGCTCGACCAATCCCGCATGGTGCTGTTCCACGCAAAGGGTCTGGGTACACTCCGCCGAGAGATGATTGAGCAATTGGGGGCCAGCCGCGCGCGCGCCATGTTCTGGCGGATGGGCTTTGAATGCGGGCGACAGGATGCGAAGATCGCCGCCAAGCATCAGGGCCATGCAGAAGATTATGATGTGTTTTGCATCGGCCCCGCGCTCCACGCGCTGGAAGGGGTGACTCAAGCCCATATCGTTGAAGCCGAAATTGATTGGGAAAGCGGCTCTTTCGACGGGTTTGTCCATTGGAATTCAAGCTGGGAAGCGCAGGCGCATCTTGATCAGGGATTGGCCGTGGACGATGGCGACCCCGGCGCCTGCTGGGCGGCGACAGGCTATGCTTCGGGCTATACGACCGAATTTTTCAAGCGACTGGTGATTTTTCAGGAATCGCAATGCGCGTGCCAGGGCCATGCCCATTGCATCGCGGTGGGCAAGCCTGCCGAAGCCTGGGACGATCAGAACCTGATCGAGGCGCTTTGGAACAGCGCCGACGAAAATGGCCAGTTCGAAATCGAGGAAGAGCTGCGGCGGCTGCGCAAGGAGAGCGCGAGCCCGGTGCAAGCAGTGGCCTTTGCCAAGCCCGACAATATCGTTGGTTCATCCGCGCGGTTCGTGGAAGCGTTCCACTTGCTCGGCAAAGCGGCGGGCGGGCGGGTCAATGTGCTGTTGCTGGGTGAAACCGGCGTTGGCAAGGAAGTGTTTGCGCGCTGGCTCCACGAGCACTCACGTGAAGCCGAAGGCCCGTTCGTGGCCGTCAATTGCTCGGCGATTCCGACAGAGTTGGTTGAGTCCGAATTGTTTGGCGTGCGGCGTGGGGCGTACACAGGCGCAGTTGAAACGCGGCAGGGCCGGTTTGAGCGCGCCAATGGCGGCACGCTGTTCCTCGACGAAATTGGCGAATTGCCCTTGGCGGCTCAAGCCAAGCTGCTGCGCGTGCTCCAGACCGGCGAGATTGAGCGGCTGGGCGATGACAAGCCGATGAAGGTGAATGTCCGCCTGATTTCCGCGACCAATGTTGATCTGGCCGAAGCCATGAGGGAAGGGCGGTTCCGCTCGGACCTGTATTATCGGCTGGCGACCTATCCGATCATGCTGCCGCCACTTCGCGACCGGCCAGGCGATGTCGGGTTGCTCACCGATGCCATGCTGGTCCGTTTCGCCCCACAATATGGCAAACCGATCGCCCGGTTGACTGAACGCGCGCGCCACGCGCTGGAGGCTTATCACTGGCCGGGCAATGTCCGCGAACTGGAGAATTTTATTGAGCGCGCGGTGCTGCTCGCACCTGATGGGGCGGACATTGGTGTGGAGCATCTGCCACCTTTGTTTCAGGATCTGGCCGCCAGTCATGTCTCGCCCCGCGTTGCTTGCAAGCCTGCCAATGCGGATATGCGCAAGCAACAGATCGCGCAGGAACTGCTCGATATGGGGGCTGATCTGGATGAGCAGGAAGGCTTGCTTGTCACGCTCGCGCTGGAAAGGGCAAAGGGCAATGTTTCCGCTGCCGCCAAGCTACTCAATATGACGCGCCGTCAGCTGGCGTACCGGATGCAAAAGCTCGATCCTGCGCTGGCGGCCCTGGCAGAAGGGGCATAGTGACAAAGTTGTGCAATGGCTGATGCGGCCTGCCAATTTTGTCAAATTGAAGCAGCTTTATCTCTTGTGTGGCTCACGCAATTCCGCCGTTTCCTAAACTCGAAAACTGGCACGGTCCTTGCTTAACAATGTGTGAAGCGGATGCGGGGCACCTCCCGGTCTGCTGGCACAAGGAGAGGATCGAAAATGGCACTCGAAGGAGTCATGCGGCCGGGGCACGCGCAAGTGCGCGTTCTGGAATTGGACAAGGCCGTTCATTTCTATCGCGATGTGATGGGGCTGGTGGAAACCGGGCGCGATGCGTCAGGCCGCGTCTATTTCAAATGCTGGGATGAGCGCGATCACAACAGCCTCATTTTGCGCGAAGCCGAAACCGCCGGGTTGGATTTCATGGCGTTCAAGGTGCGCGATGAAGCAACGCTCGATGGCTTCAAGGCCAAGCTGGAAGCCGCCGGGATTGCGACCGAAACTGCGCCTGCGGGCGATCTGCTGGAAACCGGACGCCGGGTGCGCTTCACGATCCCGACCGGCCATCTAATCGAACTCTATGCGACCAAGACTGTTGTCGGCAACGGGATGACGCAACTCAATCCGCCGCCATGGAACATTCAGGCCGAAACAGGCATTTGCCC
>CALMZE010000054.1 GCA_937870585.1 uncultured Sphingomonadales bacterium | reverse complement strand
GTGTTCGGGCCGGTGATGAACGCCAGCTTTGGCCAGACTGAAAGCCCGATGTGCGTCACGGCCATGCCGCCGCATCTTCACTTGAAGGCCAATGGAGAACTTGCGCATCCCGGCAGTTGCGGACAGGCCAATCTTCTATCCCGCGTTGAGATCATGGATGATGACGGGAATTTGTTGCCGCCCGGTATCCATGGAGAGATCGTTGTGCGCGGGCCGCTGGTGATGGCAGGCTATTACAAAAATCCGGAAGCCACTGAAGAGGTCGCACGCTTTGGCTGGCACCACACCGGAGATATTGGCTATCGTGATGAACAGGGCTGGTTCTTCATCGTAGACCGCAAGAAGGACATGATCATTTCAGGCGGGTTCAACGTCTATCCCGCCGAAGTGGAGCAAGCCCTCCAAGCGCATCCCGCCGTGCAGGATTGCGCGGTGTTTGGCATTCCCGATGACAAATGGGGCGAGCAGGTGGTGGCCGTTGTGGAACTCCGCGCGGGTGCTGTGCCGCCGCCCGAAGACGAGATGATTGCGTTTGCCCGCGACAAATTGGGCGCTGTCAAAACGCCCAAGCAGCTCAGCTATATCGACAGTCTGCCGCGCAGCAATGCGGGTAAGGTGCTGCGCGCCGAACTCCGCAAGCCCTATTGGGAGCAGCGCGGTCGGGCGATTTGAGGCGGGTTCAGGCGCGGTGACAGACACTCTGTTCGTGTCGAGGACGTTCGAGCAGTCTGCCAATCCAAAATCATCGCTCTAAATCGCTGCATCCAGATCAGACAGTGCAGCATCCCCGACAGGCGCGGCGCTGGCAAACAGCGTCTCCAGATCGGTTGCGGCCTCGCGGAAGGTCATGTCCAGCTGCATCGGCGTGATTGAAATGGCGTGCTGGGCGACTGCGTGCAGGTCCGTGCCGGGCTCCAGTTCAGGATGATTGGGTGAAATCTTGATCCAGAAATAGGGCACGGTGCGTTCATCCACGCGGCGCACCGGCATGAAGCCGCCGGGAAGGCGCTGGCCCTGACGTGTGATGCGGATGCCGGTGATCTCCTCTGGCTGCACATTGGGCACATTGATGTTCATGAAGCAGCCGGGCCGCCATCGCATCTCCAGCATGGAGCCGATGATCCCCGGCAGATGCGCAGCTGAGGCCTCCCAGATCGCCGGATTGCCATAGGATCGCATCTGGTTGAGCGCGATGGACGGAATGCCGAGCAGCGCGCCCTCCTTCGCGGCAGCACAGGTGCCTGAATAATGGACATCCTCTGCCAGATTGGGGCCGGAATTGATGCCCGCCAGCAAAATGTCAGGCTTCTTCCCCTCCAGAAACACGTTGATACCCAGCAACGCGCAATCGGCGGGCGTGCCCCGCACGGCGAAGTGGCGTTCATCGCGCTGGACGTAGCGGATGGGATGAGAAACCGAGATACACTGACTCGCCCCTGAGCGTTCTTCATCGGGGGCAACCACCCACACATCATCCGAAAAACCGCGCGCAATCTGTTCCAGCAGCTTGATACCGGGGCCGTCTATCCCGTCATCATTGACGATGAGGATGCGCTTGCTGTCGCTGGTCATGGTTCGATCTTTCTCAATCAGTCTGCGCGCGCTGTACCCGCGCCCGCCCGTGTCCGCTGATCGTTAGCCGTACCTTCCGAAAAATCCATGACGGAAACCCGTTTCTCGTCTCGGGTAAGCCTGTCATGTATGGTTTCGACATAGTGGGCGATGGAGCAGGAACATGGCGCGTTTGCCAATTGATGACATTCAGTTTGCGGGGGTGCCCGCCAGCCCGATTGTTGAAGCGACACTGGCCCTGTTGCAGCAGAAAGTGCGGGAGTCTTATGCGCGACACCTTGCGGCAGGAGGCAAGGATTTCGGCGACTTTGTCTTCGGCGCGCCCGATTGCGGCATCACTCGCGCTGATGTGGAAGCCGTTGAAGCGGCGTTGCTGGAAAGTGGCCACCGGTTCGATTGGTCCGCATCCATTTCGGTTCAGGAGCGCCCGGACGCGTATAAGGGCGGAAGCGATGACAGTGCGGACTTTATGTTTGAACATGCCGAGGCTGATGTGGGCGTGGAAGCCGATGGCCGGGCGCGTGTGGGGCAGGGGGATAATGTCGTCCGCCATGACGCTTTGGTGCGTGGCACCGCGCGCTATATCCGCAGCAATGAGCGCGTTCTCGCTTATCTGACAGACGGTGTGCCGCCGGGCACCATTGCCATTATCGACGATTCCGGTGGCACGCTGACTGCGCCGATCATTGATCAATTTGCGGGCATTTTGTGTGCTGGCGGCACGGTGCGCTCTCACCTTGGCATCCTCTCGCGCGAGTTCGGTATTCCCTGTTTCATGAATGCCAAGCTGAACGGCATTCGCGATGGGGATTGTGTGGAAATGGAAGCCACTGCGGCCCCGCGGACGACCGAGGATTATCAGTCTGGAACCGAACGCACGGGCCGGGTCTGGCGGCTGGAAGGGGCGGAGTGATGGCAAGCGGAATGAATCAGCGCAGCCTTGCCTTTCATGGTCTGGCGATCAAGCGCCATGCGGATGCCGCCGCTGTGGCGTCGCTCACAGGCCAGCCGGTCGATGCAGTGCAAGCGGAACTTGAAGCCGCCGTTGCAACCGGTCGCGCGATTGAGGCCAAGGGGGCCTATAGCCTGACGCCGCTGGCGCGCGTGGCGCTTGCTGCGGGCTATGGTCGCGACTTTGCCGAACTGCGCGCCGATGAAGCGTTCGTGCAGGCTTATCACGGCTTTGAGCGGATCAATCCGGAGCTCAAGCAGATCATCACTGACTGGCAGACCATCAATGTGCGCGGTGCGCTGCGGGCCAATGATCATAGTGACGAAGATTATGACAATAAGGTGATCGACCGGCTCTCTGCCCTGCATGAGCTGTTTGAGCCGGTCATGGCGGCACTCACACGAGGCCTGCCGCGTCTGGGCATTTATGGACGCAAACTGGAAGCCGCGCTCGACAAGGCAGAGGATGGCGAAATCGCCTGGGTGAGCGACATCCACCGCGACAGTTATCACACGGTCTGGTTTGAACTTCATGAGGAACTGCTTCGCATCATGGGGACGGAGCGCGAGGAATGAGCCGCTGGACGCTGCCACTGGACGGCGCACATTTGCCAGACCGGGCACTGGTGGGTGGCAAGGCCTGGTCCATCGCGCGGATGGTATCGCTCGGCCTGAACGTGCCGCCTGCCTTCGTTGTCACCACAGCGGCGTGTAACGCCTATCAGGCGGGCGGGCTTCCGGAGGGGCTGGTGGAAGAGATTGATGCCGGGCTCGCCTGGCTGGAGGAAAAGACCGGTCGCAGCTTTGGCAACGGGCCTTCGCCGCTTCTGCTCTCGATCCGGTCGGGCGCGGCGATTTCGATGCCGGGCATGATGGATACCGTCCTCAATCTGGGCATAAGCGACCTCACCGAAACTGCGCTGGCAGCGGAGTCTGGGGAGGCGGAGTTCGCGCGCGATACGCATCGTCGCTTCATCGAACTGTATGAAGCCATCGTGTTGAAAGGCGATACCAGCCAGCCCATTCCGACTGATCCGCGCACGCAATTGCTGGCGGCGGTGCAGGCGGTGTTCGACAGCTGGAATAGCCGCCGCGCACGCAAATATCGCCAGCATCATGGCATTGCCGATGATTTGGGCACGGCAGTGACTGTTCAGGCCATGGTGTTTGGCAATCTGGATGATCAGAGCGGCACCGGCGTTCTCTTTTCGCGCAATCCTCTGACGGGTGAAAATCTGCCCTTCGGTGAATATCTCCCCAAAGCACAGGGCGAGGATGTCGTATCTGGCAAGTTCACGCCTCTGCCGCTCAATACCATGAAGGAGCGTGTCGCAGATGCCCATGCACGCTTGCTCGCTGCGTCTGCGACACTGGAGCGAGACAGCCGCGACATGCAGGATATCGAATTCACCGTACAAAAGGGTGCGCTCTTCCTGTTGCAGGCGCGTAGCGCGAAGCGAGCACCAATGGCCGCTGTTCGTTGCGCTGTGCAGATGGTTGAAGAAGGGCTGATCGAGACGAACGAGGCTGTTGCCCGTGTCAGTCCCGAACAGGCAGCGGAAATCCTGAGACCGCGTCTTGCCGATGATGCCACGCACGGCCTCACCCCGGTTGCGACCGGCGAAGGCGCGTGCCCGGGCGTCGGCAGCGGCATCGCCGTCATTACGCCCGACGAAGCCGAAGCCCGCGCGGCCAAGGGTGAAGACATTGTGCTGGTCCGCCAAACCACCAGCCCCGATGATATTCACGGCATGATTGCAGCCAAGGCGATTGTCACCGCCCAAGGCGGCGCAACGAGCCATGCTGCCGTTGTCAGCCGCGCGCTGGGGCGTCCCTGCGTTGTCGGGTGCGGAGACGGGGTGATGGCGCTTGCCGGGCAGTGGGTGACGGTCGACGGATCAGGGCAGGTCTGGGCCGGAGCCTTGCCGATGGTTGTGCCTTCGTCCGATGATCATCCGGGACTTGCACAGATTTTGCGCTGGGCGGCAGATCTGGGGGAGACCAAATTCGAGGCCGCGCCAGATGCTGAGGACCTGAAAGCTCTGGAGGCAAGCAATGGCTGAGGGTGATCCGCTGTTCGAAGCGCGCGCGCTGCTCCGGACGTTTCTGAAGAGCGACTGGAAGAGTTGCGACATTGTAACGGATCGCCTGACGCTCTTCGCCTCGCGCGATCCGGCCATTCGCGCCCATCAGGCCCGGCAGGTGTTGGCGGCCCCCGCTCCGATTCCTACTATAGATCTGTGCGCGCCGCATCTCGGCACTCTGGTCTGTCTCGCCGCGCTCGGCACGCGGCTGGAGCCCGGCACTGTCTATGGGCGTGTGGCCGTGCTGGATGAAGAGCGCGACATGGTGGCCGATCAGGCTGGTAATGTGGCGTGGCACCATCAGCAGGCCGGGGCGCTTGTCGAATGTGGACAGCCGTTGATGTCGCTTGCGCTGGAGGCCGACGCATGAAGGTGCTGGTGATGGGCGGCAACCGCTATATCGGGTTGCAACTGGTGCAGGAGCTGGTCGAGCAGGGGCATGACGTAACCGTGCTCAACAGCCATGAGACTCCGTTGCTACCGCCGGGCGTCACGCGCCTGCATGGAGACCGGCATGAGCCCGGTCTGTTTGACCGTGTTCTCGGGCCGGTCATAGACCAGTTCGACGCGGTGTTCGACAATACCAGCTACACGCCGGAACATCTCGCCCCAATGATTGCGCTGTTCCGGGGCAAGGTGAAACATTTCATCTTCACGTCCTCGATCGCGGTTTATGAAATGGCCGAAGCCCAGCCAGTAACCGAGGATGCCGCCGTTGGCCGCGATGCAGCGACCGCGCTTTACGGGGCCTATGCTGCGGGCAAGGTGCAGTGTGAGGATATGCTCGCACAGGAATTTGCCGCGAATGGATTTCCCTTCACAGCGCTCCGTGTCACCCACACCTGCGGGCCGATGTCTCCTGCAGTCAGCCGGGAACCAGGGACGTTCAAACGGCTGGAGGAGGGGCGGCCTCTCATCATCGCAGGCAAGGTGGAGGCGATGGTGCATTTCATCCACACGAGAGACGCTGCGCGCGCCTTGGCTGCTGTGCTTGGCAAGCCGCAGGCCGCCGGGCAGATTTACAATGTGGCGGGCAAGCAATTTTCGAGCATCATCAACTATATGAAGCTGATGGCCGGGGCCGTGGGAGTTGAGCCGGACATCATCAACATGCCACACGATATGCCCGCCGATATGCGCTCACCCATTGTGCATTGGCTTGAAGCCAGCCGGGGGAGCATGGTCTTTTCCATCGACAAGATCCGGCGTGATTTGGGCTGGGAGCCGCGCCTCTCCATCGCCGAAGGGCTCGCCGACAGCTATCGCTGGTTTGCCCAAGAGGGCGGGCGAGAGAAATATGAGTATGATTTCAGCGCGGACGCAGCGGTTCTCGCCGAGATTGAACGGCGCGGTGGCGTGTCTGGTGAAGACGGCCCATCACGCACCGTTTTCCGGGCACAATTGGACACGCTCAAGAATATGTAGGCTGTCGCCTCTGCCCGGTCCTCACAAGTCCGGGCGCACCAGAATCTTGATGTCCCCCTTGCCGCCTGCCAGCGCGTCAAAGGCTTCGTCGAGCCCGCCCAATCCGACGCTGCGTGAAATCATCGGTGCCAGAGCGTCCGGGTTGCGGCAGATCATGTCGAACCCGTCGGCAAATTCCTGCGGGGAGTAGGCGAAGACGAACTGAATGCCGATGCCCTTCTGCAACAGGAAGGCCGGTTCAATTGTGTCATCATCCTTGCAGGTGCCGATGCCGATGATGAGCGATTCGACCGGCGCGTTGGCTGCGATGTTCATGAGCAGCCCCGGCGTCCCCACGCAATCGAAGAAGATTGCGCGCTGCCGCTTCTTGGTCAGCGGATCAACTGCCATGGAATCGGAGAGGCCAACCGGAAGCCCGAGCCCAGCCCACCAGTCATTCGCCGCCGGATCATTCGCGCCGAACACCAAATCCGCGCCCATCTTTTCCGCGAGCGCCCGGCGTGCGGGGTTGGGCTCGATGGCAACGACAGGGCCAAGCCCCATCGCCTTCAACCGCGCGATCACAAACAGACCGACCGGCCCGCAGCCGACCACACCAAAGGCGCAATCCTTGTCCGGACGGGCCGCATTGATGGCGTGGACTGCCACGGCAAGCGGTTCAGCGAGTGCGGCCACATCATCGGGCACGTCGCCGGGCACAAGCGTCGCAGCAGCTTCGTCAACCAGCATCGCTTCGGCAAAAGCACCGTTATAACCATTGGAATAGCCAAGCAGTTGCACACCCTCCGGCGAGCCTAGGAAGGGCAGGGCAACCAGCCTGTCTCCCTTGCGGAAGCGCGTGCAATCCTTGCCGGTATCGATCACTTCGCAGGTGAATTCGTGCCCCATCACCACGGGCTTGGCCGGGTCCATGAACCCTCGGAATCCGGCGCGGTGCAGCACATCGCACAGATGCGGGGCATCTTTGCGGATGGAGAGGTCAGACCCGCAAATGCCGCACACAATCGGCCGCACGAGCAATTGACCCGCAACAGGAGAGGGATCAGCAACCTGTTCGATCTGGAACTTGCCATTGTGGAAAACTGCCGCGCGCATCACTTTCTCCTGTTGTCATAACCTCAGACCGCGAGATCAAAGCGGATCAAGGAAGCCCTTCATGCCATAGCGGGTGTGCGGGCCGACGATATATTGCTCAAGCGCGCCGACGCCGACCTTGTCTCCGCAGGTTGCGCGCACGACTTGCTGGACGTGCATGAAGTGCGGGGCGTTGCGATCAATCTCGTTGATGTTCCAGCTTTCCAGGGTCCAGGCTTCCTTGCCCTTGTAAAAGCCATGGCCCCATTCCGGGTGATTATAGCCGGTGCCATACATGTGATAGCGCAGCAGCGGCTCCAGAACGAAGGTCTCCTTGCGGCCATCGGGATAGGTGGTGTCGATCTCCGCGCGGCTGATCAGGCGCGTGCCCGGCGTGAATTCCAGCCGGTGATCGCCGCAAACTGCTTCTGCCACCTGATGTTCGTCCAGCGTGTCAAAGTCACTGTTCCGGTCAAAGGTGGTGAAGACCTGCGCAAACTCTTTCCAGCGCTTGCCATCTTCATATTCATGTTGACCCCAATGGGTGCAGCGATCTTCCCAATGGATGGGTGCCCACAGCCAGAAGAGCTGCGTGGGAATGTCCCGCGACACGCCCTTTTCGCTCTCCCCGGTCCAGCGCCAGCCCCAGGAGCGATCCTTGGTGCCATAGGTGGTTTTGGCGCTGATCTCGGTGCGCACGCCATTGACTTCAATCCAGCCTTCCCAGCGGCCAAACTGGCTGAAGCGCTTCATCTGAGCCACGGTGCGCACACCCTGCATCATCTTGTCTGCCGGCTCCTCATGCGCAACGGTGGTCGCATGGAACCAGAGATCGCAGGAAAAGCCGGTGTCGTTCGGCTCAACCACGATGTTCATAGTCTTCATCGGCTCGACGATAGTATGCCGCATCGGCCCAGCGAAGAGCTGGGTGCGATCCCCCGTGAGGTGACGGGACGCGCGGAAACTGTGCTGAGACCCATCCTTGCGAACGATGGACACTGCGCCGTCCATCACCTCGCGATTGGGATAGGCAGCAAAGGCGACGCCGATGTAAAATTCGCCATCGAAATCATAGCCGTTATACCAGTAACGCGCATACATGTTACGCTCTGACGAGGCCATGTAGGACAGCGGCTCTGCGGTTTGGTGGATGGGATAATCGTCGAACTTGATCAGCATCGGGAGACTCCTAAGGGCATCTTGGCATCAGTCTAGCCGCTGGTCTGGCCTTCCATAATGGACGGAAACCCGTCCTCTACGCTCCGGACTCACAAGCTTTCGGAGCTGAACACATGCTCGGGGATCACAGCGCTTGTTTCACGCGTGCCGGTAAAATGCTTGCGCACCGCGCGCTCGGCCCGGCCTGGATCATTATCCGCTACGGCTTCGGCAATTTTCAGATAGCCATTGGCGTGGCGTTTGTGCTGCTCTTTGGTTTGGGCACGATCAAACTGCGCGCGGAACAGATCTGTCCGGGCGAGCGGGATCACGCGACCCAATTCAGTATTGCCCCCCATTTTGATAAGCAGATCGTAAAAGGTGCGCCGATTTTCCAGATAGCCCGCATGGCCACCGCCACGATTGGCATCGCTCCCCAGTTCAATTGCGATGGCGTGCAGCCGCGCTTTGTCCGCATCTGACCGGCAGTTTTGCGCGGCCAGTCGAGCAGCGATGGTGCAGAGCGGCTCCAGCACTTCGAGCAGATCGCTCACGCCCTTGCGATCCAGCGAGGAGATATAGGCCCCGCGATAGCGCGTCAGCGTGACGATTCCAGACGCCATGAGTTGCTTCAGCCCCTCTCGCAGAGAGCCGCGACTGACGCCGAACCGACGCGTCAGATCACTTTCCACCAGATGCTGGCCCGGCACCATTTGGCCGGTGCGGATGCAATAGATTACGCCATCGGTCACGCGTTGTATCGCATCCCTGCCGGAGCCGTTGGCGTCGGCGCTATCGGCTGGGCCTGTTTCCGGGACCGAGTCGCCTTCGCTCAACATCATTATTTTCATCTCCGATTCTCAGGATTCCGTGCATTTTTTGGCCGGAAATGTTCCGAATTTTGCACATTTCTAACGATTAATTATCGTCACTATCGGCGGATTTCTGGCATATTCTCATCGTTCTGTCCAATATTATTGTCAGACAAAATGAGCCAATTCTATTGACATTCATAGGATCGTCAGCGGATAGTCCCGCCTGCCGCGACCGGACAGAGACTCAGGGCGCGCAAAGCGGGAGAGACGGTCATGCAAATGTCGAACGAGATAAGCAGTTTTGCGCATAGTCTGGTTCAGGACTGTGACATTGCCTCCACATGTGTGATGATCAGCGACAAAACAATGCCGTCCACACGCTTGCGCTTTCTAGGCAATTTCGGCGTGAGCGATGAAGTGCTGGATCGCTATGAACGCTTTGGCATTTGCGACGCCGATCCGTTCACCGATACGTTGGTCTATGAACAGGAATGCGCTGGAATGCCCCGTTTTCACGGTGCTGCCGATCCTGATGTAAAACAGTGCGGCTCTCGCGCAGCCCCCTATTGGCAGTTCGTTTCTCATGAGGATGTGGATGTGGTCGGCGCTTCCGTCATGCGGTTGCATCCGCGAATCTATCTGACGATTGGGGCGCACCGGCTAAAGGACAAGGCCTATCGCAAAAGCGTGCCGGTTGAGCGGCTCGCCTGGGGAATCGATGTGCTCCAATCCAAGATTGCCAGCAGCCTCCTGTCTGCGCTCCTGTCCAGCGGCCCCGGTTATAAGGGCTTGCTGGAGGTGTTGAATGGTGGAGCGGCGGAGGCCGATCCTGTCGTGAACGGACTGACCGCCCGCGAACGGCAGGTTACGCAACTGGTGTGTGATGGAAAGCGCAACAAGGAAATCGCTTGGCTGGCCCAGATTTCGGAGCATTCAGTGGAGAACCACCTGCGGCGCATTTACCGCAAGCTCGGAATCCAGAACCGCGCCGCGTTGGTCTCTCGAATGAGCGCTGCCGGATTTTAGAGAACCGGGAAGGCGGACCCTCCCGGTTTTCAGCCCCCATTTAGAAATTCGCGCTGCTGAGTGCGCGGCGCTTCACAGACGCGGACAATTCAGCCCAAATTGCATCGTTCACCCCGCGTGCGGCATCGCTGTCGAGACCTTCGACATGTGTCTGCAGGGCAATCAATTCGGTGCGGAGTTCAGCATTCGCCTTGTCCAGCGCTGAAATATGCAGATCCTCATCATGACCGGCGGCCAGCGCCTTGATGCGCGTAGACAGCGCAGCGTCAGTCACAAGCGGCAAGGCCTGCGTGAAGAGCGCGCGGATGGCCGTGTTTTCCTCAACACGGCGGGCAGCTCCGCGCTCCCATTCTTCGCCGATCATCACCAGCATGGCGGACATCATGGCCGCACCATTAGCTTCAAAGCCGCTCAGTTTGGGGACGATGCTTTCCGCAAGGCGGGTGGCGTGGTCCTGAAGGACAAGTGAGATATCGGGTTTCATAGACGCCCCATGATTTCGAGCATGGCCTTGTTCTCCGTATTCTGGAGCCACCAGCTGGCATAAGCGAGGATGATGTCGCGGTTTTCGCCCGACTGCCAGACATTGGCCGCCGAGGCCCAGAGCGACTGCGCCTTCACGCAGCTGAACAACTCATACCAGGCGAGCGCTGCCGGATCGGCGGTCATGCCGCTCGCCTTTTCCCAGATCGCAATCGCTTCTTCGCGCGAGACGAGGCCCGAACGACGATCATCCTTGCCAAAGCAAAAGCCACGATTGAGGCTCCATGTCAGATCCTCCAGTGGATCACCGATATGCGCCATTTCCCAGTCGAGGATGGCATGTATGTCGCCCGCTTCGTCGTAGAGGAAGTTGCCCGCGCGGAAATCGCCATGAACCATCGCCAGCTTCTTCGCGACGGGGCAGGTCCGCTCCAGCGTGCGGATTGCGGCTTCCATGATCGGATCAGGGCAGATGCAGTTGCGACGGAATTTGGAAACCCAGAAATCGAGCTGTTGCTTGGCCGCCGTCTCGACCGTCGCCGGGTCCATGAAGCTCTCCAGGCCCAGCCCGTCAATCTCCACCGCAGCGAGCTTGCCCATATAGCTCCACATCTGCTCGGCGAGTTTGGGAATATGGTTGCACCAAGGCTCCATATCGAACTGATATTCGCTGTTGTGAAAACCGCGCATATCCTCGGCGATCGAAATGGCCCCGCCCAATTGCTCAGGGTCCATCTCCAGATGGATCATCTGCGGTACAGGAATGCCATGACCATAAATCGCGCGATAGCTTTCATATTCGGTCAGCCGGTCGCTATCGACCAGACTGGCAGGCGGATCGCGCCGCAGGATCATCTTGTAGTCGGTCTTCTTTCCGTCAGCTGCCGTGACAGAGGCATCGATCCGAAACGTCTCGCGTGAGGCCCCAAGTGGCAACCGGTCCATGCTGGAGATCTGAATCGTCTCCCAGCCTGGCACCGATCTGGCCAGATAAGCGCCCACAATTTCTGGGGTGAGTTCAATCATGATGGCAGTTTCCACTCCTGTCCTGCTGACGCAAATGTGGCGAGGATCAAGGGATGCGCACAAGGGACGGAAACCCGTATCTTCCGCCGCGTCCGGCCACCCATTAGAGATTTTGAAAGTGGCAATTCTCGCGTTCGGTCGGCCCGAAAGGGATGGCAGAAGGATTAATTGCCAATTGCGATAAATGTTGGGCAATGCCGATTTCCCGATTGGCCACCCCAAGAGTAGCTCTGCCGACCCGGCTGTTGGCTCTGAAATATGAGCCGGTCACTAGATCGACGAGCTGGTAAAATTTCGACCGAGGCCCGGAACAACAGGGCCAACGATAAGGGGAATGGATCGATGAAAGTTTCAAGCCTTTTTGCGACAGTCGCCACATTGGCGATCTGCGCGGTATCCGTGCCGGCATTTGCGCAATCTGCGCCTGCCGATGGTGCGGCCGAAGAGGAAGGCCTTGGCGACATTGTCGTGACGGCGCAGCGCCGCTCGGAATCGCTGATGAGCGTTCCGGTGGCCGTATCGGCGCTGAGCAACGAAGACCTTTCGCGTCAGGGCGTCACGCAGGCCGTCAACCTCAGCGGCTCCGTGCCGTCCTTGCAGGTGACCTCTGCCTTTGGTGATGCGCAGCCGAACTTCACGATGCGCGGCATCGGCGTGGGCAACGAATATGGTGCCAACCAAGTGTCTCCGGTCGGCGTTTATACCGATGACAATTATCTGAGCGCCCGCACGATGCACGGCCTCCAGCTCTATGATCTGGAGCGCGTGGAAGCACTGCGTGGGCCGCAAGGAACGCTCTATGGTCGCAACACAACCGGTGGCGCGCTCAATTTCATCTCGGTGAAGCCGAAGCTGGAAAGCGGCACGACCGGCTTTGTGGAAGCCGGCTATGGCCGCTTCAACGAATTCCGCGCGCAGGGTGCCATTGAAGGCACGCTGGTGGACGATGTTCTCGGCTTCCGCGCTTCGGTCAATTATGTGGAAGCCGATGGTTGGGTGAAGAATATCTTCCCCGGACAGCCGGATGCCAACTCCAAGGATTCAATTGCCGGTCGTTTGATCATCCGCGCCAAGCCGTCTGACCGGCTGGACATGATGCTCAAATTTACGGGCAGCAAGGGCAAGCCGACTCAGGCTGCTGCGTTCCACCTGAACGATGGCACCGGCACTTCGGCCTATCTGCGCTCCAGCGACAATCTGTCATTCTTTGAAACCAACCAGCCCGATCTGGGGTTCAACGACATCAAGAATGCCGGTGTGCAGTTCAACATCAACTATGAGCTGACCGACAATCTCTCCGTTCAGTCTCTGACGGCCTATGACTGGTCTCGCCAGAAGCTGACGCAGGAAGGCTCGGGCACGCCGGTGATCGGCTTCCTGCAAACCAGCTATGGTGACGAATACAAGCAACTGAACCAGGAAGTGAAGTTCGCCTACGCGAGCGACAACACCAACGTTCAGACCGGCTTCTATTATGGCCGTGACACGATCGACAACGAAGATCGCTATCGCCTGGTCAAGACGCTTTACATCTTCCAGCACTATTTCCAGCGCCGGACGAGCTATGCGTTCTTCGCCCAGATCAACCAGAAGATCGGCAATATCGGGGTAACAGCGGGCCTGCGCTACACCAAGGATCGCAGCATCCATAAGGACGCCTATTCCTTCATCACCGGCTTCGCCAATCCGAACACATCGCCGGCCTTCACCAGCTATGCGTTCAGCCCGACCGATCCTGGGGCGGCTTCGATCGGCTTCACCCATGGTTCGATTTCGTCCACGGGCGTCATCACGCCGGAGGCCACGAAGGTGCGCAAGAGCGGTCGTCTGACCGGCAAGTTCGGCCTCGACTATACGTTCAACAACGGTGCTCTGCTGTTCGCCAACTATAGCCGTGGCTATCGCGCTGGCTCGTTCAGCAGCCAGTTCTTTGGCGGCAACCCCATTGATTTCGTGCCGCCGGAAAAGGTGGACGCGTTCGAACTGGGCCTGAAGAGCAAGTTCATGGATGGCCGCGCCAGCGTAACCGCAGCTGCGTTCCTGACCAAATACAAGAACCAGCAGCTCAACGAAGTGATCGGCACGACCGGTTTCATCCGCTCGGCTCCGGGTTCGACCATCAAGGGTGGTGAAATCGAGTTCAACTTCCGCCCGGTTTCAACGCTCAAGGCCAATCTGGCCTTCACCTTCCTCGACGCCAGCTATGACAAGCTGACTCTCTCTGCGGTCAATCTGGACGGCAACACGCTGCCCAACGCACCGAAGGTCACGATCAACGCAGGGGCAGACTGGACGGTGGCCGAACTGGGCAGCGGCAAGGTGGTGTTCTCTCCGAACATCATCTACACCAGCAAGCAGTACTTCTCGCCGTTCAACAATGAGGATGGCAACCAGAACCTCAACGCGCCGGGCAATGCCAAGCTCAACCTGTCGCTGGGCTGGGAAGGCGAGCAACTGTCGCTCCGCGCCTGGATGACCAATGTGACCAACAAGAAGAACTTCATGTACGGTCTTAACCTGCGTGGTTCGTTCGGCTATGACTATATGCTGCACGCCCCGCCGCGCATGTATGGCATCACGGCGCACTACAAGTTCTGACGCCCAAGGTCGCCACGTAACATTCGGCCCGGAGATGCAAGCGTATCTCCGGGCCGAATTGTGTTTGCGTTGGTGAGATTGAGTGATGAGCCGCGCGACGGCTCAGGCAGAGATCAGATCCGTCAGATCGCTCAACCCATCCAGCAGCCAATCGACCGACTGGCGCGCAGGGAGCGTGCGGACGAGATCCGGCGTCATCATGCCTGTCTTGGTCCCAATACTGACAGCGCCAGCCTTGTTGGCCATTTCCATTTCCAGTGCGGGATCATCGCCAACCACCACCATCTCCTTGGCAGCAGAGCGGGGCAGTCCCATGCTTTCGCGCGCGGTGTCAAAGGCAATGCGCGAGGGCTTGCCGAGCACTTTGGCGCGCTTTCCGGTGAGTGATGTGATCATGGTGTTGATTGCAAAGCTCGCCCCGATAGCACGCCCTCCGGCGGCGGCGAAGAACGGCACATGGCTGGCGGTCGTCAGGATCGCGCCGTCCCAGATCGACTGGCACGCCGCTTCCAGATCGGGGAAAGTGAATTCGCGGAACCAGCCAGTGTAGACTGCCTCCACGTCCGACGCCTTTTCCGATGGGCCGATCACCTCAATGCCCTTCTCGATCAGAGGTGCGGCGACCCCGTCATTGCCGAGTACGCGGACGCGCTTGATGCCCTTGGCCGCAAACCAGATCGCCGCTGATGTGGAAGGCGTCATCATCTCATGATCTTCAAGGTCAAACCCCGCCTTGCGCAGCCCTGCGGCATAGACGGCAGGCGGCTTACCCGTGCCATTGGTGAAGACCCGGAACGGTGTGCCATTCCTGCGCAGCTGCGCGAGGAGATCCACTGCACCCGGCAACGCTTTGTGACCTGCGGAAGACGCGTCACCCAAGGCGATGGTGCCATCCATATCGAAGATGAAGCCGCGCGCGGTACGAATGCGGCGGTGGAGGGTGGGGGTCATATGTGCTCCTGATAATCCACCCGCACCGTTCGTGCTGAGCTTGTCGGGGCCGAAGGCGTTGCGAAGCAACAACCACTGCCCTTTTCCGGACATTGCGACATGAAGAAAGACAGTGCTTCGACAAGCTCAGCACGAACGGTATTGGGAAAAGCGAGTGGGTTCACACCCCAGCCCCCGCATGGAGCGCGATCCGCAGGCCGGGGCGCTCCACGACAATGTCCTTCGCCACAGGCCGCGCAGCGAGTTGGCGGAGCAATGACAGCAACGGCGCCGCTTCGGGCGTGTACGTCGCGCGAGACCGCCCGGCGGCAAGCATGGCATCGACCTGATCGCTCGGCATCACCGCGCGGAGCAGGAATTCCTCATCATCCATGTGCGGTCCGAACTTGCGACGCAGGTCTGCATAGGCCGGGAAGGTGGGTTCAGCGGCAATTTCTTTCGCACGGGGGCGATCCAGAATGGCAGCCTCCACCTCCGGGGCCAGAGGGCTGGTAGGCCTGCCAAACTTGCCCATCACATAGCGCAGCACCTCGTCAGACACCTGCGCATAGCGGCGTGTGCCGATGACATTGAACAGCGCCTGACTCATCACCATTTGCGGGAAGGGCGTGACCATGATCGGATGGCCGAGTTCGGCGCGCACCCGTTCGGTCTCCTCGATCACCGCATCAAACTTGTGCGCCAATTGAAGCTCTTCTAATTGTCGACGCGTGGTCGTCATCACGCCGCCTGCAATCTGGTGCCGCAGGAAGCTCGCGTCAAAAGCTTGCGGCGTACCGGGAGGCAGGCCCTCGGCAGCCGCCAGCCGCGTCCAATAGGCGCTGACGTTGGCGAGCGCAGCATCATCCACCATCACGTCATGCCCGGCAGCCCGCAGGTTTGCGACCATGCGTGTGGCTTCGGGCAAGGAACTGCCTTCGCCAAGCGGACCTATGCCGACATGCACCGTGTCGATCACGCCGGTTTCGACACCCGCAAGGCTTGAAAGTCCGCCATAGCCGATGGTGCAATGCGCGTGAATTTCGAGCGGCTTGGACCCGATCGCTGCCTTCACCTTAGGTGCGAGCGTCCGCACCCGGTCTGGTGACAAGAGCCCGCCGGGATCCTTGATGTAGAAGCAGTCAATATCTGGGCAAGCGGCGAGTTTGGCTGCGAAATTGGCGTAGAAATCATCATCATGGACTTCAGAGAGCGTAAAGGTGAGCGCGCCCATCACCTCTGCGCCGCCTTCTTCCTTCACCAGCCGCGCGCTTTCGATCACCGCATCAGCATCGTGCATCGGATCGAGCATGATGAATTTGCCAATGCCGTTCGCCTGCAACCGCCGATAGACCAGCCGCATGAACTCTGGATCCGCCTGTTGCCACGCAATGAAGCGCAGGCCGGTCGTGATATATTGCAGCGGCGTGCGCGGCATTGCGGCATGGACGCGGCGGATGCGCTCCCATGGGTTGTTCTGAAAATAGCGAACCGCCACCGCCATATGGCTCGACGAGGTGAAGTCGATCGCGCGGAAGCCCACGCGGTCCAGTTGCCCCGCAATCTGGAGCATATGTGCGCTCGAAAGCCCGGTCGCGCCCCAGAGCGACTGATTGCCATCGCGCATCGAGACGTCGGTGAGGTAAATCTCCGCCATCAGGCCAGCCCCTCGAAAAAGCGCGTATCGACACCGCCTTTGACGAAGCGCGGATCGGTTGCAATGCGACGGTGGAGCGGCGTGGTGGTGGAAACGCCTTCGATGCGCGTGGCCTCCAGCGCGGCGGAGAGCTTGGCCACCGCGTCCGCCCGCGTCGCGCCCGAAACGATGATCTTTCCAATCAGCGAGTCATAAAAGGGCGGCACCTGCCCGCCGCTCGGCATATGCGTATCAACCCGAATCCCCGGCCCGGCAGGCCAGGCCGCGCGCGTGACGGTGCCGGGCGAGGGGCGGAAATCCGCGTCCGCATCCTCAGCATTGATCCGCACTTCAATGGCGTGGCCGCTGGGCTGCACCATGGCTTGCGTGAGTGAGAGACGAGCGCCGTCGGCCACCAGCAATTGTTGCTCGATCAGGTCTACGCCGGTGATCGCCTCAGTAACGGGATGCTCCACCTGAATGCGGGCGTTCATTTCAAGGAAGAAGAAGTCAAACGTCTCGGCATCAACCAGAAACTCGACCGTGCCCGCGCCCCTGTAATGCAAGTGCCGCGCCAGCCGCACCGCCGCGCCTTCAATCTCTGCGCGTGCCGCATCGGGGAGCGCGGGGGCAGGGGCTTCCTCCACAAGTTTTTGGAAGCGGCGCTGGATTGAGCAATCGCGGGTGCCGAGGTGGATCGCGGTTTCGCCATCACCGAGCACTTGCACTTCCACATGGCGACCGCTCGCGATGAAGCGCTCGACATAGATGCGCGGATCGCCAAAGCTCGCCTGCGCTTCGGCCATCGCCATGTCGATCATGGTATCCAGTTGTTCGGGCGCATCGACGCGCTTCATGCCCTTGCCGCCGCCGCCCGAAACCGCCTTCAACAGAATAGGAAACCCCGTCTCCTGCGCGCGGGCGAGGGCCGCCGCCTTGTCCGCAGCCTCACCACCGGGCACGACTGGGAGTCCGGCCTCGATCCCCACTTTGCGTGCCATCAACTTGTCACCCATCGCATGGAGACTCGCTACATCGGGGCCGACAAAGATGATGCCCGCCTCAGCCGCAGCGGTCGCAAAGGCCGCATTTTCGGAGAGGAAGCCATAGCCGGGATGAATCGCATCGGCCTGTGCCGCCTTGGCCGCCGCTATCACCGCCTCTACTGACAAATAGGATTGCGCCGAAGGCGCGGGGCCGACCAGAGCCACTTCGTCCGCTTCGCGCGCGGGCAGGCTGGCGGCATCGGCAGCCGACGCGCCGAGGATCGTGGTCATCCCCAGACGCTTGGCGGTGCGGATGACGCGCAGGGCAATCTCGCCGCGATTGGCGATGAACAGACGCCTGATCATGCCTGAACTCATTGTGCCCGGACGTGCATCAGGATGGAGTCTTTCTCCACCATTACGGCATTGTCACCCAATATGGCCGCAATCACGCCGCTGGTGCCCGCATGGACGGGGTTCATCAGCTTCATCGTTTCAACAATGCCGACCACAGTGTCTGGCCCTACTGTATCGCCGACCTCCACAAAGGGCGGGGCTCCGGGCGAGGGCGCGCGGTAAAAGGTGCCGGGCAAAGGTGCAGCAATACCGCTCAGCCCCTCCGGCACAACAACGGCCACGGGCGCGGCCACGGCAGCAGCAGGTTTATCGCTTTCCGAAAGATCCCAATCCTGCGTCCAGCCTGCGCCATCGCGGTTGACGCGCAGGCGGAAGCGAGTGGTGCGAATATCGAGCCGATCATATCCGCCGCCATCAAGCAGCGCGACAATCTCGGCCACGTCATCGGGGGAAAGTGGCAGATCGCTCACAGCGCCAGCACTCCGCGCGCCTTGGCGATGATCGCATCGGCAAAGGCTTCATCATTGAAATGCGCATCCAGCACCTGCACGTCCACATTCGCGGGCATTACGCTCTTGACATAGTCGGCAAAGGGCGGGGGCAGCGAGGGGTCGTGGATATGCCCGTCCGGGCTGTCATGGTTGGAAAAGCCCTTCAGTGGGATGTAGAAGCTGACCGGCCCCTTGGCCTGCGCAAACATCTCCGCCAGCCGATCCGCGAGAGCCTTCAATTCGGGCAATTCAGTGCGCACGGCGGTCAAAGCGGGATTGTGAATGTGATAGCGTTTGCCCGGGAATTGCACCTGCGATTGCTCAATCGGCCCGCCAATAATGAAATCTGCATTGCCCGGCGCAAAGATGGCTGGAATGCCCTTTTCCAACGCCGCCATGCCGCGATCCGGCCCGGTTCCGGCCAGCCCGCCATAAAGCTGATCAAGAACTTCGGTGGTCGAAAGGTCGAGCACCAGCGCGACGTCCTTGTCTTTGGCGATGGCGTCCAGCGTCGGCCCGCCCGCGCCCGAGGAGTGGAATACCATCACTTCGCAGCCCAGTGCCTCCAGCGCCTCACGAATGCGGCGCGTGCCCTTTTCAGTGGTGCCAAGCGTGGTCATCAGCACCAGCGGCTTGGATGAGGTCTCGCCCGCGACATAGCCATGCGCCATGCCCGCCACCGCCAGCGCGGCGTTGCGATACACATCTCCGCTGATCGAGTTGATCCCGGCAACGTCGGTCACCGAGTTCATGATCGCAATGTCCTTCACGCCCAGATAGGGCGCGGTGAATCCAGAGGCCATCGTCGAGACAATCAGCTTGGGCAGGCCATAAGGCAGCGCCTGCATCACGAAGCCGGCAAGCCCGGTTCCCATTGATCCGCCAATGGCGAGCACGCCGGAGAGGCCCTGTTCGGCATGGGTCTTGAGCGCCATCTTGATCGCGCCTTCGATCATCACGGCCTGACATTTGCCTTCATGGCCGAGCGCGCGGACCTGTTCTATGGTCTGACCAGCGGCCTCGGCCACCATCATCGGCGTGATTTCAGCGCCCGGCACAAAGCGGCGGATCGACCAGTCGAGCTGGATCACTTCGCAGCCCGCCTTGTCCAATATGCCGCGCACATAGGCGGCTTCCTGTTCCTTGCTGTCATTGGTGATGATCAGCATCACTTTGGGCTTGGTCATCGCGGGCGTCCTCTTCCTGTCGCTTGGTTCTGGCATGGAGACCGGGAATTTGCACATCCCCAATCTGCTGTTAGGTTGCACAGAGTGAAACGAGGTTTGCGATGATCGACAGGAAGGTCAAGTCCATCCGCGCGCTGGAACGCGGCATTGATGTGCTCCAGTGCATCAGGCGCAGCCGGGGCATGTCTTTGCATGAACTCCATCAGCAAACTGGCCTTTCCAAGGCGACTCTGCTGCGGATCATCGTCACGCTGTCCTCACGCGGGCTCGTGTGGCAGCGGCTGGGCGATGGCGCCTTTTTGCCGGGCGTGATCGCATCAGCGGGGCAGACAGCGGACATTGGATCCAAGCTCGCGGAAATCGCATCTCCGTTCATGATGGAGTTGAGCCAGCGCGCCTTTTGGCCCTCGGTCCTCGCCGCGCCGCGACTCGATCATGTTGAGATTATTGAGACCAATGGCCCAGTGGTGCGGCTCGATTCGGCGGTGCTGGGGCCGGTAGGGTTCAAGCTCTCTTACATTCATACAGCAACGGGCCGCGCCTATCTGGCCTCGTGCGATGCCGATGAGCGCCGCGCGATCATCAGCCGCTTGCAGCCTGCTGACGCTGATCCGGAGAGCATCGAACTGCTCGACACTCTCCTCGCTGACATTCGCAAAATTGGCTATGCTGCGCGCGATCCCGTTCACTCCTGGCCGGACCGCACCAAGATCATGACGATGCGCGACGGACGCCGCTCGATTGCGGTTCCCGTATTTGTCCATCGCCAGTCAGTCGCTGCGCTCAACCTGACTTGGCCAACGCGGCGATCCACGCTGGATGAAATTGTCGCGCGGCATCTGGGCACTTTGCAGGAAACGGCCAGCGCCATTGGCCGGGCGGTGGAGGCTTCGGTCTAGCGCTGCATTCGCCCCCAAGAATCACGGCCTATGTATTTCACCTTGTGAAACAGAAAATTTGAGTCTCATCGGCGCGTCTCCTAACCTCCGGCCATAAAGGGAGAGGATGCCCATGAAGGCATGGCAACTGCGACAGGGCTGCACGTCGCTCGACGGGCTGTTTCTGGCTGACATTCCGAAACCGGAACCGGCAGCTGATGAAGTGCTGATCCGCGTGCGCGCCTGTTCACTCAATTATCGCGACCAGTTGATCCCGCTCGGCCAATATATGGGCGGTGCAGCGGATCGCGACATCACCCCGCTGTCCGATGGCGTGGGCGAGGTGGAAGCCGTGGGCGCAGGGGTGTCGCGCTTCAAGGTGGGAGACCGGGTGGCAGGCACCTTCTTTCAGAACTGGGTGTCTGGCCCTGCTCATGCCAAGGCGGGGCCTGCGCTGGGTGCAGTTCCTGCCAAAGGGATGCTCAGCGAATATGTGACGCTGCCCGAACGTGGCGTTGTTCCCATCGCGCAAAGCCTGACCTTTGAAGAAGCGGCGACGTTGCCCTGCGCAGGCGTAACAGCCTGGAACGCGCTGATGGAAGGCTCGCCTTCGGTCAGACCGGGGCGCTGGGTCGCTGTGCTGGGCACGGGCGGAGTCTCGCTGATTGCGCTCCAGATCGCCAAGGCTGCCGGTGCGCGCGTGCTGGCGACGTCATCATCCGACGAAAAGCTGGAGCGGGTAAAGGCGCTCGGGGCTGATGCGGTGATCAACTACCGGACAACGCCCAATTGGGGTGCTGAAGCCTTTCGCCTGACCGGAGGCATTGATCATGTCGTGGAAGTGGGCGGACAGGGGACTTTGGCACAATCCATGGCTGCGGTCGGCTTTGGTGGAGAAATTGCGTTCATCGGCGTGCTCTCGCGCGAAGGGAGTGCCAACCCGCGCGACATGATGGTGAAGGCGGGGCGGATGCGTGGCATCTTCGTTGGCTCCGCACTGATGGCTGAACGCCTAAACGCGGCTGTCGATGCGTGCACGATTAAGCCCGTGGTGGACCGCGTGTTCGACTTTGCGGATGCACGCGCGGCTTATGATTATCAATCCTCCTCCGCGTTGTTTGGCAAGGTGGTGATCCGTGTTTGAAGGACCATATGCATGACCGAATTCGGCTTTGGCCAGCGCACCGGCCAGATCATCCAGATGGCTTATGTAGTAGAGGATATCCGCGCGAGCATCGATTGGTGGATCAAGGAAGCCAAGACCGGGCCATGGTTCCTGCTCGACCATTTCTGGGCAGCCGATCAGGTGTACCGTGGTGCGCCCTCTCAAGCCGATGTCGCCATTGCCATGGCTTTTGCCGGGCATATGAATATCGAACTGATCCAGCCGCTGGATGATCATCCGTCAGTCTATCGCGACATAGCGAACAAGCGCGGCTTTGGCTTTCACCATGTCGGCATCGCCGTGGATGATGTGGATGCAGAGATTGGCGTCTATCAGGCCAAGGGATTTGAGACCGCGTTTCGCGCCAATGTGCCGACGGGCGGTGCTGTCGCGTATATGGATAATGGCCGCAATGATCCGGGCATGGTCGAACTCATTCCGGCAACGCCCGGGATGGATGAGACCTTCACCCGCTTCTGGAAGGCGAGCGTGGATTGGGATGGCCGCGATCCGGTGCGCCCGTTCATTTGAGAGAAGAGCATGGCCAGACCCGCAATAGCGGGCGGGCAGTATGAGGAGAGTAAGACATGACCACGGGACGGCGATCCGCCGGATACCAGATGATGCTGGTGGGGCTGCTGAGCCTCAATTTCGGCATCCTCTTTTTTGATCGGAATGCGCTCAACTTCCTCATGCCCTTTGTTCAGCCCGATCTGAAGCTGAGCGACACGCAAGTGGGGCTCCTGTCTTCGGGCCTCTCGCTCACATGGGCGATTGCAGGCTTCATGGTGGGGCGCATTTCGGACAAACTGGGTTCGCGCAAGCCAGTGATCGTGATTGCGACGATTGCCTTCTGCCTGTGCTCAGTCGTTTCCGGTTTGGCGCACAGCTTCCTGATGCTGCTCGGCGCGCGCATTTTGATGGGTCTGGCAGAAGGCGGCGTGATGCCGGTCAGCCATTCGATCATTGCCGCCGAAGTGGATGAAGAGCGCCGCGGCCTTGCCATGGGCGTGGGGCAGAATCTCGGTTCGAACGTGCTGGGCTCTGCCGTCGCGCCGCTCGTGCTGGTGCCGGTGGCCATGGCCTATGGCTGGCGCGATGCCTTTTATCTGGCGGCCATTCCCGGTCTGATCAGCGCCGCCATCATCTGGTTCTTTGTGAAGGAACCCAGTGCCGATGAGGTTTCCCACGGTGACACGCCCAAGGCGACTCTGGCGGAGGCTTTTGCAGACCGCAACGTGCAACTGTGCGCTGTCATTTCAGTGCTGCTTGTCTCTTACCTCGTCTGCTGCTGGGCGTTCATGCGCTCTATCTGACCAAGGAACGCGGCTTCGATCCCGATACGACCGCTTGGCTGATGGCGACGCTCGGCATTTCAGCCGGCATAGGCAGCTTCGCGGTTTCAGCCCTGTCTGACTATATCGGTCGCAAGCCAAGCATCATCGGTTTCTCCCTGTTGGGCGTTATCCTGCCGTTGGGCGCGATGTTCTTCACCGGCAGCACGGTTGTGCTCGCGATCATCTTTTTCTTCGGTTGGGCGCTGAACGGGGTGTTCCCGCTGTTCATGGCGACGATCCCGTCTGAATCGGTCGATCCGCGCCTGACCGCATCGCTCACAGGCATCGTGATGGGCATTGGCGAAGTGTTGGGCGGGGTGCTGAGCCCGTTCGCCGCTGGCGCGCTGTCTGACGCTTATGGTCGCTCTGCCGTGCTGTGGATGATGCTGGGGCTGACTGTGCTGGCCGCCCTCGTTGGTATCGGCCTGCGCGAAACCGCGCCACGTGTTCTGGCTGCACGAAACAAGGGTGGAGACGCCGCCACCGCCTGAGGGGAGAACCGGACATGAGTGCCATCGAAACCTTCACGACCAACAGTGTCGCGCCGCGAGAGCGACTCGACTTCTGGAATCGCATCACGGCAGACACGTTCACAGGACTTGCCGTTGATTCCCCCGATGATGTGTTTGCGGCCCGCATGTCCCGCTGGCGTCTGGGTGATCTCACCATGATCCGGCCCTTGTCGCAAAAGGCCACGGTGCATCGCTGGAAGGATGGGGCGAGCGAGCGCGCGGATCGCGTGATCTTCCACCTCCAGCATCGCGGGGCCTGTCTCAATGGCCAATGGCAGCGCGAGGCAGAGCTGGGCGGCGGCGATTTCACCATCGTTCATGGCGGTGATCCCTATTTCACCAACTTGTCTGACGACAATGAAATGCTGGTTGTGGAAATGTCCCGCGCGGCCATTGCCTCGCGCTTGCCCGATTTCGAAGATCATATGTGCCGCACCATAACGGGCGGGGCGCCGGGCACGCGGCTCGTGCATGATTTCCTCCTCTCGCTCTGGCGACAGGGTGATCAGAGTGGGGCCGATCCCGACTGGCAGGATGGCATTGCCAATGTGTTTCTCGATCTGCTCGCCTTTGCGATACGCGGTGCCAATGCTGCGCAAGTCTCTCCCAAAGGGACTCGCGACCGCATTCTGGCATTGATCGAAGCGCGTCTGGCGGATCCTGATCTCAAGACTGGAACCATCGCTGCCGAACTCGGCATCTCGCTGCGCACGGTCCAGAACGCCTTTGCCGCCATGGCGACGACACCGAGTGCCTATATTCAGCAATTACGGCTGGAGCGCGCGGCCGAGCGACTCAAGGCAGGCGGCGTGGATCGCATCACCGAAGTCGCGTTTGATCTCGGTTTTAATGACAGCGCCTATTTCACGCGCTGCTTCCGCCAGCATTTTGGCGTTTCACCTAGTGAATGGCGCGGGAAGCCCGCCCACTGATTGCGCGTTCGTCCGGTTTGGCTTCGCGTGAGTGCAAGACGGCGCGGAGTTGATCGGGCAGTTTCCAACCAGACTGTGGCAGAGAGACCGCCACGGCACAATGAATGGGGAGTAGGATATGGCTATCGCCAAGACACTGCTGGCCGCGACTGCGCTGGCCACAATCATGACAGCACCGGCCTTTGCGCAGGAAAGTTCCGAAGACACGGGCGGCATTCAGGATATTGTCGTCACCGCGCAAAAGCGCGCTGAAAATGTCCAGGACGTGCCGATTGCAATTTCCGCCTTCACGGCCGAGTCGCTGGGTGAACGCGCCGTGACAAGCGTCGCCTCACTCTCCAACATTTCACCCAACGTCACACTGGATGCAGGCACGCCATTCTCGGGCTCTTCCGCCGTGCTCTCCGCCTATATCCGTGGCATCGGTGCGAACGACTTTGCGTTCAACATTGATCCGGGCGTGGGCATCTATCTTGATGGCGTCTATCTCGCCCGCTCGGTCGGTGCGAACCAGGATCTGCCGGACGTGGAGCGCGTCGAAGTGCTGAAAGGCCCGCAGGGTACACTCTTTGGCCGCAACACCATCGGCGGCGCGATCTCGATCGTTACGCATGATCCGGGCAAGGAATTCCGCTTCAAGGGCGATCTGACCGTTGGCAAGTTCAGCCTCATCCAGACGCGCGGCACGGTTGACCTTCCGCTGGGTGACTCACTGAGCTCGTCGATCAGCTTCTCCACCAAGAACCGCAAGGGCTACCTCAAACGCATTGCGTTCCCCGGTGCGTCCAACTTCGCGTCAACCCCGATCACCAACTATAAGGCGGCGGGCTATGACAATATTGGCCTTGGTCGCGAAGGCGGAGACAATAGCTGGAACCTGCGGGGCAAGCTGAAATATGATAATGGCGGCAGCGTGCGCGTGACGGTTTCGGGCGACTATACCGATATTGATCAGGCGCAGATCGCCAACAAGGTCATCGCAACCACGCCTGCGGTGTTCGCCGGCACCTATAATTGCGCCATTCAGGGCATTGTGGGCGATCCCTCGTGCGGGGGCGGCCCACCGTCCTTCGCCTATATTGGCGGCATTGGCGGATTGAACAGCATCTTTGACAATCCGACCGTGTTCGGCGTCAACGTCGATGCCAATCCGGCCAATAACCGCTTGCCCTATGACAACCGCTTCGTGACGAACAGCCTCGACACCAGCTATGCCAATGGCAACAATTATTCCAAGCTGAAGACCTATGGCGGTTCGGGCACGATCGAGTTTGATCTGAGCGAAAATGTTCTGCTCAAATCGATCACGGCCTATCGGGAGCTGCACTGGAATGTTGGCATGGATATTGACGGTTCGCCGCTCAACTTCCTGCACACCAGCTTCACGATGAACCAGTATCAGTTCAGCCAGGAACTCCAGCTGAACGGCTCGGCGATGGATAAGCGGCTGAACTATGTTTTGGGTGCCTATTATTTCAAGGAAGCGGGCGATCTGCACGATTATGTGACGTTCGCCGAAGGCCTGTTGCAGGTTGATGGACCAAACGATCTGTCGACCAAGAACTACGCCTTCTTCGGTCAGGTGGATTTCAAGCCGACCGAACAGTTCGGCATCTCCATCGGCGGCCGCTATACGCATGAGAACAAGTCATTCGAAGGCTTCCAGTCGGACGCAAACGGCCTGACCTACAAAATCCTCAATCAGGTCGGCGTGCCGCCCTGTGCGTCGATTGCGCCCATCACCGATGCCTGTCGCATTGCAGCAGGATTCCCCAATGCAGGCCAGCCGCTGCGTTATTATATCGCAGGCACGCAGAAGAAGGTGTTCAACAACTTCTCGCCCAAGGTTGGCCTGCAATACCACCCGAACGAAGACGTGATGGTCTATGGCAGCTGGTCCAAGGGCTACAAGACGGGCGGCTGGACCACCCGTCTCTCCAACCCGCTGCCAACGGCGCCGGACTTTGACGAGGAAAAGGCCACGACCTTCGAAATCGGCCTCAAATCCACGCTGATCGACCGCAAGTTGCAGCTGAATGCCGCAATTTTCACGACGAAATATGCGGGCATCCAGCTGAACTTCCAGCAGGGTGTGTCTCCGACCATTCAGAACGCAGGCGATGCGCGCTTGAAGGGCTTTGAACTCGAACTGACAGCGGCTCCGGCTGATGGCTTCCTGATCAACGCTTCAGTGGGTTTCACTGACTCCAAATATACGTCGGTGCTGGCTCCGGCTCAGGTTGCGGCAAACCCGTTCCAGGCAGGTGTGTTCCCGGGTGCCGATCTGCCCAAGACGCCCAAATGGAAGTTCAACGTCAGCCCGCGCTATGAACTGGCCGTGGGTGGCGGAGACGCGAAGGTCGTGTTCCTTGCGGACTATACCCACACGTCCAAACTGTGGAACGATACCGAACGCGCATATCTGCTCCAGCGTCCGGCGACCGACATTCTCAATGGCTCGATCACCTTCAAGTCGGGCAATCATTGGGATTTGACGGCGGGTATGACCAACATCACCGATGAACGCTATCTGGTGACGGGGCAGGCGCAGATTGCAGGCGGCCAATTCTATGGCACCTACAGCCGTCCGCGCGAATGGTATGTGAAGCTCGGTCTCGACTTCTGATGGTCCTCCCCGGAGGCGGGCGACGTGCGCCCGCCTCCACTCCCTTTCATGGAGACGCATAATGCCTGAAACGCCCCATTCGGAATTCTGGAAGGGCATCAAGCCCGTGGAGAATGTCTTCCGCGAAGGCGGGCTGCCCGAAGTCTATATGCCAAACATTGCAGAGGGCGACGAACGCTATTGGGTGCCGATCAGCGAAACCGTGTCTTCCAAACCGGTCTGGATCAGCCCGTCCAAGAACATGTGGGCCGATGTGCTCATGTCCAAATCGGCAGGGCTGGTGAACCGCCATTATCACCCGCACCCGATCTGGGCTTATACGATCAGCGGAAAATGGGCTTATCTCGAACATAGCTGGACGGCGACCGCAGGCGACTTCATCTATGAAACGCCGGGCGAAAGCCACACTTTGGTCTGTTACGACCATCCCGATCCCATGAAGGTTTTCTTCGTCGTCTCAGGCCCGCTGATGTGGCTGGACGATGATGGCAACACCACCGGCCATTTCGACGTGTTCGATTACATGAAGCTGGCGCGCGACCATTATGACGCGGTTGGCATCGGTGCCGACTATGTTGACACGCTGATCCGCTGAGGAGCCCGCCATGGCGATCATGAAAGCCCCACCTTCTGACGTGAAGGAAATTGTCGAAGTCCCGAACAATTACAGGCATCTCGTCGAGCGGCTCAGCCCCGGCGGGCGCTATATCGACGCGCAAAGCGACGATGATAGCCCTTGGGTGCCATTCGGAGACAATGCGGCGATCAAGCATCTGTCGTTTGACGTGCGCAGCAACACTTTTTCCAACATCCTGTGGGTGAAGGGGCCAGGGACGATTGGCACGCATCTGCATCGCGGCAATATCGTGATGGTGTGTCTGGAAGGCAGCGTTCGCTATCTCGAATATGAATGGGTGGCGTCACCCGGCGGTCTCATACTCGAAGTGCCCGGGGAGAGCCACACGCTCGTCACCGAGCATCCCGATGGTGTGAAGTTGTTCGGCTGGATGACCGGTCCTATCGAGTTCTACGATGCCAACGCAGTGCTAGTCGAGACGGCGGACGTCTGGTGGTACATCAACCATTACGAGAGCTACTGCGCGGAAAACGGCATTGCCATCAATCCGAAACTTTATGTGTAAGATGCTCTGATGTTCCGCTTTTTCGTTCGTCATTCCCGCGAAGGCGGGAATCCATGAACGCCAAGGCCACTAGTTCGGAAACACCGTGTTCATAGATTCCCGTCTTCGCGGGAACGACGAGCAGATTGAATAATTTTGGAGAGTATAATGTCCGGCATGAAAGCCCCGCCCTCTGGCGCGTACAAGATCGTCAATGTCCCTGAACTTTATGGAGACATCATCAAGGCGCGGGGTTCCGAAGGCACATATGTCGGCTCAGACGAAGCGGAAAGCCCATGGGTTCCCTTTGGCGACAATGCGGCAATCCGGCATCTGGCGTTCGATCCCAAGGAAAATATCTACGTCAATATCCTCTGGATCAAAGGCCCCGGCGTCATCGGCACGCACAAGCATCGCGGCAAGGTGTGGGCCGTTGGGCTCGAAGGCAATTTCCGCTATCTGGAATATGATTGGGTGTGCGGCCCCGGGGATTTCATCACCGAAACCCCCGGCACAGCCCATACGCTGGTGACAGACAATCCCGGCGGGATGAAGGCTCTGTTCCACATGCAGGGCGCGAACGAGTTTTACGACGAGCATGGCAATCATGTCGAAACGCTCGACGTGTGGTGGTTCATGAATCACTATGAGAGCTACTGCAAAGAGCATGGGATCGCGCTCAATCCGGCTCTGTACCTGTAAGCATTGGCCATGGGCGCAAATGGAGCCATTCCCAAACTTGCAGCCAAGCGCGGCACTTATCTGCGCAATATCTGGTACGTTGCAGGCTGGGCGGACGAGCTGACCGACACACCTCAATCCAGAGTGTTTCTGGAAGAGCCTGTCGCGCTGTTTCGTGATGGAGGGGGTGTCGCCCAGGCGATCGGTGGCCGCTGCCCGCATCGCTTTGCGGCGCTGGGCGATGGTCAGGTGATCGAAGGCGCTCTGGCCTGCCCTTATCATGGTCTGAGGTTCGATGGAGCGGGGGCCTGTGTCTTCAATCCGCACCAAGGGGAAGACCCGCCCAAAACCTCCGTGCCTACCTATCCGCTGGTTGAGCGCTATCGGCTGCTCTGGATCTGGATGGGGGATGCAGAGAAGGCAGACATATCGCGGATCCCGGATTTCAGCTGGCTGGATGATCCCGCTTGGGAGGCGGTGCGCGGCGCGACGCTCGCTGAAGGTCATTACGAACTGTATAGCGACAATATCCTTGATCTCAGCCATGCCAATTTCGTTCACCCAGCGCTGGTGGCTAACGCCTTCACCATTGGAGAGCGCAAATTCTGGCAAGATGGTGAGCGCGCCTTTTCGCGCTACACGCGTGAGAATGATTTTATCTCGCCCGCGCTGGCCGCCGTACTAGGCGTGGCTGGACGCAAGCAGGACTATTTTGGCGAAGTGACGTGGAATGCACCGGCCACGCTGTTTTTCGATTATCGTAGTGGTGAACCGGGGACTCCTGTTCCCGAGATGAAGGCGCTCTATTCACTCCATGCCTTTACACCCGAAACGCCGGACACCACGCACTATCTGTGGGCCACGGCGCGTGACTATGCGCTCGGCGATGCGGAGTTCAGCGAAGGCCTGCGTGCCGCGCTTGCTCACGCGTTCGAGCATGAAGATTTGCCCGTCATCCGCGATGCCCATCGCCTGATGGCAGGCCGCGATTTTTGGGAGATGGAGCCGCTCGTGCTGAGCGGCGATGGTGGCGGCATCCGCGCAAGGCGGTTGCTCCAAAAAATGATCAAGGCAGAGGCTGAGGAACGATGAAGACACTCGACCAGTTCAATATAGAAGGCCGCAGCGCATTGGTAACGGGGGCCGCCTCTGGCATCGGTCTCGCTTATGCCGAAGCCATGGCCGAAGCCGGAGCTAAGGTAACGCTGGCCGATCTGGATGGGGCAGGGGCAGAGCGCGAGGCTGCCCGACTTCGCGCAGAAGGTGCCGAAGCGCAGGCAGTGCAATGTGACATTGCCGATCTCGCGCAAGTGACCGCCGCGTTTGACGCGCATGTTTCCGCTTATGGCGGGCTCGATATCTGCTTTGCCAATGCCGGGTGGGATGCGGGCAACGGCTTCTGGTCTCCCGCAGGCGAGCGCAATCCGCTGGGCCGGATCGACCAATATGACCCAGAGAAATGGAAACGCTCAATCGATATCAATTTGAGTGGCGCCTATTTCACCATCCGCGAAGCCGTGCGCTGTATGCGAGACGGCAATCGCAAAGGCTCGATCATCGCGACCGCTTCCAATGCGGGCATCATCAATGAGGCCATTGTTGGCCTGCCCTATATGCCCGCAAAGGCCGGTGTGCTTCACCTCGTCCGCCATGCAGCGCTGGAACTGGCGGAGTTTGGCATCCGCGTGAATGCCATCGCGCCGGGACCGTTCGTCACCAATATTGGCGATGGTTGGGTGAAGAAAAATCCTGACGCCAAGACGTCATTCGAAAAGACCATTCCGCTGGGCTATATGGCCGAAACCGAACAGATGAAGCCGCTGGCACTCTATCTGGCGTCAGATGCGTCCAGTTTCATGACGGGTGCGCATCTTGTGATTGATGGCGGTGTGCAATTGGGGAATTTCAAATGAGAATGATCCTGGGATCACTCGTCGCACTGGGGCTCGCGACGACCGCCTTTGCCGCTCAGAAGCTGGGTGAGGCACAAGGTGAACGCACTCCGGATATCGTCTATGCCAAGACTTGCGGCTATTGCCACGGTCGCAATGTCGGCCCCATCTTGCTCGGGCGCAAACTGCCTGTGGACTATATCACCATGACGGCGCGCGCGGGCCGCAATGGAATGCCCGCCTTCCGTCCCACTGAAATCACCACCGCCGAAATGGCAGCGCTGGCCAAATGGATCAGCAAGAGCAAAGCAAGCAAGCAGGAGCATGGCCAATGAGCGGCATTCAACTTGATCGCCGCGCGCTGATGGGCGCTGGCCTTGCCGGGGCCGCGGCAGCAGCCAGCATGAGCGTGAGCCGCGCCAATCCGGCACCGCTCGCGCCCGGCGTGAGCAAGGCAGACTTTGCCGGTGCCATCAAGGCGATGCGCGATGTGGTGGGCGCAGAATGGTCCTTTGGCGATCCGGACGCCGTCATTCCCTGGTCCAAAACCTATATTCCCGATCCAACGCACGTCCATGTTCCGGTTGGCGCGGTTGCTCCGGCGACTGTGGAGCAAGTGCAGGAAATCGTCCGCATCGCGAACAAGTTCAAACAGCCGATCTGGACGATCTCTACGGGTAAGAACATGGGCTATGGCATGGCCGCGCCTGCAACGCCGGGTCAGATTGTGCTGGATCTCAAGCGGATGAACCGCATCCTTGAAGTCGATGCCGAACTGGGAACCGCGCTTGTGGAGCCGGGCGTCACCTATCAGCAGCTCAAGGATTATCTCGAAGAGAATAATATACCGCTGTGGATCGACGTGCCGACCGTTGGCCCGATTGCGTCACCAGTAGGCAACACGCTGGATCGTGGCGTAGGCTACACGCCCTATGGCGAGCATTTCACCTTCCAATGCGGCATGGAAGTTGTGCTGCCAAGTGGTGAACTGATGCGCACCGGCATGGGCAGCATCGAAGGCACGACGGCGTGGCAGGCGTTCAAATGGGGGTACGGCCCTTATGTGGACGGGCTGTTCACCCAGTCCAATTTCGGCGTGGTGACCAAGATGGGGCTGTGGCTGATGCCCAAGCCGCCAGTCTACAAGCCCTTCATGGTGCGTCACAACAATATGGATGATGTGCCTGCGATCATTGATGCGATGCGGCCTTTGCGAGTGGCGAGCCTGATCCCCAACGTCAATCTGATGATGAGCGCGTCATATCAGCTCGCCATGTTCAAGCGCCGCAGCGATGTTGTGCCCGATGGCGCTCCGCTCGACGATGAGTCTGTGAAAAAGGTCGCTAAGGCGAACGGTCTGGGCATGTGGAACACCTATTTCGCTCTTTATGGTACCGAGCAGACCGTGGCAGGCGTGGAACCGATCATTCGCGCCGCGCTTGCGCCCAGTGGCGGCGAAGTGCTGACTGAGGCGGAGATGGATGGCAATCCATGGTTCCATCATCACAAAACGCTGATGGAAGGGGGCCTCAATCTGGATGAGATCGGCTTGCTGCGCTGGCGCGGGGCAGGCGGCGGGCTCGCCTGGTTTGCCCCTGTTGCTGCGGCCAAGGGCAAGGAAGCGCAGGCGCAGACCGGTCTCGCCCGCTCGATCCTCGAAAAGCACGGCTTTGACTATACGGCGGCTTACGCCATTGGCTGGCGCGACCTGCATCACATCATTGCCCTGCTGTTCGACAAGTCTGATCCTGAGCAGGAGAAGAAAGCTGATGCTTGCTACCGTGAACTGGTCACGGAATTCGGCAAGAAGGGCTGGGCGAGCTATCGCACCGGCGTGAACTCGATGGCGCTCGTTGCTGAACAATATGGCAAGGTGAATCGCGACTTCAACGCGCTGCTGAAGGATGCGATTGATCCCAATCATATCCTGTCTCCCGGAAAATCGGGGATTTTGTGATGAAATGGACGGCGGCAGGCCTCGCCCTCTTGGCAACGCCCGCGCTGGCCGCACCCCTTGACTATCAGGTGATCCGCACCAGCCAGACCTCGATGCACGCCAACATCACGCTGGTGAAGGGTAAGAAGGAAGCGGTGCTGATTGATGTGCCGTTCAGCCGCGCTGATGCTTATCGTGTCGTCGCTGACATATTGGACAGCGGGAAGACGCTGAAGGCGATCATCATCACGCACGACCATCCGGATCATTTCTTCGGTCTGGACGTGCTGGCCGATGCCTTTCCGGATGCGCAATTGCTCGCCGCGCCGGTCGTGGTGAAGGATATGACCCGTTCTGTCCCCATCAAATTCGCGCGCTGGAGCGAGCAGCTGGGGCCAAACGCCCCACGCCGTCCAGTTGTGCCGACTGCACTGGAAGGCGGGGGCTATACGCTCGAAGGGCATTCTCTGGCGATTGAAGGGCCGATGCAGGGTGATCATGTCCGCTCCACCATTGTTTGGGATGGTGAAACCAAGACGCTGATTGCGGGCGATGTCGTTTACAACGGCATGTATATGTGGCTGGGTGAACACACGCCGGATCGCTATCACGCTTGGATCAAGGTGCTGGACGATTTGACCGAGCGCAAACCGCTGCGCGTGATTCCTGGCCACACCAAGCCGGGGCAGGTGGATACACCTGCGAGCATTGCATGGTCTCGCGCCTATATTACGAATTTCATGGCGCTTTCCAAGAAGGCGAAATCATCCAAGGAGATGATGGCGCTGCTTCAGAAAGCCTATCCCAAGGCGATTGATGTCGGATTTTGTTTTTTACTCTGCGTGCCGACACAAGTTGCTACGGGGGAAATTCAGCCTTGGGATGAGTGAAATTTTCGACCCGTCATTCCCGCGCAGGTGGGAATCCATGAACTCCATGGTCGACGGATGGAGTGAAGTGCAGGAAACATCGTGTCCTTGGATTCCCGCCGTCGCGGGAGTGACGAGGTGAATTGGAGCAACAATGCGCGCCGCCATCATGCAAGGGCTCCACAAGCCGCTGACAGTTGAAACCGTCGACGACCCCACACCTCAGACTGGGGAAGTCGTTGTGAAGGTGGGGCGGTGCGGCATTTGCGGGTCCGATCTGCACATGACCGAAGACCCGGCCTATGGGCAGGGACCGGGCTCGATCCTTGGCCATGAATTCGCGGGCGAAGTCGTCGCGCTGGGCAAGGGCGTGGAGGGGCTGACCATGGGCGACCTCGTCTCCGTCATCCCACTCCAATCCTGTGGCCAATGCGCGTCTTGCAAGGCGGGCGAAGTGGCGTGGTGCGATGGGTTTGGGCTGCAAGGCGGAGGCTATGCCGAATATGCGGTGACGAAGCCCAACCAGTGCATTCGCCTGCCTCAAAGCGCTAGTCTGGCCGATGGCGCAATCATCGAGCCGCTCGCCGTCGCGCTGCACGGCGTCAACATGTCGGGGATGAAGGCGGGAGACAAGATATTGATCCTCGGGGCTGGCCCGATTGGACTTGCCGTCGCCTTTTGGGCGCGGCGCAAGGGCGCGGCGGATGTGGTCATTCAGGACTTGGCAGACTGGCAACGTGACCGCGCCCTGGCGATGGGCGCAACGGGCTTTGCGGTTGATCCCGGCGATCCGATTGGCGGCGCGGCCCGTGCACTCGGAGGTCCGGCAGATATCGTGTTTGAATGCGTGGGTATTCCGGGGCTGATTGAGCAGGCGGTCAGTCAGGTCCGCAAGCGCGGAACGATCCTGCTGCTTGGCCTGTGTACACGGCCAGACACGTTCAACAGCTTTGCCATGCTCTCCAAGGAAATCCGGCTGATCACCTCCGCCTTCTTCACGCGCGACGAATATGAGGAAGCGCTTGATGCGCTCAATGCAGGAGCCGCAGAGCCTCGAATGCTCATCACCGACACGATTTCACTCAATGAAACACCCGCCCGGTTCGAAGCTTTGCGCACGCGCACGCATGACTGCAAGGTGCTGATCAATCCGGGAGAATGAATGATGCGGTTTGAAGGCAAGACAGTCCTGATCACGGGCGGCGCAACGGGCATTGGGCGAGCTACCGCGCTGGCCTTTGCAAGCGAAGGCGCTGCCGTGATGATCGGTGACATCGACGCGCGGGCGGCAGAAACGGTTAGCCTCATCGAAGCGGCGGGCGGCAAGGCGGCCTTCCTCAAGACCGATGTGACCGATCCTGCCGCGCTGGAGGCGCTGGTGGCGGACTGCGTCGCGCGCTTTGGCGGCATGGATATGGCGTTCAATAATGCCGGTGTGTTGCCTGAACAGCGCCCGCTCCATGAGGTCACGCTGGACGAATGGAACCTTGCCATTGATGTCGATCTGAAGGGCGTCTTCCTTTCGATGCAGGCGGAAATCAGGCATTTCCTAAGAACAGGGAAGGGGGCCATCGTTAACACGGCATCAGTCGGCGGCGTCATCGCAGACCCCAATATGTCGGCCTATGTGGCGGCCAAGCACGGCGTGGTCGGGCTCACCAAGGCGGCAGCGATTGAATATGCACAACAGGGCATCCGCGTAAACGCCATTGGCCCCGGCTTTGTCGTCACGCCGATGACGCAGCATTGGGCGGACAGCGCCGATTTCCGTGCGGCCTTCTTTGCGCAGAACATCAGCGGTCGTGCCGCGCAGCCCGAGGAGATTGCGGGCACCGTGCTCCATCTCTGTTCGGATGCAGCGAGCTTTATCAACGGATCGCTGTTCATTATCGATGGCGGCCAGACCGCTCACTGATTCTCTTCGCGAAGGACGATAACCCGTGCGTGCAATTGACTATTTTGACCGTGGCCATGACATGGATCCGGCCCGGCTGGCGTTGATCGACACCGAAACCGGTGAACAGCTGACCTTTGCCGAAACCAAGGCAGAGACTGAACGGCTGGCCGCGGCGCTCCAGAAGAACGGCTTTGGAAATCAGGAATGCCTGGCGCTCTATGCCCCCAACAGCGCGCAGCTGATGGTCATTTTGCTCGCCATGTGGCGCGCGAACGGCAAGTGGATTCCGGTCAACATCCGCAACGCGATTGACGCCAATGCAGCCTATATCAACTATGTGCGCTGCGAATGGCTCGTCTTCCATTCGAGCCTCGCGCATGAAGTGGAGGAGCTGCGTGCTCTGTGCCCCGGCCTCACCAAGCTAGTCTGCATGGATAAGGCGCTCGATGGCGTGCCTTCGCTTGAACAATTTGTCGGCAGCACCACGGCGGCGGATTTCGTCGAGCCGGAAATCGACGCATTCGGCAATATGAACGAACTGGTCGGCATTTTCCCCACAGGCGGCACCACCGGACCGTCCAAGGGCGCGAACGTGACCAATCTCGGCTGGGGCACGATGATCGAAACAGCGGCGGATGCAATGGGTGGCCGAACTGATGATCCGGTTGCGCTCGTCTCCGCGCCGATCACCCATGCGGCAGGGCCAATTGCGCTCTCCACACTGAGTCTTGGCGCAACGCAGGTCATCCTGCCCGGCTTTGACGCCGACAAGGTGCTGCGCACCATCGAAGAACGGCGCGTGACGCACATGTATCTGCCGCCGACCGCGATGTATCAGTGCCTCGCCTCTCCGCAGATCGACAAGCATGATTATTCGAGCCTGAAAATCTTCATCCTCGTCGGCTCGCCCTGTTCGCCAGAGAAGCTCCGCGTTGCGGTTGAGACGTTCGGGCCGTGCATGTGTCAGGGCTATGGTCAGGTGGAATGTCCGATGATCATCACCTGGTTGCCGCCTGAAATCGTGGCGGCGGCAGCGCGCGGCGACCATCCCGAACGGCTGGCCAGTTGCGGCAAGCCGACGCGGTCTGTGAAGGTCGGCCTGATGGATGATGAGGGCAACTTGCTGCCCGTGGGCGAAGCGGGCGAGATTGTGGTGCGGGGCGTGCTGGTTTCGCACAGCTATTTTGAAAAGCCTGAAGCAACCGAGGAAATTCGCACCTTTGGCTGGCACCACACCGGAGACGTCGCCAAGCGCGATGATCATGGCTTCCTCTACATTGTAGACCGTAAGAAGGACATGGTGGTCTCAGGCGGGTTCAACGTCTTCACCACCGAGGTGGAAGCCGCGATCACCGAACTCGCCGAAGTGCGCGAATGTGCCGTGATCGGCATTCCGCATGAGAAATGGGGCGAACAAGTCCATGCCATTGTGGTGGGGCAGGGGATTGATGAGGCTGCGATCATCGCCCACACCAAGGCGCGACTGGGCGGCGTGAAGGCGCCCAAATCCGTTGCTTTTGTCGATAGCATTCCGCGCACAGCGGCAGGCAAGATGGACAAGAAGGCGCTGCGCATCCCCTATTGGGGAGAGAATGCGCGGATGGTCAACTAAACGCGTTGCAGACGGCTCAAAATCGTTCAAAGGCAGGGGCGTGATTCCAAACCCCAGCTTTTGAGCGAGATTGATAATGACCCTCTCCCAGCGCGCGCTTGATCTTGGCGCGAAAGTCGAAGCGTTCGTCCGCGAAGTGGTGATCCCTTATGAGAAGGACACCCGCCGCGACCATCATGGCGCGCCCATGGACGAGATGGTTTATGAAATGCGCGACAAGGCACGCGCAGCGGGTGTCCTCACGCCGCACATCCTGCCCGATGGCGGGCATATGACGCAGCTGGAAACAGCTTTTATCCTCCAGAAGTCCGGCCTGTCTCCGCTTGGCCCACTCGCCTGCAACACGATGGCGCCCGATGAAGGCAATATGTATCTTCTGGGCCATGTCGGCAGCCCGGAGATCAAGGCGCGCTTTTTGAAGCCGCTCGTGGAAGGCCGCGCCCGTTCTGCCTTCTTGATGACTGAACCCGCGCTGGAAGGCGGCGCAGGCTCTGATCCCTCGATGATGCAGACAACCTGCAAGCCTGATGGCAATCACTGGGTGATCAATGGCCGCAAGGCGTTCATCACCGGCGCGGAAGGGGCGAGCGTCGGTATCGTGATGGCCAAGGCGGATGAAGGAGCGTGCATGTTCCTCGTCGATCTGCCCGATCCCGCGATCACCATCACCCATGTCCCCAACACCATCGACAGCTCCATGCCCGGCAGCCACGCGACGCTTGAGATCAACAATCTCCGCGTTCCGGCAGACCAGATGCTGGGGCAGGCAGGGGAGGGCTTCAAATATGCCCAGATCCGCCTTTCTCCTGCGCGTCTCTCACACTGTATGCGCTGGCACGGCTGCTGCGAACGCGCACATGAGATCGCGACCGACTATGCAAATCGCCGCATGGCGTTCGGCAAGCAGTTGATTGATCATGAGGGCGTGGGCTTCATGCTCGCGGAAAACCTGATCGACCTCCAGCAATCCAAGCTGATGATCGAATGGTGCGCAAATGTGCTCGATACCGGGGTTCTCGGCACGGTAGAAAGCTCGATGACCAAGGTTGCCGTCTCCGAAGCGCTGATGCGCATCGCGGATCGCTGCGTTCAGGTGATGGGTGGCATGGGCGTCACTGAGCACACGATTGTTGAACAGGTATTCCGCGAAGTCCGCGCGTTCCGCATCTATGACGGCCCGACCGAAGTCCACAAATGGTCACTCGCCAAGAAGATCAAGCGCGACTGGAAGGCTGCGCAAGCGCATTGAGCCTGACAATTTCAATTGTCGATTGATGCCGGGTTCGGCTATTGCTGAGCGCGAATATGGCGCAAGTGATAGAAAGAAGATGGCGCGGTCGCGGGGCCGATGAGCGCAAGGCAGAGCGCCGTGCGATGCTGCTCATGGCCGCCTTCCGCGTCTATAGCCAGCGAGGTTTTCGCAACTCGTCGGTCAAGGCGGTGTGTGACGCCGCCGGGCTGACCGAGCGCTATTTCTATGAGAGTTTTGCGAACAGTGAAGATTTGCTGGTGGCGGCGGCCTCTGCTTCGGCGGATCATCTGATTGCCGACTTGCGGGCGCGGTCTGGGGATGTGGCGCGGCAGGAGAGGCTCGGCACGATCCTGCGCCATTATTATGCGGCGCTGCGCGAACAGCCCGCCCATGCCCGCGCGTTCATGGTGGAAATCCGGGGTATCAGCCCTGTCGTCGATGCCTATCTGGAAACTGCTGTCAATAATTTTGCCGAACTGATCATTGATCGGCCGCTCGACGGGCTGGCGCGCGCGGACCGGCTGGTTGTGATCGGTACGGTCGGGGCCATTGTCCATATCGCGCTCAACTGGATCGTCGCTGACTTTGACGCGTCAATCGACGATGTGGTGGATGCGGCTTGCCGCCTGAGCGCGGCTGTTTATCCGCTCTGCCTTTCGGTCTGAACTGCCAATTCTGCAGCTTTTTCGTCGAGAAATCCGACCGGGGCATTGCTCCGCGCCGTTGCTGGTGGTTAGTGGACTGGCACAATCAACGAAAAGAGAGAGGAAAAGCCAATGTCATCGTTTGAGCTTGACGTGGAACTCAACGACCTGCGCATGTCTGCCGGAGCGCAACCGCTCTTCGATGCGGTGAAGCGGCACATTGCCGAGAATGTCGATCCTATCACTGAGGAGTTTTTCCGACTGGGTGCGGCTCGCACCGAGCGTTGGGCCTGGGCACCGGGACAACTGGAACTGCTCGAAGGCGCGAAGGACAAGGCCAAGGCCGCCGGGCTTTGGAACTTCTTCCTGCCGCATGGGAAGACGGGCACGCCGCTTTCCAACCTTGATTATGCCTATATCGCCGCCGAACTCGGCAAATCGCCGCTGGCCTCTGAATCGCTCAACTGCTCTGCACCCGATACCGGCAATATGGAAGTGCTCGAAATGGTCGGCACGCCCGAGCAGAAAGAGCGCTGGCTCAAGCCCTTGCTGAATGGCGAAATCCGTTCTGCCTATGTGATGACGGAACCCGGCGTGGCCTCGTCAGACGCGAGCAACATTGCCATGAGCGCGCGGCTGGAGGGCAATGACTGGGTGCTCAATGGCGAGAAATACTTCATCAGCGGGGCGGGCGATCCGCGCTGCAAGATCCTGATCTGCATGGTGAACACCAACCCGGAAGCGCCGAAAAAGTCTCAGCATTCTCAAATTCTGGTGCCGATGGACACGCCCGGCGTGCAGGTGCTGGGGCCGATGCACGTTTTCGGTTCGGATCATGCGCCGCAGGGTCACATGCACATGCGCTTCGACAATGTGCGCGTCCCGCAGGAGAATATGCTGCTGGGCGAGGGGCGCGGGTTTGAAATCTCGCAATTGCGCCTTGGGCCGGGCCGTATCCATCATTGTATGCGCACTATCGGCAAGGCGGAACGCGCGCTGGATCTAATGGTGAAGCGCGGCAATTCCCGAACGGCCTTTGGCAAGCCTTTGGCGCAGCTGGGCAAGAATCTGGAAGTGATCGCCCGTGCGCGGATCGAGATCGAAGCGATGCGGCTGATCGTGCTCAAGGCGGCCAAGGCGATGGATGTGCTCGGCAACCGCGAAGCGCGCGTATGGGTGAGCATGGCCAAGGCAATGATCCCGGAACGCGCCTGCCAGATCATTGATCAGGCGATCCAGATCCATGGCGCGACTGGCATGTCGCAGTGGACGCCGCTTGCCGAACTCTATGCCGATGTCCGTCATCTGCGCTTTGCCGATGGCCCGGATGAAGTCCATTATATGGTGGTCGGCCGCGACGAACTGGCCCGGCATTGATGGAATGCGTCAGGCGGTGCCGGTGCGCCGCCTGACGTTTAACTCTGCCGGATTGGGCAATCTGCCTATGCGGCCTGTGCCAGTTCCTGCGCGACGCGCTGCATATCCGCCTCATGGTCGATGCTCAGCGCGCGAAGCATCACTTCACGCTCCGGCCCCGGATTGGGGCGATAGGCGGCGGCATTGCGCTTCTTCCCGCGCGCCCAATAATAGAGCACGCCCGCCAGATTGCGCGGACGTTTCAACCAGGCTTCAGGATGTTCGAGCATGTGAAATCCGCGCAACGCCGCACGGAGCAATTGCGTGTCCGAGCGGATGGCAATCTCGACACCATCGGTGATGAAGCTCTTCGTGAGCCGCGCGCGCCAATGTGGCTGTTGTCCCGGTGTGAGGGCGCGGCGCGCTTCCTTGATGGCGCTGCGATCCTGTTTGCGCTGGACAAGGTAGAAGGGCCGAAGCTCTTCATGCAGCGCCTCATGAAAGGCTAGGGCGCGGGCCATCGGATCGCTGTGCGCATCCAGCACGCGGCGCAGCGATTGCGCGCTGACAGCGGCAAAGGAGCAACCCCGCCCGTAGAGCGGATTTGCGCGCACCAGCGTGTCACCCACGGCAAAATAGCCGCGCGCGGCAGGCTTTCCATCGACCACCATATCGCGCCAGCGACTGATCAGATCACCCATGCCGATGACCTTGCCGGTCGGCTCGGCACGTTCTTCGTTGGTCCAAGGCTGTAAGCCCGGCAACATCAGGGTGATGGCATGGAACACGCCCGGGTTCACAACCGCCTGCCGCAATTCCAGTTCAATCTCCGGCACAGCGAGCGTTATCGAGAAATTGCCATTATCGCCCGGAAAAACGCCGAATTTCAGATAGCCGAGATCGCCCGACGCCGGCGGGTTTGATTTACGATCGGGCTCGGTCTGCCCCGGCAAAAGGCGGTAATGCCGCGTGAAATAGAGGATGCCCGCCGTCTCTTGCTCCTCGGCAATGCGCGCGCCTTCATCCATCAACTGCTTGATGGCGCGCCCGCCCTTGCCCGAGGCATCTACGACGATATTGGCGAGCAATTCAGTCGCCGCTCCGTCCATGATGCCAGCCACGCCGCGCACATCCACCACGCCATCATCGCCCATGGCGGTGATCAGCCTGTCCACCTTGAAGCCGCAATGCAGCGTCACGTTGGGCAGCGTTTCCACATAGCGCCGCATCGTCATTTCCAGCGTCGTGCGGCGGCTGGTGATGATGGTCAGCTCAGCATCATCTGGCGCGGGCTGATAGTCTTTTTCCTGCTGATCGGTCAGCCAAATGTCGAACGGAAGCTCGCGCGCGCCCTGTGCCAGCAACTGGTCCAGCAGGGCAGGGTGCTCTTCCTTGAAGATCATCCGCAGCCGCGCCAGAAACGCATGGCTTTGCCGCAAATGCGCCACGCCATTGCGCTTCCAGTCACGGAAGATCGTGTCCGGATCGCTGCTTTCCAGCGGCCCGTCGCGTTCGATCATCACGATCTCGCGCCCGGATGGAGCCAGCAGCAGTGCAGAGCAGAGTCCGCCAATACCAGCACCAATGATGATCACTGTCTCAGGCATAATAGGCGGCCTCCTCAGCCGTCGATAAGCGTCAGGAACTCAACGATGGCGTCATTCACAGCCTCGGGCGCTTCCTGCTGCGTCCAATGGCCGATGCCCGGAATCATCCGGTTGATGCGCAGATCAGTGACGAATTGAGGCATCGCCACAATGGCAGCGGCGGCCATCATCACAACACCATCCGCTGTGCCCGCCACAAACATCGCGGGCTGGCTGATCTGGGTGGGGGCACCCGCGGTCAGTTCCCATGTCAGATCATGATTGCGATAGTAATTGAGCGGACCGCGCATTCCGGAGCGCGTAAATTCGCCCGCGTAAAAATCCAGATCAGCTTCGGACAGCCAAGGCGGCAGCTGCTTGGGATCTTCCAGACTCGTGAGCAAATCATCATGCTCGGTCTTGAGCGTCAGCTTGGTAAGATCGGTTTCGCCGCCCGCCATCACAAGGAATTTGCGCAGGCCGGTCTTGATGTCCTTTTCGAACTCGGCTTCGGCCACGCCCGGCTCCTGAAAATAGAGCTGGTAGAAAAATTGGCCTTTGAACACTTCACGCATCATCGGCATCGGCTGCACGGGCGAGCGCGGCATGAAGGGCACGGATAGTCCGCCCACAGCGCGCACCTTGTCCGGATGGTGCAGCGCCGTGGCCCAAGCAGTTGGCGCGCCCCAATCATGCCCGATGACGACTGCCGTGTCATAGCCCAGCGCCGGGATCAGGCCGATAATGTCATTGACCACTTCAACCTGATTATAGGCCGTGATGTCGGCAGGCTTGTCGCTCTTGCCATAGCCGCGCATGTCTGGCGCGACGACGTGATAGCCTGCCGCAGCCAGAGGTGCGAACTGGTGCCGCCAGCTATACCAGCTTTCGGGGAAGCCGTGCAGGAGAAGGACCAGCGGCCCCTCTCCAGCTTCGGCAATGTTGAGCGTGATGCCGTTGGTTTCAACGCGCCGCTCACTCACACCTGCCCAGCTCATGCGGCAAGCCGCTCAGGAGTTGGGGACAGGGCAGGGGGCAGGATCGCCCCGCGCGCATCGCTGGTATAGCCCTCGGCCGCACTCCATGCGACACCTCCGGCTACGATCACGGTATCCACGCCATGCGCATCGCGGACGTAGCGGCTGCCATCGCCGGGCACGTCCTGCACATAATTTTCCACACCGCGATCAATCCTGGCCGGATCGAACACCACAATGTCTGCAACCAGACCCTTTTGCAGGAGCCCCCGATCCGGAATGCCCCAAATGGCGGCCGTGTCAGAAGTGACTTTCTTCACCGCTTCCTCCAGCGTCAGCAGCTTCTGATCACGCACGAAATGGCCGAACAGATAGCCGGTATCACCATAGGTCGAGAATGACAGGATGTGTGCGCCGCCATCGCTTGCGCCAATATGGACGCGCGGATGCCTGAGCAGCCCACCGACCTGTTCATCCTGATTATGGCCCATGCTTTCGGCGATGAAATGCGCATCCAGCCTTTCTTCAACCGAAAGGTCGATCATCGCATCAAGCGGGCTTTGCCCACGCATATCGCCGATTTCAGCGAGCGTTTTGCCGACATATTTCTGGTTCGCGTCGCTCCCCACATGGCGCAGGCGCAGGAACGCCCAGAGCATCATCTGCGGCGTGGCTTCCGCCACCAGCTTGGCGCGGCTTTCAGGATTGGCGAAGGCTTCGACAATCTCGTCCGGCGTGCCGAAGCGCATGACATTGTACCAGCCGGGCAGGCGGATGAAGAGCAGGCTGGGCACGGCAAAGCTGAAGCTAATGTCGATCGGGCGGGTCTGCACCTGCGGCCAGACGCGGGCACCGCGTGCGAATTGTTCGTCAACACGCGCCATCACGCGTTCCACCGCCGCGACATTGTCTGCGCTGACGAAAAGGGGAGAGAAGGTGGTGGGGATGCTGTATTTGAGTGACAGCTCCGCCAATTGATCGAGTCGAGCGATGGTGAGATCTGGATCGTAAAATTCAGGAACGATCTGGAGCACGCGGCCATATTCGGCGAGCACGCTGGCGAGCGCATCCACTTCATCGGCATCGGCATAACGGCTCGGCACAGGCTTGAGCGTTTCGTCCATATCGACATAGCTGGTGGACAGGCCGATGGCGCCTGCATCAAGGCATTCGCGCAAAATCGTCTGCATTTCGGCTATTTCCTCGGGCTCTGCCGTGCGTTCCATCGCGGCTTCGCCCATCACCCACAGGCGCAGCACGCTGTGGCCGACCAATTGACCGACATTGATCGCCAGACCTTTTTGAATGCGCGCGAGATATTCGGGGAAGGTCTCCCAATCCCACACAACGCCTTCCTTGAAGGCCTTGAGCGGCATTTCCTCGATCTGGTTGAACATGCCGACCAGTTTCATGCGGTGCTCGGCCTTGAGCGGAGCCAGTGAGAGCGAGCAATTGCCTGCCACCACGGTTGTCACGCCATGAGACAAGGCAGGCTTGGCATAGCCATCCCACAGGAACTGCGCATCGAAATGGGTGTGCGGATCGATGAAGCCGGGTGCGACGATCTTGCCCGTCGCGTCTATTTCCCGCGCGCCAGCTTCGGCAATATGGCCAATTTTGGCGATACGCCCATCCTTGACCGCCACGTCAGCGTTGAACGCGGGCATACCCGAGCCGTCAACGATGCGACCCTTGCGGATGACCAGATCGTACATGTCCATTCTCCTGTTCATATTCTTTATGAAGTGTGTTCGGCAAAGCGCCCGGATGAAGCGATCAGCGCATCTCTGACGGGCTCCCAGCCGACGCCGATAAGTTGATCGGCACTGCTGGCATTGGTGCTGGTGAGCAATGTGCGGGCCGCGAATTCATCGAGAGTGACTTGCGACTGGCCGCCATTGGCAAAGCTGAGCGTGACAAGCAGTTCCGCTTCGCCATCATGGGCGGCGGCAATGCGCACATCGCTGATCGTCGCGCCCGCCATGGCTCAGGCTGCGCGCGGCGGCTCGACGAAGATGACGTCGCTTGGCAGGATCGGATTGTCACTGCGGAGCCGCCCGACACCACCCGCAGAGCGCATGAACACATGCAGATTCCAGCTTTGAAGCATGGAGACGGCATCGCTTTCCGGCGTTTCAGAAAGCTCGCGCTGTGCAATGCTCTGCCAGCTGTCTCCTCCCTGGGGCAGGATGGATTTACGGACGATGGATAGACCGGTGGCCATGATTGCCATTCTCCTCTCATTTTTGAGCCATTCCGAAATGCGGCGGAGCCTGGGGGCTCTTTCGAATCGCGTATGACATTTGATGGGTAGGAAGCTAACTTGACAATGCGCTTTGTCAATATTGTCGTCATTGCGAGCGGAACGGAGCATTCCAGACCGGTCCAACTCTGGATTGCTGCGCTCCGCTGGTAATGACGGATGAGTTCACACCAATTGGACTCGGAAGGAGGACTGTTTAGACATGACCTGGGCAGTGTAAGGGGGCACACAGGAGCCAAGCATCCCGCGCACCTCACATAGCACTATTTTACATA
>CALMZE010000053.1 GCA_937870585.1 uncultured Sphingomonadales bacterium | reverse complement strand
GCAATTCCCGACGGTCGTGGCGCAAATCTCCGCCGCTGACGGCGGTGGCTGGAGGTGCGGGCCTTCGGGGCGGGGCAGATGGTGGGATTTTTGTCCCACTGAGCACGCCTGGGCTGGCGTCCGCCACCTTCTCTATCCGTCCGTAGCCGTGCCTATCCTTCTCCCGGTCATTCTATCCGCGTTTACGATGGCGGGACGGCGGGCTGAAAATCGCCTTGCGCCAAGCATTTCGGCGATGAATTCTTGCGTCAGGGGCAACCAGTGAACGCCAACGAATGGAAGCAAGTCCCATGTCCAACACCGACAAGATCATCCGCCTGAAGACCGTCCTCGCCCGCACCGGCCTGTCCCGCTCAACCATGTATCGCAAGATCGCCGAGGGGACATTCCCGACCCAGGTCAAAATCAGCGTCCATGGCGCAGGTTGGCGGGAGTCCGCTGTCAATCGCTGGATCGATGATCCCATGTCATACCAAAACGAAAGTGCAGCGCAGTGACGCCGCCGCCTAAGCTTGAGCCGATTTGCGTGACGGTCAATGAGGCGGCACGCATGATCGGCGTCGGTCGCACCAAGCTCTACGAGCTGATTGCGTCGGGCGAGATTGAGGCGGTCAAGCTCGGCAAGTCGACCCGGATCACAACCTCCAGTCTGCACAAGCTGGTCATGCAGCGGCGCGCGCCAGGATAGGATTGCCGAATTTGCGCAACTCGGGGCCTTTTAACGTGTTCACTGACGATGGCATAGTTTCAACCGCGCTTTGGGCCGGCTCGGGTTGCTAGGACGATCAATTTCTGTCTAAGGGTTTCGTGATATAGCCTAAAAGTGTGGGGTAGGGTGTGGGGAAGACTCAGCGAGATTGGGAAATAATCTTATATACAAGGCGTTAAAGAATAGGTTCGAATCCAGCCCTGCCACCACCTCCCGCGCGATCAGGCGGGTGACTGGCCGTAGACCAGCCCCAGACCTTCCGTTTTATAGCCCAGAAGCACCAGCGCCTCTTCGCTGGCGAATTGCCTGATGTCCGGACTGAGCGAGAGGAACCAGTTTTCCTGTGGGCGATAAATGGGCTTGGTGTACCAGCCGAACACGCCCGCGCGGGTTTCGGCCACCGTGCGGTTATTGCCCGTCTTGTGCCACACCCGGCTTTCAAAGATCACGATGGAGCCTGCTTCCGCCTCCAGCGGAAGGGTTTCGCATTCATGATCTGCGCCTTCGGGCAATCGGTTCAGCCTGTGGCTGCCGGGCACGAAGCGCGTGGCCCCGTTGGCATCGGTAAAATCATCCAGACACCAGGCGACATTGAGTCCCTGTGGCGCGCTTGACCAGGGTTCGGGCACGAATATCTGGTCTGCATGCAGCAGCATTTCGCCGCCGCCCGGCCCGGTGATGTTGGCAGAGATATTGCCCAGCAAGGCAGGCCATCCCAGCACCGCCTTCACATACGCAATGGCGATGGGATGAAAGGCCATGTCTTCAAACAGAGGATCGCGGCTGAGCACGTTCCAGACGCGCTGGTTGCTGCTGTCTGCCTCATAATCGAGCGAGAATTTCTGCTCGCGGCCCCGGTTTCGATCTGAGTCAG
>CALMZE010000052.1 GCA_937870585.1 uncultured Sphingomonadales bacterium | reverse complement strand
CATCAACCGGGCCGGGAATGGCGGGGGACGTCATGCCGCCCCGCGCGCGGCCCAAGGGGCATAGAAACGTTCCAGCCGGTCGAGCACCTCTTTGGGGTCCGCAATCTGGTTCACACCATTTCTGAACTCGGCGGAGCCGGGCAGGCCCTTGGTGTACCAGCCAATATGCTTGCGCATCAGATTGACCGCAGTCTGCGTGCCATAATGATTGAGCATGTCACGATAATGCTCTGTAATAATGTGATATTGCTGCTCGATGCTCGGGTCTTCAGGCACCGTCTGGCCAGTCAGCGAAGCCATCACCTGCGCGAGCAGCCACGGCTTGCCATAGGCCCCGCGTCCGATCATCACCCCATCCGCGCCCGATTGCTCCAGCGCAGTCAGGGCATCGTCCGGCCCGCAAATATCACCATTGACGATCACGGGGATGGAGACAGCATCCTTCACAGACCGCACGAAGGCCCAATCTGCCTGACCTTTGTACATCTGGTTGCGCGTGCGGCCATGAACAGTGATCATCTTCGCGCCCAGATCCTCAGCGATCCGTGCGAGTTCAGGCGCATTCAGGCTGTCATGACACCAGCCCATGCGCATCTTGACCGTCACCGGCACCGAAACCGCCTTCACAGTCGCCTCGATCAGCGCAGAGGCGAGCGGAATATCGCGCATCAGGGCCGAGCCTGCATCGCCATTCACCACCTTGCGCACCGGGCAGCCCATATTGATGTCGATGATCGCCGCACCGCGATCCTCATTCAACTTGGCGGCCTCGCCCATCTGTTCCGGCTCGCAGCCGACGAGCTGCATCGAAACGGGCTCTTCAATCGGATCCCAAGCGGCTTTTTGCACGGATTGCCGCGTTTCGCGGATGGCAGCGGGGCTCGCGATCATCTCTGTGACGTTCAGGCCGGAGCCAAAGCGCCGCACCAGCCGCCGAAACGGCAGATCGCTTACGCCGGTCATGGGCGCAAGGATCACCGGAGCGGCGATGCGGACGGGGCCGATCTGAATGGGCTGGATCATGGTCATGTCAGGATTGCCTAAAAATTGGGCAGCCCATAATCCGAACGCCGCTGGCGCGCAAGCAAGGATGCGCCTATGCGCACCGCGCATGAGCATCGCTGCCATCATCGTTGCCGCCGGAAAAGGCGAACGCGCGGGGACAGACCGTCCCAAGCAGTTCGAACGCGTGGCCGGGAAAGCGGTGGTGGCGCACGCTTGGGAACGGCTGGTGCGCCATCCACGCATTGATCGCGTCATCATCGTGATCGCTGACGGGCAGCAGGATCCGCTGGCAGAGGCGTTGCGCGGTGCGCCTCATGAATGGGTGACCGGCGGCGCAGAACGTCAGGATTCCGTGTTGCAGGGGCTCGAAACGGTTGCCGAGTCAGAGAAAGTGCTGATCCATGACGCCGCGCGCCCCTTCCTGCCCGATGCCGTGATTGATCGTCTGATCGACGCGCTGGATACCCACTACGGCGCAGTGCCCGTGCTGCCGGTCGTGGATACACTCGCGGCCAAGGGCGATGTGCTGGGCAACGTGACAGATCGCGCAAGCCTCGTCCATGTCCAGACCCCGCAAGCCTTTCGCACAGCCGAAATTCTGGCCGCCCATGAAAGCTGGACTGGCCCAGCCGCCACCGATGATGCGCAGATTGCACGCGCCGCCGGGCATGATGTGGCGCTGGTGGAGGGTGATCCGGCGCTGTTCAAACTCACCTACAAGGCTGATTTTGACCGTGCGGAGGCAATGATGGCTCATCAGTGGCAAACTCGAACCGGGCTGGGTTTCGATGTCCACCGGCTCGAAGCGGGCGAGGCGCTTTGGCTGTGTGGCGTCAAGCTGGAGCATAGCCATGGCCTGTCCGGCCATAGTGACGCCGATGTGGCGCTCCATGCGCTGGTGGACGCGCTGCTGGGCACGATTGCAGCGGGCGATATTGGTGCGCACTTTCCCCCGTCCGATCCTCAATGGAAGGGCGCGGCGTCCTCCCGTTTTGTTGAACATGCGCGCGATCTGATCCGCAATGCGGGCGGTATCCTTGATCATGTCGATCTCACACTCATCTGCGAAGCGCCCAAGATCGGCCCGCATCGAGACAGGATGCAGGCGCGCGTTGCAGAGCTGTTGCAGCTTTCCACCGGCCAAGTTAGCATAAAGGCCACCACAACCGAGCGGTTGGGGATGACGGGGCGGGGCGAGGGAATCGCAGCGCAGGCCATCGCCACCATCAGGATTCAGGAGACGAACTAGATGAAAGCCCTTCCCGCATTGGCGCTCGCCCTCGCAGGTGCATCGCTCCCCGTCGCCACCATGGCGCAAGAGGCCAAGCCCTGCATGACGGCAGCAGAAGCGCAAGGGCTCGTCACCTTCGCCCTGCCCGATTTGATCGATACAGTGGCGAAAAGCTGCAAGCCTACACTCGCCCCCACGGCCTATCTGACGCGGTCTGGCGCGGAGCTTGTTGCCCGGTATCGAACCACGGCAGATAGCAGCTGGCCGGTCGCCAAGGCCGCCATCGTTAAGATTGCCGGCAAGGATGGCGCAATGATGGCCGCCCTGCCCGATGAAGCCACCAAGGCGCTGATCGGCGCAGGCATCAGCACCGAACTGGGCAAAAGCGTGAAACCGCAAAGCTGCCAGATGGTGAGCGATGTGCTCGAACAACTCTCTCCTCTGCCGCCGCAGAACATGTCCAATCTGCTGGGCATCATCCTGCAGGCAGTTGGCAATTCGCAGAAATTCAACAAGCCGGGCAGCAATTTCTCCATCTGCCCGCGCGCATTGTCTGGCGCATCCCCGGCCTCCAAATAAGCATCGGACGTTTCGTGTCTGTCCTTCCTCCTGAACTGATGGCGGCGGCTGAGGCTGCCTTGGCCGCCAACCGCGCGCTCGGCCGCAAGATTGCCTTGTGCGAAAGCTGCACGGGCGGGCTCGTCTCCGCCGCGCTCACCTCCATTCCCGGCTCGTCGGACGTGTTCGAAGTGGGGTTCGTCACCTATTCGAACGAGATCAAGCGCAAGGTTGTGGGCGTGGACCGCGACATTTTGGAGACGTTCGGCGCTGTTTCCATCGCCACGGCCTGGGCCATGGCGCAGGGCGCGCTCGATCGATCAGAGGCGGATATTGCCGTGGCCATCACCGGCATTGCCGGGCCGGATGGCGGCACGGACAAGAAGCCGGTGGGCACGGTGGTGTTCGCGCGCGCCGTGCGCGGCTCCGATCCCGAAGACGTGATTGCTGATACCAAATTGTTCCCGAACGAAGGCCGCGATTCGATCCGGCTTCAGGCTGCGCTCGTGGCGCTCGAACTGCTGATGCCCGGCGCAACGCCGTAAAGCGCGGCTGCCCGCGCTTCGAACGCGTCGGTCATCTTGCGGAGCGCCTTGTCAAAATACTGCCCCGCAATCGCTTCAAAGATGCGGTTGCGGAAGGCAAAATCGACTGAAAAGCTCACCGCACACCCGCCCTCTGCATCGGCAAACAGCCATTCATTGTGCAGATATTTGAGTGGCCCATCGAGATATTCCACATAGACGCGGTTGGGCCGATCCTTCGTCACACGCGATGTGAAGCTCTCCTTGAGCGCCTTGAACCCCACGATCAGGTCCGCCACCATCTCGGTGTCGCTGTTGGTGCGGACACGGACGGCACTGACCCACGGCAGAAACTCGCCATAGCGGCCCACATCGGCGACCAGATCGAACATCTGCTCGGCGCTCCAGGGCAGAAGGCGCGTTTCCTTATGAGACGGCATCAGCCTTGGCGAGCTTGGCCGCGCGCGCTTCCTTCAATTGAGCAAAATCGCGGTCAGCATGATAGCTGGACCGTGTGAGCGGGGTTGCGGAAACCAGCAGGAACCCCTTGGCACGCGCCATGGCAGAATAGGCCGCAAACGTATCGGGCGTCACAAACTCCTGCACCTTGGCGTGCTTGGGTGTGGGCTGGAGATACTGGCCAATGGTGAGGAAATCGACATCGGCCGAGCGCATGTCATCCATCACCTGATGCACTTCCATCCGGCTTTCGCCCAGACCGACCATGATGCCAGACTTTGTGAAGATGGTCGGATCGTGCCGCTTGACCTGCTCCAGCTGGCGCAGAGACCAGTAATAACGCGCGCCAGGCCGGATCGCCGGATAATTGCGCGGCACCGTCTCCAGATTGTGATTGAACACATCCGGGCGCGCGATCGCGATGGACTCAAGCGCGGCTTCAGGCTTGTTGCGGAAATCTGGCGTCAGGATTTCGATGGTCGTTTCAGGCGCTGCGGCGCGCACGGCGGCAATCACCTTCACAAATTGAGACGCGCCACCATCGGGCAGATCGTCCCTGTCCACAGAAGTAATGACGATATGACGCAACTGCATGGCGGCAGCGGCTTCGGCCACATGCTGCGGCTCCAGCTGATCAACCGGACGCGGCATCCCTGTCTTGATATTGCAGAAGCGGCAGGCGCGCGTGCAGGTATCGCCCAAGATCATAACGGTTGCATGTTTCTGGGACCAGCATTCGCCAATATTGGGGCAGGCCGCCTCTTCACACACGGTCACAAGGCTCTTCGAACGCATCAGCGCCCGCGTTTCCTGATAGCCTTTGGAAGTGGGGGCCTTGACGCGAATCCAGTCCGGCTTGCGGACTCGCTCTACGGGGTGCGGTGCATTCATGCCCTGCCCTTTAACGATGATCGCCCGGCCTTGCCAGTCCCGCGCGCCGCCCTATATCGCACGCCATGATTGATTTCAGCGCCATGATCGACGGCTATCGCCGCTTCCGCTCTTCCGGCTGGGCTGCCCAGCGTAGCCGTTGGGCCGAACTCGCCGAAGGGCAAAGCCCGCAGGTGATGATCATCTCCTGTTCGGACAGCCGAGTGGACCCGGCCACCATCTTCGACACCTCCCCCGGAGAGGCGTTTGTGGTGCGCAACGTCGCCAATCTGGTGCCGCCGTTCGAACGCGATGGCGCACGTCATGGCGTCAGTGCGGCGCTGGAATTTGCTGTGACTCAGCTGGAAGTGAGTGAAATCGTCGTTATGGGCCATGGCGGATGTGGCGGCTGCCGCGCCGCGCTCCACCAGAGCTTTGAAGGGGCAGAGCCCGGCGAAGGCGGTTTTATCGCGCGCTGGATCTCGATGCTCGATGAGGCCCGCGCGGACGTGGCAGCGCGTTTCGCCGATCTGCACAGCCCGGAAGCGCACCGCGAAATGGAACTGGCCGCTGTCCGCGTGTCTCTCCACAACCTGCGCAGCTTCAAATGCATCCGCGAGCGCGAGGCCGATGGACGGCTTCAGCTTCATGGCGCGTTTTTCGCCATTGATGACGGTGTGTTGCAGGTGATGGACGAAGCAACCGGCGCATTCATGCCCGCCTGACGCGCCTGTTACACCAATTTGTTGCAATTCGCGCGCGATACGGCCAAAGCCCGCCGCGTCATGACACAGAATTGGACCCCGCAAAGCTGGCAGGACGCCGAAGGGCGTCAGATGCCGACCTATCCCGACTCCGCGAAGCTCGCGGAAGTGACGGAGGCGCTGCGTCGCTTTCCGCCGCTGGTGATCGCTGATGAAGCGCGCGCGCTCAAGGCCGATCTCGCCAAGGTGGCAGCAGGCGAAGCGTTTCTGCTTCAGGGCGGCGATTGCGCCGAACCTTTTGCGTCCTCGCTGAGTGAAGAGATCAGCTACACCAACTATATCCGCGACACTTTCAAGGTGCTGCTGCAAATGGCGGTGATCCTCACCTTCCAGGCGCGCGTGCCGGTGGTGAAGGTGGGCCGCATGGCGGGCCAGTTCGCCAAGCCGCGCTCGTCCGACTTTGAGGATATTGGCGGCGTATCACTACCCTCCTATCGTGGTGATATCGTCAACGGCATCGGTTTCACCGAGGATGACCGCATCCCTGATCCGCAGCGGATGCTGCGTGCCTATAGCCAGTCGGCGGGCACGCTCAACCTGCTGCGTGGCTTTGCCAAGGGCGGCTGGGCCAATCTGGAAAACGTCCATAGCTGGACGCTGGAATTCATGGGCCAGAACCCCTGGACCGAGAAGTTCGCAGACATTGCCGCCCGCATCGAAGACGCGCTCGCCTTCATGAAGGTGTGCGGCATCACGTCTGACAGCGTCGCCGATCTGCGCACGATTGATTTCTATACCAGCCACGAAGCGCTGCTGCTCCCCTACGAACAGGCGCTGACCCGCGAGGATTCGCGCAAACCCCACAATTATGTGGATACCAGCGCACACATGCTCTGGATTGGCGACCGCACTCGCTTCGAAGGCTCGGCGCATGTCGAATTCCTGCGCGGCATCATCAATCCCATCGGTCTGAAATGCGGCCCGAGCCTTGAGCCGGACGCGCTGCTCAAGATGCTCGACGTGCTTGATCCGGACCGCGAGCCGGGCCGCATCACGCTCATCACGCGCTATGGCCATGACAAGATCGAAGAGCATCTGCCCAAACTGGTGCGCGCGGTGAAGGCGGAAGGTCGCCCAGTCGTCTGGTCTTGCGATCCGATGCACGGCAATGTCGTAAAGGCCGGCAATGGCTATAAGACTCGCCCGTTCGAGCGGATTCTGGCCGAAGTGCGTGGTTTCTTTGCCGTCCACCGCGCCGAAGGCACGCATGGCGGCGGCATCCATATCGAAATGACCGGGCAGGACGTAACCGAATGCACCGGCGGCGGAATGGATCTGTCTGAATCCGCGCTCGCCGAACGCTACCACACCCATTGCGACCCGCGCCTCAACGCCGGTCAGTCGCTGGAGTTGGCATTTGAGCTGGCGGACATGCTCAAGATGGAAATGAAGGGCAAGGCGGGGGCGTAAACCGCCATTCTGAGTCTTCCCAAACCGCTCGTGCTGAGCCTGTCGAAGCACTGTTTTCTTTCTCACGCATCTGTGCAGAAGAAAATGCAGCCCTTCGACAGGCTCAGGGCGTGCGGAGATTGGTCATCAAGGCTCCAGCACCATCTCGCTGCCCTCAACCCGCCAGCTTTTGAGCGTGGAGAGCCAGTTCATCCCGAGCAGCGCTTCGGAGAGTTGGCCTTCCGTCACCCGCACCGGGAAATCATTGCGGACGATACCACCCACCCGGAGCGAAGACACGCGCGCGCGCCAGTCTCTCACATCGCCATTGGCCGTGCTCGATATCGTGGGGAAACCCGATTTGTCGACGATAATCCCCAGATCAAGCGCCATCGCCTCCGGGAAGCTTGTATATGTGGCTCCGGTATCGATCAAAAACGCCACATCCTGCCCGTTGACCTGCGCTTTGGCGATGAAATGGCCGCTCTCATCGCGCGGAATGCGCACGATGCCGCTTTCATCCGTGCGCGGTTCATCGCGAAAATCCTGCGTAACCTGAGCCCAGACCGCTTTGGCCTGCTCACGATAGCTGAAACCCACAAACAGCAAGGCGATAATCACGAACCACGCGCCAACCATCGGGAAGGCCTGACGCCACGGGATGCGACGCGCCATCAGCGCGGACAAAGCGATCACAACCATGACCGTATACCAGATGATCCCAGTGCTGTCCGGGCTGCTGTTCATAGGCGGGCCTTGCTGAAGAGACGGAAAAAATTCGCACTGGTCTGCGCGCCCAGTGTCTCCACGTCAACGCCGCGCAATTCTGCCACTTTGCGTGCAGTATCGGCAACGAAAGCAGGCTCCCCCGTCTTGCCGCGATGCGGGACGGGTGCAAGGAACGGCGCATCGGTTTCCACAAGCAGCCGCGCTTCAGGAATGGTTGCAGCAATATCCTGCAAATCCTTGGCATTCTTGAAGGTTACGATGCCAGACAGCGAGATAAAGAGCCCCAGATCCAGTGCGATCTGGGCGAAGGTCGCACTGGCCGTGAAGCAGTGGATCACACCGGTGAACGGAGATTTGGCCATCTCCTCACGCAAGATGGCCGCCGTATCCGCCTCAGCATCGCGGGTGTGAACGATGACGGGCAACCCAGTCTGGCGCGCGGCCTCAATATGCACGCGGAACCCCGCGCGCTGCTGCGCCCGGTCTGAATGGTCGTAATAATAGTCGAGGCCGGTCTCACCGATGGCCACAACCTTGGGATGCGCGGCGGCTGCAACCAGCTTGGCGGTATCGACATGCGCATGGCTATCCGCCTCATGCGGATGAATGCCAACCGACGCCCAGATGTCAGGCGCCTTATCGGCCGTTGCGATGATCGCATCCCACTCGCACTCGCGCGTGGAGATGTTGAGCATTCCCGATACGCCTGCTGCACGCGCGCGGGCCAACACCGCGTCCTGTTCCTCAATCAAGCCCTTGTAATTGAGGTGACAATGCGAATCGATCAGCATGGAAACAAGGCCAGTTTCGCGCGAAGACGCGAAGGCGCGACGGTTTCCCTCTCCACCGCTCGTGCTGAGCTTGTCGAAGCACTGCTGTTCTTTGTCATGCGAAAAGGAAAGGACAGCCCCCTTCGGCGTAGCTCAAGACAGGCTTCGACAAGCTCAGGGCGAACGGAGTTTGAAAAACCCTTCGCGCCTTCGCGCCTTCGCGCGAGATAAGGGAACTTACACATCGGCAGGCAGTTCCAACCTTGGGAACACGCCAGACGGCGCAGGCAATTCTGCGCCCGGCACCAGCGCCGTATTCAGATGTTCAAACCCGCGCTGATCCACAGGCTGGCCCACTAGATCGAGAATGCGCCCCGCTCCATCCGGGATCACCCATTGCGCAAGGATCGCCAACGCGCGGATGGCATCGACCGTCTTGTAGAGGATCGTGTCCGCGCGCTCAGGATCGGTCTTGCGCACGCTCCACGGGGCCTGATCAGCGAAATAGCCATTGGCAATCGTCATTGCCCCCCAGATCGCTTCCAGTGCCGTGTGGATCGCCAGACCGTCCATCGCCGCCGTGATTGACCTCATGGCGTCGCGCACGGCATCGGCCAGCACATCATCTGCCGCGTCGGGCTTCACAGGCGCGGGCACCCTGCCCTCGCAATTCTTGGCAATCATCGAGAGGCTGCGCTGCGCGAGGTTGCCGAAATTGTTCGCAAGGTCAGCATTGCACCGCGTTACAATGGCTTCCGGGCTATAGCTGCCATCCTGTCCGAAGCTGACTTCACGCAGCAGGAAGTAGCGGAGCTGGTCCACGCCGAACTGTTCGGCCAGATCCATCGGGTCCACCACATTGCCCAAACTCTTGGACATTTTCTCGCCGCCGCGCGCCAGCAGGAAGCCGTGCCCGAACACCTGTTTGGGCAAGGGCAGGTCCGCTGACATCAGGAAAGCGGGCCAGTAGACGGTGTGGAAGCGGACAATATCCTTGCCGATCAGATGCACGTCCGCTGGCCAGTAGCGCGCAAAATCGCCATCCTTTTTCGGATAGCCCACGCCCGTCATGTAAGTGGTGAGCGCATCCACCCATACATACATCACATGCCCCGGAGAATCGGGCACCGGCACGCCCCAATCGAACGAGGTGCGCGAGACCGAGAGGTCTTTCAGCCCGCCCTCAACAAAGCGGATCACCTCATTGCGGCGGCTATCCGGTTGGATGAAGTCCGGATTGTCGGCAAACAGCTTGAGCAAAGGCTCCTGATAGCGCGAGAGGCGGAAGAACCAGCTTTCCTCCACAGTCCATTCCACAGGCGTGCCCTGCGGAGAGAGTTTCTGCCCACCCTCGCCTTCGGTCAGTTCCTTTTCCTCGTAAAAGGCTTCATCGCGGACCGAATACCAGCCTTCATAGCGATCAAGGTAGAGGTCGCCTTTCGCCTGCATCGCTTTCCAGATCGCAACGCTCGCTTCGGTGTGCCGCTCTTCGGTGGTGCGCACGAACGCATCGAAGGAGATGTTGAGCTTGGCGCACATCGCCTGAAAATGCCCGGCCATTTCATCGGCAAAGTCGATGGTTTCGCGGCCCGCCGCGCGCGCCGTCTGGACCATTTTCAGGCCATGTTCGTCAGTTCCGGTCACCAGCCGCACGTCGCGGCCCTGCAAACGGCGGAAGCGCGCAATGGCATCTGCGGCAATCGCCTCATAGGCGTGGCCGATATGGGGTTTGCCATTCGGGTAAGCGATGGCGGTGGTGATGTAGAAAGGTTCGCCTGACATGGGGTCAGGCTTTAGCGTGTCTCCGCTCCGGAGCAAGGCTTGCGAGCAGGCTGCCGAGTTCCATCACAATCATATAGGCATCATAAGAGCCCGGAATGGCCATCTGGCACAGATCCCGCGCCTTCTCCCAAGCGGCAATGACTTGCGGGAGCCGCGCACCCTCAGCCTGCCGCGCCAGTCCGGCGAGATGCGCGGGCACGAGCGAGAGGAATGCCTCATATTTTTCCTGCGCGGCCTTGCCCGCCAGCGATTGGGCCAGCGTGCTGCGCAGCGCGAGGCCCGGATCGCCTGCTTGGGTGAGCGTTTCGATCTGCTGCGTCAGCTCGCCCAGCCCCAGCCCGGCAAATTGCAGCGCCTGCCCCGGAGCCCCGGAGCCAGACCGCACGAGCGAGGCCAGTTCGTCCGCGCTCGCCTCTGGCAGAGCGGCGCGCAGCGCTTGCGTCATGGCGTCATCGCCCAGTGGCGCAAAGCGGAGCACGCGACAGCGGGAGCGGATGGTGGGCAGCAAGCGCCCCGGCGCGTGGCTGATCAGGATGAAGATCGTTCCCTGCGGCGGCTCTTCCAGCACTTTCAGCAGCGCGTTGGCCGAAGCAACTTCCAAATGGTCCGCGGCGTCGATCACCACAATCCGCCGCTCAGACAGGCTCGGTTTGGTGGCAAAGCGGGCCGTCAGTGCGCGGACCTGATCGACCTTAATGCTGCGCGCGAGTTCGGGTTTGTCCGGCCAGTCGGTGCGCGGCTTTCCGTGAAGCTTCTCATCCTTGGGCAGTCGTTCGAGCAGATAGAAATCGGGATGCGCATGGCTCGCCATATAGCGCGCGGTGGGATGCTCTTCCGGCACGACCCAGCATTCGCCTGGTACGGAAATGCCCGAACTTTCGGCCAAAGCGCGACGGGCAAAAGCGAGCGCGGACGAAGCCTTGCCAACACCTTCAGGCCCCACGAACAACCAGCCATGATGGGGCCTGTCCCCGCGCATGGCCGAGAGGAACTCATGCGCTTCCGCCTCATGGCCGAACAGCGGGTCGCTCACAGCAGATCATCCAGTGCGGCGAGCAGGCGGGCGGCGACTTGCTCCCGCGCACCATCCGCCGCGATCAGGCGGAACCGGTCTGGCTCCTGCGCGGCGAGCGTGCGAAAACGCGCCGCGACATGATCATAATAGGCCGCATCCTTGCTGCCCATCCGGTCAGGCGCATCGCCTGCCCGCGCGGCGGCGCGGCGCGCGCCTTCCTCCACCGGAATTTCCAGAACCAGCGTGCGATGCGGTAGTAGCCCGCCGCTGCCGACGCGGTGCAGCGCCATGATGTCCGCATCAGCCATGCCGCCTGCCCCGCCCTGATAGGCGCGCGTGGAATCGATGAAGCGGTCACACAGCACCCAGTCACCGCGCGCCAAGGCCGGACGGATCAGCTTGGCGACATGGTCCGCGCGGGCGGCGGCGAACAGCAAGGCTTCGGTCGGCGCATTCCAGCGATCCACACTGCCCGTCATCAACAGGCCGCGAATGGCCTCCGCGCCTTCGGTGCCGCCGGGTTCGCGCGTCGTCACCACCGTCTTGCCCTGCGCGCGCAAGGCGTCAGCCAGCAGCGCAATCTGCGTAGATTTGCCGACGCCCTCGCCGCCTTCTAAAGTTATAAATCTGCCAGTCACTTTTAGAAGAATGACAGCAAACCAGCCCAGGCGCGACCGAAAAATCCGGCTTCGGAAACCTCATCCTCAGCCAGCAGCGGCGTCACCTGATCGGGCAAGCCATCAATCTTCACCACCAGATCGGCCACATGTTGGCCCTTGGCGATGGGGGCCTTGATCGGCCCCTGATAGACGACCGACACTTTGGGCGTGCCAGACTGGCCGGTCGGCACCGAATAGGCGACGGCATTCTGCGTGACGAGGCCCACATCCGCGCTGGAGCCCATCTGCACGCGCGCTTCGCCCACCAGCTTGCCAGCAGGCGCAAGCGGTTTGGCCTCCCACGCCTTGAAGCCCCATTCCATGAACTTGACCGATTCCGCGATCCGCCCGTTAAAGCTATCGATCCCCGCAACGACCATCACGATGCGCCGGCCATTCTGTTCGGCAGAGCCGGTAAAGCCATAGCCAGCTTCATCGGTATGGCCAGTCTTGATGCCGTCAGCACCCGCGACCTTGCCCAGCAGCGGATTGCGGTTGGGCTGCGTGATGGCCGCCCCACCCATGGACTTGCCCCAGGTGAAATCCGTCTTGCCGTAGAAATCCTTGTAGAGCTGCGGATAATCGCGCAGCGTCGCCATGCCGAGCGCGGCGAGATCCTTCGCTGTCACATAAGTGCGGCCTTCATCTGGCCAGCCATTCGAAGTGCCGAAGTGCGAATTGGTAAGGCCCAGCCGCTTCGCTTCCTCATTCATCCGCGCGACAAAGGCTTCTTCGCTGCCGAGCATCCCTTCGGCCAGCACAACGCACGCATCATTGCCCGAAAGCGTAACGATGCCGTGCAGCAGATCGTCTACCTTCACCTTCTCATTGGGAGACAGGAACATGGTCGAACCCGCCGCCGGGCCGTGCCATTTGGTCCAGGTTTCCGGGCGCACGGAGAAGCTGTCGGTCAGCTTGAACTTGCCCTCGCTCACCAGTTTGAAGGCGAGATAGGTCGTCATCATCTTCGCCATGGAGGCAGGCGGAATCCTCCGGTCGGCATCCTTGGCAAACAAAACCGCGCCCGAAGACAGATCCACCATATAGGCAATCGGCGCTGCCGTCTGGAAGGGCGGTGCCGCAGCACCAGCGGGAACGACAAGCAATGCGGCGGCAACAGCCGCAGTCAGACCCTTCATCGGGACCCTTTCCTCAGGCGACGCGAATCAACGCGTGATAGTCGCCTGCGGATAGCCTTTGCTCTTCATCTGGCCAAGGGGGCCTTCCGCCTCTTCTCGCGATGAGAATGGCCCGACGCGCACACGGTAGCGATTGCCAGACGCCTGAACGGTTGCACCAGACCGCTTCGCCAGCGCTTCGGCCCGGCTGCGTTCTGCGAATGAGCCCAGCTGCACATACCAGCTTCCACCGCTTGCCGTGGGTGCTGCGCCCTCTTCCGCTGCTGCGGGCGGCGTTGGTGTAGCACTGCTGAAATCCGCGCCCGGCTTGCGGGGCTTAACAACGGGACGCGTCGGGCGATGGACGACCGGCGGCGGGGCAGCAACCGGCGCAGCGGGTGCCCCATCCGCTTGAGCAGCAGGCGGCGGCGCGCCTTCATTAAGTTTGCGACGCAGCGCAGTGAGCAAGGCAGGCGGCGTGTCGAGCCGCGCAGGCGCTGCCCGTCCAGTCCGCAGCGCGCCCTTTTCAGCCTCAGGCGGATTGACGCGACGAATGCGCACCGGCGCGCCGTCTCCGGCAAGCCCCAGCAATTGCGCTGCAGCAGGCGTCAGATCGGCCACGCGATCATTGCGATAGGGGCCGCGCTCGACCACGCGGGCCAGAATCGTCCTGCCCGTTTCCAGATTTGTGATCTCGACATAGCTCGGCACCGGCAGCGTGCGATGCACCAGCGCGATCAGACCCGCCGCAGGCCCCTGAAAGCCGCCGCTGACAGTGGCATAGCCCACTTCGTCATAGGTCACATCGTCGCGCGGCTCGTAGCGCTTGCCATCAATCTCATAGGGATCACCCAGACGGATCTGGCCATCCTGCCCCCAATTGACGTCCGCCTGCCCCGCAGGCGGACGGATCGGATCGGGCCGGGCCTTGTCGCCCTTGCCCCCGCCGCATCCTGAAACCATGAGCGCGATTGCGGCCGTTCCGGCGAGCTTACTGGCTTTCCACTGCATCTGAGAGCAATCCTACTGCGAGCCCGTAAAAGTTCGAGCAATTATAGTCGAGGATCACACGATAATTCCCGGTTAGTAAAAATCCGGTTGACTGTGGGCCATCGGGCTCCAGCAAAGTGGCTAAATCACTGTCTTTCAAAGACTTGCCTGTGCCCAAAGAGCGCACGCCAAGCGCCTTCCACTCGCCCACGCTCTTCCACATGCTGTGCCGACCGAACACGCGGGCGCAGCGCGGCGCAACCTGACGCGAGGCGATGGCCGCGCGATCCAGCCCCGATGGCACGCTCACTTCCATCCCCCAGTCCAGCCCGGACCGCCAGCCAGAGTTGCGGAAATAATTGGCGATGGACGCCAGCGCATCTGCTTCGCTCGACCAGATATCAGCCATCCCGTCGCCATCACCATCGCGCGCGAGGCGAATATAGACGCTGGGCAGAAATTGCGGATAGCCCATGGCTCCGGCCCAACTGCCCTTCAATTTGTAACGGGGCACGCCCCTGTCCATCATCTTGAGCGTGGCAATGAATTCGCCTTCAAACAGCGCGCGGCGGCGGCCTTCCCATGCGAGCGTCGCCAGCGCTTCGGGCACATCATAATTGCCAGTCACGCGGCCATAATGGGTTTCATTGCCATAAATGGAGATCATGATCGCTTCGGGCACGCCCGTTTCCCGCTCCACTTTCTCCAGAAATGGCCTCAGCTGCGCATATTTGGCGCGACCGCCATTGATCCGCGCCGCATCAACATGGCTGCGACGGTAGGGCGCGAAATCGGGGATCGGCCTATTGGGCGAACCATCGGGCTGGTTGCGATCCAGCGCGATGACACGCTGATTGGGGATGAGAGCCGGAATAACCGCATCAATCGTCGCCTGTCGCACGCCCTCTGCTTGCGCGCGGCGGATCAGCGTCTGCTTATAGGCCTCAAAGCTCTCTGGCGGACTTGCAGGCACCTGTTGCGCCCGCAGCGCATCAGACGGGCGCAACGCCAGTGAGCCGACCAGAAAAAACGCACCGATCAGCGCCACACGAATGGGAGAAAGCGAAAAACTCATCGCGCAGCCATGCCACAATCCGCCCCCGCCCCCAATCCCCTTCATCGCAAGGCTTGCACGAAAGAGCGTTTCCGGCCAAAGGCGGCTCACCAAGGACAGGTGGCCGAGTGGTTTAAGGCAGCGGTCTTGAAAACCGCCGTGGGTGGAAGCTCACCGTGGGTTCGAATCCCACCCTGTCCGCCAAATAATTTTATAAGCAATTGATTTTGTTGATTATTTATAGAGCAAATTGAATTTGCCCTACAATGCGCCCAACATTTTGAAGCGGCATGGGCTGGAATTATTCGGACGCTTTAAGCTTTGCGTCATATACGGCAATTTGCTTTTCCAGCCTTTCCCATTCGGCTTTATCCGCTTCGCGCAAGCCGCTGCCATCATCGGGCATTAAGGCATTGTGACGGTCAATAAGTGCATTGCGTTCACTCATAAGTTTGCCGCGCTTGTCCTGTTTGGCTTTGCGCACCTTGGCCAGCGCAATCGCTTCGCGCACAGTTTCAGGTGCCTTTCCATCGGCTCTGACAATCTCTTGCCCCGGCATTATCATCGAACCAACCGTTCGGTTCATAACATACACACCAAATGCGGCGCGTTCATCGGGTTCAAGCTTGTTCGCCACTTTCTGAACTTCAGCCATGTTCGTTAAGCCAATGTCGGCAATCCTCGTGTCACGAACATCGCCGCCACAACCTGCAAGCGCGGTTGCCAGACAAATTGCCAAAGCTGTTTGAAATTTGATGCGCATTTCAACGCCCCCTTACTTATTCCCAGCTTGGCGTGCGGCTTGGTTGGAATTGGCAGCTTTCAGGCGAAAACTTTGAATAGCCCGATTGCAGCCTGCCAACGTTGAAATGAAGTCCGGTTCGGCAAGCCCTTCGTCAAACGACTTGGTGTAGTAGTTGCGCACTCTCGCATCATCCGATTGACCAAACTCCCTTACAAGTGCATCGGATCGCGCCGCGCCAATCTTGGTTCTGCAAGCACCAGCCAACATCATAATGTCGCCGCGCGCTTGAATTTGAGGTGTTTGCCAGCTCGCCAAGCCACCGGCTTCAAGCATCGAATCGGCTAAGTCGGTTGCCCCCTTCTCCAAATCGTAACCGGGCGGTGCAACGATTAGGCCGGAAAAGATTGGATCGACGGTTGCAGCCATACAGGTTCGGCCATAGCCAAGCAGAATTGAACGAACATTGCGAAGCTGTGCATCGGTCTTTGCCGCATTAGCAGCCGCGTCTAAATCGGTTTTCAGTATTGCGCCTTGGCGTGATATTGCCTCAACCTTCAGCCGTTCGACAGTGGCAGCGGGGAGGCCCCAAGAGGAAGCTTCAGCATCGAATGCAGCATTGGCTTTATCGGGCAATGCAGGATCAAGCGTCATGCCCAACCGTTCACACAGCTTTGCCGTCACTACATATTTTGCAACAAGGTCAAAGCGGTCTTGCTGTGCTTGGGTTTGCGCAAATGCTGGAATGGATGACGCGACAGCAAAAGCGGGCAGCAAGGCAGCCATGAAGACGGTTTTGAATTTGAATGGCATCGCGCCCCCTTCCCTTGGATGGAGGCAACCCGGCAACAAGCCGGGCGTGATAATCCCTGCACGTAGCACAAGGCGCAGACGCCTTTGGGCCGAAGCCTTGGACATACGCGCCCGCCGCCCGGCCAAGAAACCTTGACCGGCCTACGTGTTTGAAGGGATTATCAGCCCCACGGGCGGAATTGGCCGCGCCGCACTATGCCTATGGCACGCTTTCGATTGACCGACAACAAATGTCGCTATCTCTTTGAGTGGTTTATCATGTTTTGAATGCCAGCATTGCGTTGCAGCAAATTAATGTGCAGTAAATACCAATGCCATGAATCGGGGAAAACACGTGTTCGAACAAATCAAAGAGCAAGTTGCCAGCGACTATTTTCAGCAAAATTTCCCCAATGATGGACAGCGATTCGTGGCGTGGTATCTGCGCAATATCTTGTTCCGCGATATGAATGAGACAAAAGCTGACATAACTGATGGTGCGGATGACAAGCAGATTGACGCCATCATTGTTAACGATGACAAATCTGTTGTTCACATCATTCAAGGCAAATTTATCGGTGGCGGAAGCGTTGACGCTGAACCGTTGCGAGAAGTGCTTTCATCATGGATTCAAATCAAGGATTTGGCGCGACTTCAGGACGTTGCCAACAACAAGCTGAAGGCCAAGCTGTCTGAATTGGCGACGGCGCTTGACGATGATTACGAAGTTTCGTTCGAGCTTATAACGACTGGCACGCTTACACCCGCTGCACAGGCCGATTTGGCGACATTCCAAGAGGAACTGACAAAGCTAAGTGAAAACGAATCGTTCGATGCAACCATTCATGTGATTGATGCTGATGAACTGAAGCGCCGATATGATTATGCCGTTCTAGCCGATAACCCAAGTCTGAACTACAAGTTGAACCTATCTGGCGCGAAACACATGTATCACGAGATTGCAGGAACGCCGGTTGTTGTCGCTGCGCTACCGCTGAAGGAGTGCATCAAGTTGCCGGGCATCAAGGATGGCACCTTGTTTCAAAAAAATGTGCGGCAAAGCCTTGGTTCCAGCAATGCCGTCAACAAAGGCATTCGCAGCTCAATCATGGGAGACAAGCGCAGCGATTTCTTCTTTTTCCACAATGGCGTAACGGCGCTTTGCAACAAGCTGCAATATGATGAAGCAGGCAAGTCACTATCCCTGCATGGCTTAAGTGTCGTCAACGGCTGTCAATCTCTCAACACCATCCTATCATGTAGCGAAACGGTCAAGAAGGTGGATGATGCCTTTATCCTGTTCCGCTTTTATGAGATTCCACAGCGCGAACGTGCGGACAAAATTTCTATCAACACCAACTCACAAAGTGCTGTGAAAGCACGCGATTTGCGTTCAAACGACAAGCGCGTTTTGGCGTTGAAAAAGGCATTTGAGCTGAAATATCCGACTGGCTATTTCATCACCAAGCGAGGAGAAACTGCCCCGGCTGATCGCAACCATTCGGAAATCGTTGAGCTTTCAGAATATGCAAAAACCCTTATCGCTTGGCAGACTTTAAGGCCAAACCTTTCCTACGGCGAAACCAAGATTTTCGACAAATATTTTGAAACCTTGTTCAAAAATAAGGACTATCTACCTGAAAATGTAATGGCGCTAAACAAGTGGATGAACGCTGTTCGGAACACCTGGGTTCCGGCCAACCCGCTTAGCCTGAACGAAACCTTGTTGGCAATGAAGGCATATGCACCTTATCATCACCTATACGCCGTTGCCATGTGCTTTGCGATTTCCAGCAATCAACCTGATCGAGTTCCAAGCCCTGCCAGCGCATGGAAAGCTGCTGAAGCCACTGGCATGGTTGACGAAATTGTGAAGCTTGGTGGCATTAGCTTGAACATGGCACTTGAAGCCGCTGCGAACGAACCGCAACCGCCTAACCGAGTATTCAGCCCGCAAAACTGGATTAAGACCAAGGGCTGCTTGTCGAACATCAACATGGCGATACGCAATTACAGCAATATGCTAAACGTGATGCCCGGTGGCGCGGAAATGAAAAAACGGCTGAACGATGCAGCCATTTTGCCGCAAGAGGCGTTCGAATATCGTTGGTCTGCCGATTAGGTCAAGCGGTTCAACGGCCCTGTCTCGCTTTTTCAACCCATTGGGCAATCATGCCATTGTGGTGTTCGCGTTTCATCATTTCGTTTATTTCTTCAGGAGACAGTTCGCTGTAGTCTTCAGCCTGTTCCCGCTTCAGGATCAAGTCGCGGGGAACAAGTGACGCTACAATTCGCAAATAGGCGGCTGGATCATCGTTGCGAAGTTTGGCCAATGCTTCAGGCCCATGCTCGGCACAGTCCGTTTCTATGGCCGCAATGAATGTTTCCGTTAGCCTATTGCGGCTGCCCCGTTTGCGCCCTCCCCCGTTATTTCCCGATAGAAAACGGCCTTGGGCATCCCTTTGTTCGGGCGGTTGCGGTTCGGCTAAAGCCGCTACATCCGCTAATTGAGTGCTTTGGTTAGCAGGATTAGCAACTGGCCATGTTTTGCCGTCACTCATGGCAATAGCCTCCAAGCTTCTTTACGGGGCTTGCCGTCCAGTTCGATACCGGGCGGTAGGCGCTCAATCCAGCCGTGGTCTTCAAGAATTTTGACAGCCGCCCTTGCTTTGGCGGCTTCGCGTAATCCGTTGGGGCCGAACTGATAGAGTCTGGCCAGATATTGCATTTTTTCAGGCTGCAACTGCCACCATCGAAGCAGAATTTGCGCCATGCGCAATTCGGGGGCAACGGACGCACTGCCATGCAGGCGAAGCATCTCATTGGCGTAAAAGCGGGCAAGCTGAACGCCGCACTGCATGGCCGCAAGTTGGACATTCATGGCATCCGGCCCATGATACAGGTTCAACATAGCCGCCAATCGCCCTGCATGTTCGGCAAGTTTGGCTGCGAACGCCCGGATTGATGCAAGCGGGCCTTCAGGTGCTATGGCCTGTTCACAGTCATTATAAAACGCAATCCATGCAGCCCTTGCATCATCATCTAGCTGCATCACTGGCGGGTCAAGCGCATCGGGGCTTTCGGCCTGATAGACCGGGGGGCGCAAAAGCAAATATGCCAAGCGATCATGGTAAGCCGACAATGCAGCTTCACTTTCGCGGCTGGCTTCCCTGAATAACCGCGTCCCGGCTGTGCTTTCAGGTGCAATAATTAGCATACGGGCTATCAAGCCAATCCCATCGGCCATGCTGTCCCCTAGCAATGTGTCGGCAACGATTGGTTGAAGCATGATATGGGCGCTGCAACGCCTACCGGGTAAAAATGTTGTTCCGGTTGACCGCCGCAAACGCCTAATTGGCGCACCATCCCAAAGAATGTTCAGCAAGGCGGCGGTGCGCATCCTGCTTTCATCGTTGAATGCGGCCCCACCAAGCAACTGCCCACCTTCATCGGTAAATAGCCCTGCAATCGCCCTGCCATCGGCAAGGTGCATGATTAAGGCTTCAGGTGTAGGGTCGGCTATGAGCAACATGGGATGGGGCGGCGCTTTTGGTTCAAGACCAATTGCGTTCAATGCAGATAGGCGTGCCTGCATATCGCCTTTGACTTTGCGTAAGGCTTCGGCTCTTGCCGAATCCCATGCGGCTTTGGCATTGCAGTAATGTGTCCGTTCGCTTTCCCATGCCGCCCGCCATTGGTCTTCAACCCGGCGTATCCCGGCGACGGCAAGCCTATCGACTGTGCTTTTCCGCTCGCCACTTTCGGCAATGGATATGAACAGGCCGGTAAGCGGCTTGCGACCGCCGCCCGGTAGCTGAACGTCGCGTTGCCCTTGGCAAGCGATGGTGACGGCGGCCAAAACCGAATGCGCGCACATGGACAATGGCGCTTGCGTTGCATGATGAATGGCAAGAGCAACATCCTTCAGCGGCCCCATAGCATCTATCGGGAATGGCTGTGGTGGTGGCAGTTCGCGGCAAAGGGGGCGCTTCTCTTGCGGCGCTTTGATTTCTTCAGCAACCGTTCGGGCAAAGCTTTGCGCATCCTGAAAAGCAGGATTAGCGGGATTAGCGTCCATGTTGTTGTAGTCCACTTTTTGCGGTAGCAACCGCTTCATGGCGTGCCAAACCGGCTTGCTGGCCAGCTTCTATCAGCAATCCCAAGGCCGTATCTTGGTCAACATTCCCTTGGGCAACCAGTTCACCCAATCGACATGAAGACCAATACAATATGCTGTTGCGACTGCCTTCAGGTGCTTCAACGACCTTGCGCACCAAGCCGCGCAATGAATTTTCAAGGCCATCGGCTGTAAAGTTCGATTGGCGCGTTTCCGTTGGCGTTGCCAATTGGGCTTCAAGCAAAGCCGTCAACCAAAATGGCGCGACTGGCAAAGTTGCCGTTCCAATGGCGTAAGCCAGTTGTTCCACCGTGCCGTTCAGCAAGTGATAGGCGCGGCCATCGGGCATGATCGTCCCCGGCGCAATGATGTAGCCATTATCCTTTACGTCGATAGCGGTGCACAGTTTGCCCTTGGCTTTGCCCAAATGCTTTGGCCGTTGGAAAATCGCATGAACACCGTTGCGCGGTGTTTCAACCATCGGGATTGAATTGCAGTCAAAGCCATGATGATCGAACAAGGCAAACAGCGATTGAACGCCATCGCCCGCGCCATGCCTATCAGCATCAAGCACAAGCAGCTTGTTGCCAGCACACGGCAAACCGTAAATCGCGGTTGGGTAAACGCCATTCCAAAGCCCAATCAAGTTTTCATCGCATGATGCACGATGAAAGCCGTTGGAGATGTATGGGCTTTTCATTTTTTCACCGGCTTCCCGGCATGGAAAAACTGTTACGGAGTTGCGGGCATAGACAAGCGCCAAACTAAGATTGGGGTTCATTGCCCTGTTCCCTCTGCTTATCTGGCTTTGTGCATCGCTTCTTGTTCTGCATGGCACGGTCAAACAACATGCCGATATAGGCGTCGTGAACATTGGGCACTATTTCGCCAAGCACCTTGCCATTGGTCAAAATTTTCCGCCCGTGCGGAACAGCGACAAGATAAACCGCAAGGCCATCGAACACAGCAAATGGGTTGGGCTTGCCGCCTTCATCATCGAAAAACATACCCGCCCCCTCAATTGGATTGCGGGCGGCTGGCTAACCAGTTTTCAATAGCTGATAGTGGCCAGCCGACTGCCCTACGGCCAATCCGAATAGGCTTGGGAAAGTTGCCTTCAGACATGGCTTGGTAGATGGTGCTACGGCTAAGCCCGATATGGGCTTCAACGTCTTTGCGTCGTAAAATCTTGTCGGTCACTATGAGTCCTTTCCAGTATGGATTGGAAGGGATTGGCATAGTGAAAATCCGATGTCACGGATGTCCAGTTCAGATTAAAGTTCGGCGCTTCATTCGTTCTATTATACGCCTAATATGTGAATCTAAATCAACGTCATCTCTATTATGAATTGCGACATTAGTTTCAGCCAAAAGTTCATTCAATATGCTCGTTATAGAACGCATGGGTTCTGCAACACGTTTGACCAATGCAGCTTCAATTAAGCTATTGTCGAAATTTTCATATTGCTCGTAAATGTTCAACGGCATCGCTATACCGTCTTCAATTTGATATTGCGGCCTATCCTTCACGCGCTTTTACCCTTCAGCGCGACTACCTTGCCAGCCGACAACGCCAGATAGCTTGCCCATGTGTCCATGAGTTTGCGGCGCTTATCGAACAAGTCTGAACGCGCATAAGCAGCTTCAGCCTTGTCTTTGATGACATGCGCCAAAGCAAATTCGCAAACTTCGCGGGGGAAGTTGGTTTGTTCGCCAGCCCAATCGCGGAATGAAGACCGAAAGCCATGCGGAACAGCACCAATGCCAAGTTCCTTCAACAATTTGGAAAGCGTTATGTCAGACAGCGGCTTGCCTGCAATTGTGCCGGGGAAAACATAGTCTGAATGACCGTCTTTAAGCGCCTTGGCTTGTTGCAAAACTTCAATGCAACGCGGGGAAAGCGGCACGCGATGAAGCTTCTTTGCCTTCATCCTTTCGGCTGGAATGATCCATTCGCTATTGGCCAAGTCAAACTCTTGCCAGACTGCCAGCCGTGTTTCGCCAGAACGGGTCGCTGTTAGAACCAGAAATTCAAATGCCAGCTTCGTTGAAAAGCCAGCGTCGCTAGCATGAACAACAGCAATTGCATCGCCAACAGCACCATAAGGCAATGCCCGCCTATGCTGGATTTTGGACTTGTCGTGTTTGGGCAATGCCTTGCTGATAGCGTCGGCTGGATTGTCGTTGCGCCAACCTTGGGCAACAGCCCATTTCAACACCGCTCCAATACGCTGCTTTATGCGCCGCGCTGTTTCGGGGCGCGTATTCCATATGGGTGTTAGCGCAGTTAGCACATCGGCACTGGAAACGGTATCAATCCGCTTCCTGCCAAAGTGCGGAAAAACATATTCGGTAAGCGTGTTAATCCATTGCTGGCCATGCTTTTGGTTGCGAAACGTTGGCAAGTGCAAGTCATGCACCTTTTGCGCGGCTTCAGCGAATGTTGGGATTTCATCGACTTGCTTGCGGGCTGCCAAAGGATCGCCGCCAGCCCTTGCCGCCTTTCGGTTCTGTAGGGCCGCTTCCCGTGCATCGGCAAGACTGACAAGCGACACAGAACCTAATCCTATGTCATGGCGCTTACCATGAATAACCAGCCGCTGTATCCAACGCTTAGCCCCCGACGGGTCAACTTTCAGATAAAGGCCATTGCCATCACCATAAAAGCCAGCGTCGTTCAGACTGCGAACGGTGGCAGCCGTAAGCGATTTCTCTTTGTGGCGACCTTTCGGCTTCAATCCGGGCATCGCGTCCAACATTTCAACCAACATAATATGTTGGACGATAGCGGAATCAATCGGAACAGAAAAGCACAAACTATGCTACAAAATGCCGGTTTTCCGTTGACTTAGCGGAACATCTTAGCCAGTGCTGGAACCACAAAAGGCGGACACCCTGTCCGCCACTCTCCCTTAGAGCACCCCTTCCAGCCTATAGAATCGGTTGGCCGTCCCCGCGAACAGGTCGGCCTTTTCCGTCTCGCTGGCGCCCGATGCGATACGTTTGAAGGCGTTCCAGAGCGTGGGATAGTCCGCGCCCCAGCGGTCTACCGGGAAGTTGCTTTCGAACATGCAGCGGTGTGCGCCGAACGCTTCGATGCAGGTTTCGATGTACGGCTTCCACAGCGCCGCCAATTGTTCAGAAGTTGGGCGGATGTCTGGCCCCATGCCGGGCAAGCCGGGGAAAGGCATTCCAAGGCCGCCGAGTTTCATATGGACGTTGGGCAGTTCGGCGAGCGCCTTGATGTCCTTCGCCCAACCCGCAAACCGCTCTTGCTGCTTGCCTGCGTAGACGCCGAGACCCACCGGCGTGCCGACATGATCGACGACCATCGGCACATCGGGGAAAGCCCGCGCGAGGTCCAACAGTTCGGGCAGTTGCGGTTCGACCACCCAGAGATCGAGTGAGAGATTACGGGCTGCGAAATGGCCGATGGCCGCCCTCACCTGCGCATCGCTGCACAATCCGGGCGCGGCATGAGCAAGTGGGCCGAGCAGCGCGGGGTCCGGATCATGCGCCATCATGTGGCGAATGCCCCGGAAGCGACCATTGCCTGCTGCGATATGCGCGTCGAGGACTTCGGCAACAGCATCGCCCAGCCCGAGGTCAGCATGGCCAACAATGCCCGCGCACGCCTTTGTGCTGCCATAGACGCCGCTGGCCGCCATCGCCGCGACGCCGTTCACGAATTCGGTCTCACCCACCGGCTTCATCGCTTCGGGACCATCGGCGCGATAGAAGGCTCCGCACTGGACGAATACCGTGCCGACAACATTATGGCCGCTGCCGGTATCGGCGAGCAGTTCATCGAGCAGATAGCGCGGAGACTGGCGGAGGATCGCATCGAATGGGTGGGTTTGCGGCGGCAGATGCGCCACGCGCGCGTTCCAGTCCCACAGATGGTGGTGCGGATCGATGACCGGCAGTTCGGGGTTCAGAATGGTCTCGGTCATATCTTGGTCTCCCGTCCTTCCCAAAAGGGTGCGCGCAGCTTGCGCTTGAAAATCTTGCCCGAATCTTCGCGCGGCAAGGCGTCTGCAAAGTCGAGCGTGCGCGGTACTTTATAGCCCGTCAGCACCTTGCGCAGGCCCGCGCGCAGCTCTGCGGCATCGAGTGTGACGCCCGGCATCGGCTGGACAACGGCATGGACCGCCTCGCCAAATTCCTCATCCGGAATGCCGAACACTGCGCAATCCGCCACGCCCGGCAGCTTGTGGAGTTCGGCTTCGATCTCCGCTGGATAGATGTTCGCGCCGCCGGATATGATCATGTCGTTGATGCGGTCGCACAGATAGAGGAACCCGTCGGCATCGAAATAGCCCATGTCTCCCGGCGTGATGAGGCCATATTTCTCCATAGAGGCGCGCTTTTCGGGCGCATTCTGATAGGTGAAGCCGGTGCCATGGCGGCCCGCGCCAATCACTTCGCCAATGGTGCCCGGCGGCACGTCATTGCCCTCCGGATCGACCACCCGCAAATTCACGCCCGGCTGGACGCGGCCGACCGAGCCGGGATGCGCCAGCCACTCCTCCGCCGTGATGTTGGTGACATTGCCCATTTCGGTGGAGCCATAATATTCGTTGATCACCGGCCCCCACCATTCGATCATCGCGCGCTTGACCGGCGGCGGGCACGGGGCGGCGGCGTGCGTGACATATTGCAGGCTGGAGAGATCATATTTGCGCTTCACATCCTCCGGCAGGCGCAGCAGCCGGTTGAACATGATCGGCACCATGTTGAGGTGCGTGATGCGCTCCTTCTCGATCAGCGCGAGCAAGCCTTCGGCGTCAAAGCGCGGGCAGATGACGATATTGGCGCCGACCCGGATCGAAAAGGCCGAATGGGCGTTGGGCGCAGAGTGATAGACCGGGCCAATCACTGCCGTGGTGATGGTCGCGGGATCGCGCTGGCCCGCCAGCACCTCGGTATAGCCATAGGACCAGCCGAGCATGGTATTCACCGCCAGCGCCTGATCCTCGGTAAAGGCCGCGCGCTTGACGCCCTTGGGGCGGCCTGTGGTGCCGGACGTATAGATGATCGAACTCGGCGCGGGTGCGGCCTCCCCGGCCCAAGGCACAGCCGCATCCACCAGCGCATCCCAGCGCGGCAGATCAGCGGGCACAGACACGTCGCTCAGACCATAGGATTCGCGGATTTCATCAGGAATATCGACGATGACCACGGGCAGGCCCGCGGGGATCGCATCCTTCACCGGCTCATACAGATCGGCATGGATCAGCAGCAGCTTCACCGCGCTGTCAGTCAGCAGATAATGGGCTTCATCCGGCGTGTAGTGCCAGTTGACCGGAACCGGATAGATACCGAGCATCCCTGCGCCAAACACCGCTTCAAAATAGGCGATGTCGTTGCGCAGATAGAGCGCGATGCCCTCGCCCTTTTCCACGCCGAAATCCTGAACGACCTGCGCCGCCTTGCGCGCGCGCTGCTCGAAATCCGCCGCGTCAATCGTGCGCGCGCCGCTCTTGATCCAGCCCATCGGTCCCACTCCTGTCGTGCATTCTGGTTATTCTTGACCAGATGATACACAGCAAGCCGACTTTGACAATCGCCGCCCGGATGAAATTGCGTATCCTTGATTGCGCCAGCCCTTCTGCGCGCCCTTTTCTACAATCCGTTCAGGAGGCCCTTGTTGCCGCGCAGCGTTCAGACCGCCACGGCAGGCGGCCCGAAACTTTCTTCAACTCGCGGCGCACTCCAGTCGATCTGGCGCGTGGCCCACATCACCACTGCCAAGGCCACAAACAGCAGCACCGATCCGATCAGCAGCGAATAGGCTTCCAGATTGAGCAGCACATAGAGCGTGGCATAGAGACCCACCAGCAGCCCGCCAATGATCCGTGCCCGCAGCCAGCTCTTGAGAACGGCGGCGGAATAGGCCGTCAGCAAGCCTGTGATCGCGCCAGCCGCCACCAGATAGGCCGGGGTAAAACCGATGACTTCGGCAAAGGCCAGCAGCAACGCGAAGAACAGCACCAACCCCGCACCGGTCAGCAGATATTCCGCCGCCGCCACCTGCGCGCCTGCAATCACGTCAAACATCAGGAAGGCGAGGAAGGTGAAGCCGATGAACAGGAACCCATATTTCACCGAGCGATCCACCTGACTGTAAAGATCAACCGGCTCGACCAGCCCGATGGACGCCGTCTGACTGACGCTTTGAACCACCGTGCCGAGTGCAGGCTCGGTGGCCCGTATCTCATCCCCGTCATCCTCCTCAGCGGGGCCGCGCGGATCATCCGTCATCACCAGCGCCTGACCCAGCGCCAAATTGGTCACGGCATGGCGCGACGTGAAGCCAGTTTCACCAATCTTGCGGTCTACAGGCAGGAAATCCCCCTGAAAACTGGGGCTCTGCCAGGCCGACTTCGTCTCCCACACAGTTTCGCCGCCGCGCGGCACCAGCGTGAGCGACTTGCTGCCGCGCACGACATAATCGTAACGGACCTCAAGCGGCTCCATCCCGCTCCAGTCAACAAAGGTGAAGAAGCCCGAATTGTTGGAGGCCGCCAGCCCCTTACCCGGTTGAAGTTCCAGTGCCGCGCCATTGACGCTCACCTTGCTTTCCGCCTGAAGCCCGCGCGCATCCGAAATGCCGAACCGCAGTTCTGCATTGCCCAGCCGCAACGCTGCGCGGGGAATGCCATAGCGATCAAAGTCGGCAGGCAGCGCAAACCGGGCCGCACCGCTGTTGGCAGCATCATAGAGCACGCTTTCATAAATGCTCTTCTTCAGCCGTTGAGGTTTGATTTCTGTCGTCAGTCGATTGGTTTCCGGCGCCAGATAGAGTTCCTCGATCGTTTTGACCGTTCGGTGGCTTTCCTTGCCATTTTCGGTGAAGGTCTCAACGCTCTCGGCCTCATAGGGAATGACAAGCACCGGGCTTGTGAGGATCTGCGCCCCGCCCCATCCGGCGGCAATGGCGTTCTGCGCGGTGGCGGATTGCTCCTGCCGGTCATAGACCAGAGCATAGACTATCAGCAGCGGGATCGCGAGCGCCACGGCCAATGCGGCGGCGATGAACAGCTTGAATCCCGGTGATTGCGGCTTGGCCATAACTGCACTCCCCAAACGCTTCGTCGATAAAAAATAACGCTTCGTCTGAGGCGTAAAAGATGAATAGCAGATGAACGAAAGGGTTTATGCGTGGCCCGGACGCGCGGTTGCCATGGATCAACACCCCCTGTCCACCGGCGAAGGCCGGAGCCGGTTCCGCTTCAAGAAAAATGCGTCAGACTCGCGCAAGGCTCCGGCTCAAGGCCGGAACACGGCGTGACATCAGCTCATTCTACCGGTCGCGGCACGGCCCGCTTCGGCCAGGGCGAAAAGACTTAATCGTCATCCAGCGCTCGGGCTCAGCTTGGGTCGTCTGCGTTGGCGCAGGGGCCGCTTCATTCGATCCAGCATCGCTCGCATTGGAAGCATCTCCCGCAGCCTGCGTCGAGGCTGCATGAGCCTGCACATCCCGTGCAGCCTTGCCCTGCCCGCGTTCAATCTCGGCCTTGCGCGCCAGAGCGCCCGGCTCTGGAAAGGTGAAGCCCGCGCCTTTGGCCTTGGCATCCATCCCCGCTTCATCAAACGGGCGATTGTCTCGCGCAGCGGAAATCTGTTCTTTGATCACGCCTTCCAGCAGATCAATGGCAGAGGATGTTTCATCCTCTTCCGCGATCTGCTTCGCCTTTTCATCGGTAATGTCTTCCTCATCCCATTCGATGCGGGATTTGTTCGTCCCCACCGGGATCAGCTTGGCCGAAAAGCGCGAAACGACCTCGCCGGAATTCATGATTTCCCAGCTGACAGACTCGCGACCATCGCCTGTCACAAGAACCTGACTGACCACCCCCGATTTCCCGTAAACCGTGCGCTTACGGCCCGGCAGATGGCGTGAAGTGGCCAGATCCGTGTAGAGTTCCACAGCAGGCCGATCGATCGTGCGCTGCATCTCATAGGTGTCCTTGGCACTGTTCGCCAGCACCAGGCCCAATCCCGCAAGCATCAATTTTTCAACAAAATTCATCGGAAACGATCAGCCTTGTTCACGAAGCCGTGCAGATCGTAGCAAGATGAGGTTACCAACTGATAAAGGATAAATGCAACACGCCAAGGATTGCCTCATGACGTTGCTCTGAAGAGCATTGCTGTGCTGACGAACGCAGATGCATTCCCTTCAATCTCATTGCGTATCCGCCAGTCAAGCCGCTGCCTTCCGCTAATACGATGCCCGCATTGGCGGAAGGCCATCAACATTTCCGAAATGCCGATCGAGTTTTAGAATCCCAACAGCTTGCCATTGGGCTGGCCATCAACGATTTGATCCAGATATTCGCTCATGCCATAACCAACGCGCCCATTGCAGCGATATTCGGTCATCCCTTCGGTGATGCGGGTATGAAGCGTGGTGCCATCAGGCGCGACGCGGCGGTTGCGGAGCGGGATAAGCGACAGAACATTGCCCTCTACCCGGTAGCTCTTGCCACTTTCAGTGCCAATCTCTGCGGTCATGCCAGTTTGATAGCCATGTTCATCCCAGCTTGATTCAATTGTGCAGGCGTTGATCAGATCGAAACCGCCATCGCTGAACACCATGCCGCTACCGTTCGCGCCGCCCTGCCCATTCCCGATCACGGTGAACATCATGCCAAAATCCGGGCCGAAGCTGACCGGGCACCAGCGATACCAGTCAATCGCCTGCCAGTGGCGCGGCCCCCAACTCTTGTCCCGCAAGCCATGGCCATCAATCTCGATCGTCTCATCGCCCACGGTGATCCGGCCAGACCCTGCGCAGAGCTGCTCATAATGCGCCTTGGCGAACGACTTTTCAGGGTCGATCTCGATGGGAGTGCCGTCAATCCGCTCCACTTCGCCGCCGTACATGGGCGATTGTCCGGTATAGTTGATCTCGACCGTGCACGGCACTTGCGGATTGTTGCGCCAGGCCGTCTTGGGATCGGCCATCTCAAACGGGCGTTCCATAAGCAACACTTGGCCAGAAAAGGTCACGCGAAGGTGTTTGAAAGGATCGACGACTTCGACCTTGAGGCCGCCCGCTTCCATCTTGTCATTGCCCGCAATGTCGGCGCGGGCGAAGGTGAAGCCCACACGCCCATCGGGCAGGTAAACGCACACGCTGACTTCGGCATAATTCTCATTGGGCCGGTTGCCGATACGGAACCAGCCGCCCGCCTTGCGCGCGTGATCGAACACGTTGAAATACATGCTTTCATTGTAATTCTTCGCGCTGCCGGGTTCGTGCGTGAACTCGTCTTCCGGGGCGAGCCGATAGCGAAACTGGGTGGTATCCATGGCGATGCAATCCTCTCAAATGTGGTGTTGCTGCCAGTGTCCACCCAAAATAGCGGCGGGGTCAAGTCAATTGACTTAGATGGTGAAATCAATCGGCAACAGGGCGCAAAAGATGCGCCGGGCAGAGACTGCAATCGCTGCTGCCAAAGCCGCGTACGGCTGCTTCAAACGCACCGCAAGCGAGCAGTCGTGCCACGATGCTGCATTCATCGCCGCCCGGTAGCACAAGCGCGGAGGCGAACTGTGCAGCGTTGGTCAGTTCATCGACATGCCAGCGCACCCCTTTGCCCCGCTGCATGTGCCGCCCCACCCGCGCAGCAATGCCGCCGCCGCCGCGCGCGCTGCCAACATAGAGAAGTCGGCCAGTGAGGCTGTGTGCGCCCAGCGCCTTGCGTTCAAACGGCACAGGCGCCGCCAGCGTGATGAGCAGGATATAGCCCCCCTTCCCACGCGCGCCCTCTTTGCCGGGGCTGAACGGCACGGCTTCGGGAATGGCCGCATGAACTTTGGCAAGGAACTCTGCTTGATCCATGCCCTTGCGCTTAGCCCAACCTCATTCGAATGAACACGGCGCGCAATAGTGGATTGAGTTATATAACTAGGTAATATAGATCATGATCACGCTTGAGGAGCCCCGCTGCTGATGGACATTCGATTTTCTGACGAAGAGCAGCGCTTTCGTGCCGAATGCCGCGATTGGCTTCATACCCATGTGCCCGCCGAAAAGCGCCCGATGAACGCCACCGATGCGCTGGATTTTGACAAGGCGTGGCAGCGCCGCCTGTTCGATGCGGGCTGGGCTGGCATCAACTGGCCGACGGACTATGGCGGGCGCGGCCTTTCCATCGTCCAGCAAGTCATCTGGCTGGAGGAATATGCCAAGGCCCATGCCCCATGGATCGGCGCGAATTTTGTGGGCATCAACCATGGCGGGCCGACCTTGATCCTCAACGCCAGCGATGCGCAAAAGGCATACCACCTCCCCCGCATCCTGCGCGGCGAGGCGATCTGGTGTCAGGGCTTTTCTGAACCCGGCGCAGGCAGCGATCTGGCGGGGATCAAGACCAAGGGCCGTATCGAAGGCGACGAACTCGTCATCAACGGCTCAAAGATCTGGACTAGCTTCGCGCATGTCGCGGACTGGCAGGAACTGGTGCTGCGCACAGAGGAAGGCTCGACCCGCCACAAGGGATTGAGCTGGGTGATTTGCGACATGCACGCGCCCGGCATCACCATCCGCCCGATCCGCAAGATGAGCGGACAGGTGGAATTTGCCGAAGTCTTTTACGATGATGTGCGCGTCCCGCTGGCCAATGTGGTCGGCGGGCTGGGCAATGGCTGGAAAGTCGCCATGTCGACGCTCAGCTTTGAACGTGGCACGGGCTTCATCGCCGATCAGGTGAAGCAGGCTCAGGAAATTGAAGAATTGCTGAGAACCGCGCGCACCAGCGGCGCGATCAGGGATGACAGTGTTGCCGAACAGCTCGCCACGATGCGTGCCGAAGTGGCGGCACTACGGGCGATGACGTATCGCAACATCTCCACCGTCATCCGCACCGGCCAACCGGGTCCGGAAGCGTCCGTGATCCGCCTCTTCACCGCTGAGCTCGGGCAGAGGCTCAAACGCATGGCGCTGCAACTTGCCGGGCCGGACATCCTTGATTTCCATTATGGTGACGACACGCTCGTTGCGGATTATCTGCGCGGCTTTGCATCCACCATCGCGGGCGGCACCGCGCAAATCCAGCGTGACATCATCGGCGAGCGGCTGCTCGGCCTGCCCAAATCGAGGTAGATCATGGACCTGAGCCTTTCGCCCGAACAGGAAAGCCTTCTCACCGCCACGACAGACTGGTGCCGCGACGCCTTGCCTTTGGAGGCTGCGCGCCATCGCACGCCCACGCTCTGGGCCGATCTGGAGGCAATGGGCTATTGCGGCATGACTGCGCCTGCCATGGGGCTTTGTCATGCGACCGAAGCGCTGGTCTTTGCCGAACTGGGCCGCCACCTCGCGCCCATCGGGCTGCTCGCCACGGCCGTCGGCCAACGCTGGGTAGGGCCGGGCCATTTTGCGCTCGCTTTGCCTGCTGAAGGCAAAATCCGCCTGTTCGATCCGGAAAGTGCAACAGCCGCCATCGGCCTTTGGGAGGGCCAGGCCGGATTGATCATGGTCCCCGCCAGCGCGCGCGGGGAGACGGGGCTCGATCTGTCCGCCCCCATGGCGATGCTGGACATTGCGCCCGCCCCCAACCTCATCGACGATCCGCGCGCGGCCCTTCACCTGCAAGTGCTGACCGCAGCCTTTGCGCTGGGCTGTGCAGAGGCTTCGCGGGATATGGCAGCAAATTACGCGAAAATCCGTGAACAATTTGACCGGCCCATCGGCTGGTTCCAGTCGATCAAGCATATGGCCGCAGACATGGCTGTCCGCACCGAGGCCTCACGTGCGCAGCTCTGCTATGCCGCCTGCGCGCTGGATGATGGGGCGGAGGATGCCGCCTTCCATATCGCCGCTGTCCGCCAGCTCGCCGGGGAGGCTGCCATCGCCAATGGGCGCGCCAACATCCAGATCCATGGCGGCATCGGCATGACCGATGAAGCCAGCCCACATCTCTGCCTCAAGCGCGCGCATCTTCTGTCCTTCATCGCGCCACCATCACGCGCCATCCTGTTGGGAGACACTGCATGAGTGCCAAGGTTCTTTACGAGGTTCGCGCGGGTGTGGGCATCATCACGCTCAACCGGCCTGAGGTCCATAACGCGATGGATGATGAAGCGGCGGCGCTCTACAAGGATGCGCTCGACACCGCGCTGAGCGATGATGCGGTGCGTGCCGTGCTGCTTCAGGGGGCCGGCACATCCTTCTGTTCAGGGCGGGATACGACCATGCTCGGCCACCGCGCCAAGGATGAGAGCGACTATCACTTCGTCCTCCATCACCAGCAGAAGCGGCTGACCGTGATGGACAGCCCCAAGCCGTTCGTCGCGGCGCTCAAAGGCGCGGTCATTGGCGGGGGCTGCGAAACGGCGCTGTCCTGCGACATCCGCGTGTCGTCCACGGACCTGAAGATGGCACTCCCCGAAATTCATTACGGCATCCTGCCCGATACCGGCGGCACCCAGTTGATGACCGCGCTGATCGGCCCGGCGCGCACCAAATATATGGTGATGACCGGCGAGCGCATCGACGCGCAGACGGCGCTCGAATGGGGGGCTGTGGATTTCTTGGTTCCCCCCGAAGAGCTGGACGCCAAGGCGCTGGAGATCGCCACCAAAATTGCTGCCAAGCCCCCCATCGCGCTCGCCATGGCCAAGACCATGATTGATCAGGCCCATGCAGGCGCAGTGCGCAACGGCATCGCGCAGGAATTGCTCGCGCAAACCGCCTTGTTCAAGACCGAGGATTATCAGGAAGCGCGCGCCGCGCTGCGCGAAAAGCGGAAGCCGGTTTACAAAGGAAAATGACCCCCCTCACCGCTCGCCTTGAGCTTGTCGATGCACTGTCTTCTCCCTTGGTCCCAAGCGGGAAGGACAGCCCTTCGACAAGCTCAGGGCGAGCGGTGGGGTTGATGTTTCGGAGATAGAATTCATGACAAACACCTACAAAGGCATCCGCCGCGCACCCGCTTCCGGAACCCGGATGCTCCCTGAAGGCGCATTTGCGAATGATGTTGCCATCATCACCGGCGGCGGCTCCGGTCTGGGCAAAGGCATTGCCGCCGAATTCGGACGGTTGGGCGGCGCAGTCGCCATTGCCAGCCGCGATGCGGACAAGCGTGCGCGAGGGATTGCGGCGGTTGAGGAAGCCGGGGGTCGCGCAATGGGCGTGGCGCTCGACGTGCGCGATCCCGAAGCGGTGAAGGCCTGTTTTGACGAGGTGGAAGCGCATTTCGGCCCCGTGACGCAACTGGTCAACAATGCAGCTGGCAATCTGGCGGGCGCGTCCGAAGATTTCAGCCTCAACGCCTGGCGCGCCGTCACAGGCATTGTGCTTGATGGCACATGGATCTGCTCGACCGAATTTGCCCGGCGCCGCATTGAAGACGGCATTGGCGGCGCGATCCTCAACATCGGCGCGACCTATAGTTGGACGGGCGGCCCCGGCACTTCCCCCTCCGCTGCCGCCAAGGCCGCCGTCACCAACATGACGCAGACGCACGCGGTGGAATGGGCACCCTATGATATTCGCGTCAACTGCCTCGCCCCCGGCCTCTTCCCGCATCAGGATCGTGCGCAGCATCTGCGCTTTGCGGACGGGAACAATCTCGATAATCGCCAGCCCGCGCTGAGGACCGGCGAGGTCCATGAACTGGGCTGGGCGGCGGCCTATCTTTGCTCGGACTATGCGGCCTTCTGTTCGGGCCACACCTTCGTTCTGGACGGCGCGAACTGGTTGCGGCGCTCCTTGCGGATGCCCGAATTCCAGCCTGTGCGGGAGTGGCTGCCCAAGCGGGAGAAGTAGGCGTCTCCGTCACCCCCGCGAAGGCGGGGGTTCAAGGACACAGCTGATCCCGGCTTGGCAACGCCGGTGCTCAAGGATTCCCGCCTTCGCGGGAATGACGCATTCAGGCAATCACGCCGTTCGCGCGATAGTCCGCAATCTCACCCTCACTGAACCCCAGTTCGCGCATGATCTCGTCCGTATGCTCCCCCAGATCGGGGCAGGCGCGCTTGAACACCACCGGCACATCGCCAAAATTCCAATAGGCCCCGAATTGCTCGACAGTCCCATATGTTGGCTGTTCAAGAACCGAGATCAGATTGAGCTCTCGATTGAGCGGCGTGTCGAAAAACCGGTTCTGCGCATCTTCAAATGTCACGGCATCGCACGGCACGCCCGCCGCTTCGAGCGCGGCGAGCAAGTCAGCCTGTTTCCAAGTGCGGGCATTTGCCTCAAACGCCTCCTCGTCCCCTAGGAGCTGTGCCATCGCATTGCGTTCATCGGCTCGATGCGCCGCGATGGCCACCCAGCCATCCGCACACTCGTAAATCCGGTGATACGGCCCGAACCCCGTCTGTGCCGCATCAAGATGATAGGTCTCAGCCAAAGTCCCATCGGGCAGAATCAGTGTTTCCCCCTGCGTCAGCGCCGATATGCCAAGCAGCGAGCTGTGCGTTGTATAGCCGCGTTGGCCGCTGCGTTTGGCGTAGAGCGAAGCCATCATCTCCACGAGTGCAGACTGGGCGGACATCGCGTCCATCGTGCCGGGGCGGTTGAACATGGGCTTGTTGCCCTGCCCCGCATTCTCGAACTCCCAACCCGCAATCGCGTTGAAGATTGAGTCATAGCCAGGCCAGTTGCCGCGTTCGCCGCGCTGGCCATAGGCACTGACATAGTTGAAGGTGATGTCCGGGTTGTGCTTGCGGATGCCCTCTTCGGAGAGTCCCAGCTTGGTCGCGCCCTTGAAGCGCATATTATGGTGGATCGCCTCGCCCCATTGCAGCAGCCGCGCGAGGATCGGCTCGGCCTCAGGCCGCGTCAGATCGACTGCAATCGATCGTTTGGAGCGCGACGCCGCCTGATAATAGCGGTGCATGAAGCGGATGCGATCCCCGGTCAGCGGCTCAACCTTGATCACATCCGCGCCCATATCCCCCATCATGGAAGGGGCCATGGGTCCGGCGAGGAACATGCCGAAATCAAGCACGCGGGTGCCATCGAGTATGCCTTGAGAGCGACGCTCGTCCTGAGCTTGTCGAAGGACTGTCTTGGGGTTCGTGGGGGGCCAATGCTCCTCTCCCCCCTCCCCCAAGCCCGGAGCCGCGCTCGGCACAGGCAGCTCCGCATCGCTGTGGAATGGCACATTGGGCTGGATGGTCTGGCCCAACACCGGATCATCTACTTCCACCGCATAACCATTGGCCAGCACTTCGGGATGCCGAAGCATTTCTCCCAGCGGGTAAGCGGGTTCCGCCGCAATGTCCGCCGCGCGAAGATCGGTGAGCCAGCTTTCCAGCGGGCGGCGGCGCATCGAGTCTTCCTTGCCCGCTTCCGTCTCGATCTCTGCCCCTTCGGCCAGCACGTCCCACATGGTGGGCATCGTTGCGTAGTCAAACTGGCGCGGCGGGTCCATCACCTGCAACCAGTCGCCATCGGCACATTGATAGAGTTGCTGGCTTATCGGACGCGGCCCCAGCGGGTGCGGCGGATTGTTGGGCATCGGTCCCTTGGAATTGCGCGCCCAGATGAGCGGCAGCATCCCCATATATCCCTGATAGATGGAGGTGTGCGCCGCCCCACCCTGCCCTGATTGCAGCCGCGCCGTCAGCCGCGCGAGGATGCCCGCCGCTGCCAGATGCGCAGCAGACCAGTGCCCCGCATTGAAGCGCCACACAATCGGCCCCGCGCGATAGCCGTCATTCTCATAAAGCGCCCCAAAGCGCGCCGCGACGAGCAGTTCATCATCAGACCGTTCGACGTCAGGGTGATTATAGGGGCTGCCCGTGATGCCACACACCACCAGCCGGGGATATGCCACGCCAAGCGTCGAATCATCCAACCCCAGCGCCTGCGCGCATTTGGGCGTGAACTGGTGGATCAGCACATCTGCACCATCCAGCCGCTGCGCCAAGGCGGCACGGCTATCCTGTTTATCCAGATCAAGCACCAGACTGCGCTTGTTGCGGTTCCAGTTGGCAAAGCGCGCCGTGCCCCGCGCCGGATCGCCGCCGGGCCGCTCGACCTTGAGCACATCCGCACCGAGTGCAGCGAGCATGAGCCCTGCCACCTGAACCGCCTGCCCCTGCCCGATTTCAACGATCCGCAGATCCCGCAGCATGGCGTCAGGCCTTCACGAAATTGGGCAGCACCCATCCATCCTGAATGGGCGTCCACTCCACACGCACTTTCATGCCAATCTGCACATCTTCCGCGTTGCAGCCCGCGACATTGGCGTTCAGCCGCGCGCCGGGTGCGCCGTCCAGATCGACGACCACCGGCACATAGATATAGGCTGAGCCGTCCTTGGGATTGCGGTTGCAGACCACATAGCTGAACACCGTGCCTGTACCGGGCAGGTCGGGCCAAGTCTTCGCCGTGCTCGAACATTCGGGGCAATAGGGCGAAGGCGGCATCCGGAAATGGCCGCAGTCTGCACATTGGCAGGCGGTCAGTCGATGGGCCTTCGCGGCCTCCCAGAAGGGTTCGGTATCGGGATTGGTGGAAATGCGGATCTGGTCACCCGGCAGATGGAGCGCCGGGCCATAAGGGATCGCGTCAGACATCAGGCGCTCCTCAAAATCAGGCTGGAAACGGGCAGTGAAGCCGGGCCACCGGAGACGAGCGCGAATTCCGCATCCTTCACCTGGTTGATGGCGGTGCCGCGCACCTGTTCCACACCTTCGACAACATGCGTCATGCCGATGATATAGGCTTCGTTGAGATTGCCGCCATGCGTGTTGACAGGCACGCCGCCATTCACACCGCTTTGCGTGGCGGCATCATAGCGGACCTTGCCGGAGAGGACATAATCGCTCCCTTCGCCCTTTTCGCAAAAGCCATAATCCTCCAACTGCATCAGCACCATGGGGGAGAAATGGTCGTAGAGCAGGGCCACATCCATGTCCTTCGCGGAGAGGCCCGATTGCGCCCAGACGCGATCCGCTGTGAACTTGTGCCCTGAGGACGCGAAATGCGGATCGGGCATACCCATCCATGCAAACGCGCGGCCCCATTCGCGCTGCCCGCCATGCGCACAGGCGTGAACGACCGCAGGCTTGTGGCGGCAGTCCTTGGCGCGATCCATGGTGGTGGTGATGACCGCCACCGCGCCATCGGTTTCCAGACAGAAATCGAGCCGCCGCAGCGGATCGGCGAGCATGGGGGAGCCCCAATAGTCCTCGTCAGACAAGTGCTTCTGCCGCACCGCCTTGGGCCGCCGCGTCGCATTGTCGCGCGTCGCCTGCACGATCTCCTTGAAGGCGGCCTGCTGCGTTCCGTAGAGGTGCATGTGTCGCCGCGTCAGCATCGACATCAAATGCCCCGGCCCGACCAGTCCGGAGGGTTGCAGAAAGCTGTTTTCCGGGCTTGGCGCGGCCGCACCGAACACGACGCCCAGCCGATGTTGCGGCAATTGCTGGAGCGCCATCACCGTGACGGCATAGGTGCAATCCTCATTGACCAGCCCTGCCGTCGCCAGCCCGATGGCACCGGGACACCCGCCGCCGCCCGATGTCAGCGTCGCGGAGAAAGAGACGTTGGGCATCCCCAGCGTTTCCATGAGAGAGGCGGTATCAAACTTGTCGAGATAGCCCGCGCCTGCCGTCGAATAATAGGCAAAGCCATCGAGCTGCTTCACGCTGATCCCGGCATCCGCGCACGCCTTGAGGATCGCCTCCCCCGCCATATCGTTGATGGTGCGCGGCCAGCTTTGCCCCCGCACATAATAGTCCGTCGCGCCGATGCCGACGATCGCTGTCTTGTCCTGATTGGACCAGGCCATGGGAATCCTCTCTGTGGATCAACCTATATAACTAGGTTTGATAAGATGGGGTTGGCGGCTTGTCTAGAGGGCGGATGAAATAAGCCCCGCCCTTTATGGGAGAAGTATCATGTGCTCCGGCGGAGGCCGGAGCCCTGCGGCGTCATGCAGCCCATGTGCCAGACCCACGCAACGCTCCGGCTCAAGGCCAGAGCACAGCGCGATTCCGGTTTGCAATATCGCACGCAAATTCGACTTACCCTGCCTCCCGCAACCACCCCGCAAGCATCACCGAGCGCCGCCGCATCAACAGCCGGGCAATATCGGCATCCCGATCCAGAATGGCAGCGCAGAGCTGCGTCTGCATCTTGCGCGCCTCGCCCCGATGGCCGGCATCGCGGTAGAGCCCGGTCTCCTCTTCTTCCATCCCGAAGGAAAAGCCGATTTCCATCACCAGTTCGATCGCCGCATTCCCGCTCATCGCCGCGATAAGGTGCACCAGATCGGCTTCAGCACGGATCATCGCGCCCACGCTGTCATTCTTGTCGAGCCCGGCCATGAAGGCCGCAAGCCGGGTGCGTAGGGCTTCATCGACACACCCGCACGCGAGCACCGCCGCTTCTTCTGACACCAGTCGGCTGACTGCCATAATATCTTCCAGCGTCGCGCCCTTGAGCCGGAGGAAGCGGGAGAGCGTGCGGATGGCGTCCGCCGCATCAGGCCGCGCAGCATAGAATCCACCCTTGATCCCGCGCCTGACACTCACCAGCCGGTCATTCTCGGCAATCTTGGCAGCCTGCCGCAGCGTGGGGCGGCTCACACCCAAGCGGGTCAGCAGGTCATCCTCCGCGCCCAGAAATGCGCCATCGTCCACGGACAGGCTGATCTCCGCCAAAGCCCGCGCGGTGCGCGCCACCAATGTTGTGCCCTTTTCCATGCGGCCTCCTTAAAGATACCTTTTTAAAGAGTGATGGACAATGCGTCCAGCAAATCTCTTGCCGCCACTTGTATAACTAGGTATTCTATTTTGCATTAAAACGAATCGGAGGAGCCCACCATGAAACCATTCGTATTCAGTGCAGACAGCCACATTATGGAGCCTGCCACCCTGTTCCAGGACGGCCTGCCCGCCAGCCTGAAGCGCCACGCCATCCACACGCGTAAGGAAGGCGACTTCCTGATCACGGGCACGCAGGACAAGGTGATTTACCGCTTGCGCGTCGGCCAACACCGCGAAAAGGAATTGGGAGACAGTCAGCGCAAGGGCATCCGCGAAATTCCGGGGCGTCTGGAGGATATGGAGCTGGAAGGGATCGACACCGAAATCTGCTTCCCGTCGCTCGGCCTGTGGCTCTACTGCCTTGATAGCCCGGAAGCGGAAGCGGCCTCTGCCCGGCTCTATAATGACTGGAACGACAGTTTTCTCTCCGGCCATCCATCACGCTTCGTGCGCTGCGGGATGCTGCCCGTCCTCGATTTTTCGAACACGCTGGCGGAGCTCGACTATCTGGCGAGCAAGGGCTTCACCTCCGCCATGCTCCCCTCGGTCACGCCACCCAATTTGCCGAAATTCAACGATGAGGCGTGGGATCCGGTCTTCGCCAAGGCGGCTGCACTCGGCATCGTCTTCGTGATGCACACCGGCACCGGGCTGGAAACCGTAATCGCGGAGCGCGGGCCGGGTGCTGGCATCATCAACTACACCAAGCAGGCGATGGATGCGCAGAACAGCGTGCAATATCTCGTCGCGGGCGGCGTGCTGGATCGCAATCCGGGTGCTAAGGTTGCCTTCATCGAAAGCGGAGCCAGCTGGCTCGTCGCCCTCGCCGAACGCATGGATGAAGTGGAAGAGGCGCACGCCAAGTTCGTCTTCCCCAAACTCTCCCGCCGCCCCAGCCAGATCATCGACGATCAGGTGTGGGCGAGTTTCCAGCATGACCGGTCTTGCATCCTGGCCGCCGCCTCTGGCCTGCCGGGTGCCAAGAATGTGATGTGGGGCTCGGACTATCCGCACGCTGAGGGCACCTTCCCGGTTAGCCGCCGCCTGGTGGATGACTTGTTCGAGGGCCTGAATGTCAGCGACACGGTGCGGCGCGATGTGTTGGGGATGAATGCGGCCCGGCTGTTCCGGATCGCGCCCACTGTGCAAACAAGCGAAGCGTTGGCGGCTTGATTGCAAAGCGTTCCTCCCGAGCGCAGTCGAGGGACTAGGCCGAGCGTAAGCGAGGTTCTCGTTGCACTCGAAAGTGTCCCTCGACCATGCTCGGGACGAACGGAGCTTATCTAGGAAGAAAACCCATGGTCACCCTCTCCATCACCAGCGACCAGCAAGCGATGATCGACGCCGTATCGGGTGCGTTGGCGGATCGGGGGGATCGGCCTGCCGCTGCCGTTTTGGCGGAACTGGGCGTCTCCAGTCTACTGACCGAGGGCGGTACGCTGTTCGACGCGGCCCTTGTGGCCGAAGCCGCCGGGCGAGAAGGCGTGGTGGCCTTCCCCGATGAGCGCATCCTCATCGCCGCCGCCGCGACCGGCATGGCCCGCCGTGCGATTGACGAGGCCAGTGCCTATGCCTGCGAGCGCGTGGTGTTCGGGCGACCCATTGGCGAATATCAGGGCGTGGCGCACATCCTCGCCAACCATGTGACCGAAGTGGAGGGCACACGCCTGCTCGTCTGGCGGGCGATTGCCGCGCGCGCCGAAGGACTGGCGGACGCGGCGCAGTTGGACAGCCAAGCCTTCTGGTGGGCAGCGCGCGCCTGCCTGCCCGCCATCAAGGCGTCGATGCGGGTGTTCGGTGGCTATGGTGTCAGCGAGGATTCCCCCCTGCCCGGCCTGTATCGCGCGGCGCGGGACACACTCTATGCCGGCGGCGATCCGGACCGGGTTCTGACGGCACCTCTCCCTACGCTTTCACCCATCGCGCCCGTGCCCATCAGCTTCACGCAGGATGCAGAAGCCGATGCGTGGGAAGTGCGCACACGCGCCTTCCTCGCCGAACATTTCACGGCCGAACACAAGAAGGGCTTCTTCGACGCGCTCGACAATCACGAGCCGGAACTGCACCGCAAGCTCGCCGCTGCCGGATTGCTCTTCCCAGATTGGCCGGTCGAATGGGGCGGATCGGGCGCGAGCGCCTTTGCGACCTCCGCCGTCCACCGCGTCCTCACCCGCGCGGGCTGGCCGATTTCGGTGTTGGTCGTCTCCGATTCCATCGGCAAGTTGCTGATGATGTTCGGCACAGATGAGGCCAAGGCCGAAATCCTGCCCCGGCTTGCGCGCGGCGAGGCGCTCGCCTGTCTGGGCCTCTCCGAACCCACGGGCGGATCGGACGTGTTCGGCGCGAAGACGCGCGCTGTGCACGACGGCCAGCAATGGATCGTCAATGGCCAGAAGGTCTTCACCACCAGCGCCCACATCGCCGATTATGTTCTGCTCCTCACCCGCACCGACGAAGGGCTGACGCTGTTCGTCGCGCCTTTGGGCGAAGGCTTCTCGCTCTCCCCGGTGCAGACTTTCGCGGGCGAGCGGACCAACATTACCTTTTATACCGATTTTGCCGTGGCCGACCGCTATCTGCTCGGCGAACGCGGCAAGGGGCCGCGCGTGCTCGCCGCCACCATGTCGCTGGAGCATAATCAAGGCGATTATTATCTCGGCGCGCTCGCGGGCGTTCAGGAGGATCTGGCCCGCGATCTGCCCGCCATCCTCGCGCTGCCCGGCATGGGCGAAAATGAGCTCGCCATCCGCGCTGCACTCGCCCGGCTGGATGCGCATATCGCGCTGCTCGAAGGACTCTCGATCCGCGCGATATGGGCGGGCGATGAAGGCGTCTCGCAACGCTGGTTTGGGCCGATGTGCAAACTGTTCGGCACCGAAAGCTGGCACGCCGTCTGCGCAGACCTGACCGCGCGCCTCGCCCCGCACACGCTGGAGCCGCACATCGGCGCGCTGGCGCTGGTGGAATCCGAAAGCCGGTCCGGCCTGCAAGCCACCATCTATGGCGGGACGAGCGAAGTGCAGCGCAGTGTGATTGCGGAAACAGGGCTAGGCCTGCCGCGCAGCCGGTAGGGCTTGGCGCCGATCTCAAGCCGCCCCCCTCCTCCCATCATTCCCCCTTGCGCCGTCATTCCCGCGAAGGCGGGAATCCAAGATCATCCTCGGTGGAGGTCATGGATTCCCGCCTTCGCGGGAATGACGATTAGAGCCTGATGACTTTTGCGAAACCGTCCTGTGCTCCGGCCTTGAGCCGGAGCCCTGCGAAAGTCTTGCAACGATGGTTTTGCTACGCCGCACCGCTCCGGCCTCCGCCGGAGCCCAGTCTGTGTCAATCCGAAGCCACGAGAGTCTAGAGAAATATCATTTTATAACGCCTTCATGCCATATTTGACCCATATCAAATTAAAGAGATACCTTTTTATTCATCCTCCTGACATCAACAATCAGGAGGACTGCTATGACCGACAAAATCCGCCCCTTCGTGTTCAGCTGCGATGCCCATGTGGCCGAGCCGCCCGAACTCTTTCTCAATGCCATGCCCGCCCACCTCAAACATTTCGCCATCCATGGCGAAGTGCAGGGCGATGTGCGCATCACACGCATTGGCGAGCAGGTGATCCTCAAGATCAACACCAACTTCCACCAGCACAAAACCGGAGAAGGCGATGCCGCCTTCAACGCGCAGACCAATGACGGTGCGCCCGACCGGAGCTGCACTGATGCGGGGGACAATTTCGTCTCCGATTGCGCGGTCGACACCAAGCGCAAGGGCGCGCGCGACCTCACGCTGCGGCTGGCCGATATGGACCGCGACGCAGTGGATGCGGAACTCGTCTTCCCGTCGCTGGGCCTGATGCTGCCGCGCATCGGCGATGTCGAAGGTCAGGCCGAAGCCTGCCGCATCTATAATGACTGGGTGTGGGACTATACCGCTGCCGCGCGTGAACGGCTGATCCCTGCTGCAATGATCCCCTGCATCGATTTCGACGCTGCACTCGCCGAATGCCAGCGCGTCACGGAAAAGGGCTTCGCCGCTTTCTGCCTGTGGGAAGGCCTCAACAATTATAATGATCCGCGCTGGGATCCGATCTTTGCGCTTGCGGCGGAAAAGGGCATCCCGCTCGTCTTCCACACCGGCGTGGGAGACATCAACATCCGGGCGCTCAAGGGGCCGGGCGGCGCACTGTTCAACTATACCCGCCAGATGAACGACGCCGTGGATGTCATCACCCAACTCGTCGCGGGCGGCGTGCTTGATCGCAATCCGGGTGCCCACATCCTGTTCGCCGAACATTCAGCAGGTTGGCTCTGGGGCCTCGCCGAGCGGATGGACGAAGTTTATAACGGTCACGCGCCGAGCATCACGCCCAAGCTGAGCCGCTTGCCCAGCCAGATCGTCCGCGATCAGGTCCATTGCGCGCTCCAGAATGATGGCAACAGCTCGATGGCCATCCGCAAAGGCGTGGGCGTGGATGCGCTGCTCTTCGCGACCGATTATCCCCACGCTGAAGGCACCTTCCCCTTCTCCAAACAGGTGGTGGACAAGATGATGGTGGATAATCCAGATGTGACGCAGGATGAACTCGTTGCAGTTCTGGGCGGCAATGCGGCGAAGCTCTTTGCCCGCGCCAATCTGAAGCCCGCCGTCGCGGCGCGCTGTGCGGAAATGCAGGCGGCCTGATCAATCCAAGGGCGTCGCTCGTTTGGAGCGACGCCCACTCCCAATCAAGAAAGGGGGAGGAGCCCAGCGGCCCCTCCCCCCTCATTTTGGTCGCTGTGACAGCAGCTCAGAACTTGAGCGTGGCCGTCACACCATAAGTCGCAGGATCATTCCACATCGTGCCGACATAATTGAGGCCGCCAAGGTAGAGGGCGTAAATGGCGGTCCTTTCGTTGAAGATGTTCCTGCCCCACAGCGCGATTTCATAATTGTCTTCGGGACCGAACGCCAAAGCCGCACGCACATTGGTGACGCCGATTGCCTTGCTGGTGACAGCCTTCAGATAGGCTGGCACAAGCGCTGCGGGCACGCCATTGGCAATGAAGCCGGGGCCGCGTTCGCCGTTCTGGAACGACTTGCCGCGCCATGAGTAAGAGGCATTGAGGTTCAATCGGGCAAAGCCGAGATCACCCGAATAATTGCCGCCCACAGCGAAGGTCTTCTTGACCACAGAGACGAGATTGTCGCCGCTCTTGTCGACCGCTGTCAGCACACCGGCAACCGAGGTAAAGCCGTTATAACTGGTATATTTGGGGTCGATCACCGAGAAAGAGCCAAACAGGTCCAGACCGTCGGTCACCTTCACGTTGAAATCGGTTTCAAAGCCCCAGGTCTCGGTGCCCGCATTCTCCAGGATCGTCTGGTTCACGCCGCCAATGTTGAGGATGACGCTGCGCTGCGCATCCCGCACCTTGTTGTGGAAGCCCGCAAGGTTGAGCGTGACGCGGCGATCCGCAAATTGCGACTTGATGCCGATTTCCTGCTCGTTCACGATTTCGGGATTGGCAGGGGTCGTATCGGTCAGCGTCAGTGTGCGGGCCTGCTGCGCACCGGCACGATAGCCCCGGCTCTGCTTGGCGTAGACCATCACGTCATCGCTGACCTGATAGTTGAGCCCCACTGTGTAGGAGAAATTGTTCCACGTATCAGACCGGTTGCGATTGCAGTCTGCCGCCGTCAGCGTGCCCGCCAGCACCTTGGCAATCTGGTAAGTCTGCGGCAGGCAGACGGCAGGCACAGTCCCGTTACCGGGGAAGACAGCAGATTGGGCGATCACGCCCTTCTTGTCCTTCGAATAGCGGCCACCGATCACCACGCTCAGCTTGTCGCTGGCATGGACATTGGCCTGCGCGTAGATGCCGTAGGAATTGTTATCCAGTCCGCCCGAAAAGCCGGACCAGATCGCCGTGTTCTGCACCGTGGCCGAGCGGGAATCGTCCGTGCCGGTTTCGCGCATATAGGTCAGCCCCGCAGCGAAATCGACCATATCGCCGAACGCCTTGCCGGTCGCCTGAAGCTCCGAACTATATTGCTTCAGATTCTGGATGCCCTGCGTGAAATGGCCGGGGAAGGATGAGCCATCCAGATCGATCAGGTTGTTGCCCTTGATGTGACGATAGCCGTTGATCAGCTTGATTTCGCCAAACCCGGTCTCAAGCTTCAGCTTGGCCATATAGGTCTGGGTTTTCATGCTGTTGAACAGATCAGCCTTGGGCGCCCCCGTGAAGACGGTGGCGGGCGTGATCGAGACGCTGTCCTCATTCTTGTATTTGGCGCGATCACCCGCTGCCACATCGCCCACGCCCGGAAGGTAGAAGAGCGTGTTCTGGAAGGCCGGGCCTTTGATGTCGCTGTCTGTCCATTCGCCAGAGAGCAACAGGTTGAGCCCCTCGGCCAGATTGGCGGAAAGCTTGATGCGTCCGTCGATCATATCGCGCTTGCCATAGCCTTTGCCGGTGTTGACATCGCGCTGATAATTGCCGCGCTTGGCATAGAAGAGCGCGCCGCGTACGGCCACATTCTCTCCCAGCGGCAGGTTGATCACGCCCGAGCCAGAGCGCTCGTCAAACCGTCCATAGGTGGCGCGCAGCGTGCCCGACACGGCACCAAATTCCGGATCTGCCGTCTGCATGACGACCGCACCTGCGGACGTATTGCGGCCAAACAGCGTGCCTTGCGGGCCTTTGAGCACCTGCACGCTCTTCATATCGACCATTTCGCCCGAAATGCCGTAGTTGCGCGCGATATAGAGTTCATCGAGGTAGATGCCGACCGAAGGCTCCAGCGTGGCCAGCGTATCATTCTGAATCTGCCCGCGGATCGAGACGTTGAGCGCAGTCGGATTGTTGCCGCCGCCACGAATGTTCACGCCCGGCGTGAAGTTGGCGACCGAGGCGATGTCCTTGAGGCCCTGCTGATCGAGCTTGACCGCATCAAACGCGGTCACCGTCGTCGGCACGTCCTGAATATTCTCGGCCTGCTTTGTGACGCCGAGCACGAGGATTTCCCCCTCATTGGCCTCATTGGCGACCGTCTGGGCAAACGCCGGAGACGCACCGAGCGCCAGAGTGGACATGGCAGCGCCCGTCATGAAGCGGGTCAGAGCCCGCGAAGCGAATTTCGTCATCTTCTCCCTCTCCCTGTCGTTGAGCGCATCTGTGGCTCGGGGATATGAGTTGTATAACTAGGTCAACCAAGCAATACAAGAGTGGAGAATCGCTTTGCGGAAATTCCCTTTCCGGCAGATCAGGGCAGCTGTGCGGCGAGCACAGGCACATCGGCCAGAGCCCGCAACACATCGTTGAGGTGCGTGCAGCCCATGGTAGAGGGCAGAATATCGAGCACGGTCTGGCGGAACTCGGATACATTCCGTCCCACCAGCCGCGTCGCCTTCACCGAAGCCCCCGGACATTCGCGGAAGGGCAGGATCATCGGCAAGACTTGCAAGGCGGCGAGCCGACCATCAGGCTCAACCTCGGCAAATAGTCGATATTCATGAATCGCTGTGCGCCCGCCATCGGGATTGCTGCCGCTATCCTGAAAGCCCGCATCCACCTTGATCAGCCCGTCTTCGCGCCACAGGTCTATGCGACGGGCACGGCGCTTTTGCGGGCCTTTCTGGAAGGGCATGGGATGCCAGCCCACTGCATCGTCAGGATGCTCCAGCGGACCGACTTCTGCGTAGGATTGGTCCATGGTGTTGCCGCTGCCATCCTCGTGCAGAGAACTCGCGCCTTCGGCAAAGCCGGTGCAGACATTGGTCATCACCCCGCCCTTGCCTGCCGTGGAGCGCGTCCCCGCATTGCGCGCGCGGACCATCCAGTCATCGGTCCAGCGCGACCAGATCCAGCCTGCGACAAGGCTGGCCCCGGCATAGTCATCGAGCAGCTGAAACAAGGGCGTTCCGCGCGCATCGCCCAGCTTTTCAGCGAGCGCATTGCGGCTCGCTCCACCCGCCCGCACGCCCACCATCTCCTGCAAGCGCGGATGATCCGGCGTGGCTTCAATGGAGAGAATTTCGCGGATGGGAGACGCCATGATGCGAAATCGCGCGGTACCGAGCACCTGCGGCTCGCTGCCATCATCGGGCGTCAGCAGGTCACGCGCCCGCCCGATCATCTCCCAGGGCTGGCCCAGACCATCGGGCCAGTCACTGTCAATCGAAGTCGTGCGCCGGATGGAGCCCAGCCGCCGCAGCGGCGCGTGCCCGGCGGATTGACGGGCAAACGGAAACTGCTGCGGCTGGTTCATGCCCCGGCCCTCACTTGGGCGGCATGCGGATGGCCCCATCCAGCCGGATGCACTGGCCGTTGAAATAGGTGTTGCGCGCGAGCTCGCAGACCAGCGAGCCGAATTCGGGCGGACGGCCCAAACGCTTCGGGAAGGGCACAGAGGCTTCGAGGCCAGCAAAAATGGCCGGTGCCCGGTCCTGAACGGCGAGCATTGGCGGCGTGGCAAAGATGCCCGGCAGGATCGCGTTGACGCGAATGCCCAGATCCATCAGGTCGCGTGCCATCGGCAGCACCATTGCGTTGACCGCGCCCTTGCCGCCGCCATAGGCGACCTGCCCGATCTGCCCATCCTGCGACGCCGCAGAGGAGGTCATGATGATGCAGCCGCGCTCGCCATCTTCATTCAGCGGATCGGCATTGGCCATGCCCAGCGCCGCGTGAGACGCCATGCGGTAAGAGGCCGTGAAGATGCCTTCGGCAGAGCGCGCGATCATTTCGGTCGGGTTGCGCTTATATCCGCCGCTCGCCTTGTCGAACGAGATCGTCTTGCCACCGCCGGTGACAACTGCACAATGAACGAGAATGCGTTCCTGCCCATGCGCCGCACGCGCCTTTTCATAGCCTGCGACAACGCTCTCTTCAGAGGTGATGTCCACCTTGCAGAACAGGCCGCCAATCGCCTTGGCGACCTCTTCACCGCCTTCTTCATTCACATCGAAAATGGCGACTTTGATGCCCTGCGCGGCGAGCGCCTCTGCGCTGGCGCGGCCAAGCCCGGACGCACCGCCGGTGACAACGGCGGACAAATTGCTGTCAAGTTTCATGCGAGTCTCTCCTGTTATGAATGCTGACCTGCGATCAGGCCAAAGCGGCCTCTGTGTCAAACAATGCCTTGAGGCCGGGTGCAGATGGTTTGAGCGAAGGCGTACGCGGAAAATCATCGACCACACGGAAATGCACCGGCACCTGATAGGCGATCAGACGCTCCCTGAGCCACGCCTTGAACGCATCGTCCGCAGGCAGGGCCGCCCCCTCCTTCAGGATCAGCGCGGCCGCAGGCACCGCCCCCAGCCGCGCATCGGGCACGCCCACCACAGCGGCTTCCCGCACGGCAGGATGCTGGTTGAGCACTTTCACCACATCATCGGGATGGACCTTGAACCCGCCCCGGATGATCGCATTATCTGCCCGGCCCTTGATGTAGAGGAAGCGGTCTTCATCCATCATCGCGCGATCTGTGGTGCGCAGCCATGACGCGCTGCCAAGCGGATACGCCCCTCCGAGTTGCGCGCCCTGAATTTCGAGCACCCCTTCGCCGCCCGGAGGCACCGCGTCTCCGCTGTCCGGATCAACAATCCGCGCGCCAACATTGCCATGGATGCGGCCTGCCGCCCCCTTCTTTTCCGCCCAGTGCGCGCGGAAATCATCAAGGCTCCAGCCTGCAACCGCTCCGGCAAATTCGGTTGCGCCATAATTGGCGAGGATCGGGATGCCGTACTTTTCAAGAAAGGCATCCACCAGATCGGGCGATAGCGGCGCCGTACCGCTGATCAGCGCGGACAGGCTGGACAGGTCCGCCTTGTCCACATCTGCCTCCAACAGCATCCGCACGGCAGAAGGCACCGCGCCCGCTACCTTGGGCCGGTTGCGGCGGATAATGTCCACCCAGCCTTCCACGCTGAATTTTTCGAGGATTGCCATTTTCCGACCGTTCATCAGCGCGCCGATGCAGCCATATATCCCGCCGATATGCGTCAGCGGATTGGTGACGAGCGCCACGCCGGAACTCAGCTTCGGCTTGGCCACATAATCCCGCCCGCGTTCATAGCTGGAAAAGCCGACAAAGCTGGCATCGAACGCCGCGCGCGACAGCGGAACCCGCTTGGGCGTGCCGGTGGTGCCGCTGGTTAGCATTTCAATGGCGACGCCCGGCGTGGTGCGAATCGCGCCCAAGGGCCGTTCAAATCCCTTCGCCACACGCGCGCCTTCCAGCCGCGCCCCGATCACGATCAGCGCACTGCCTGCCTTGCGAATATGCTCCGTCAGGCCGGGCCGCGCAACATCGCTCTCATCAGCAATGATCACGGGAAGCCCCAGCCCCTCCACATCGGCGAACAATTTTTCATCGGGCAAAACAGGGTTGAGCGTGACGAGGCAGCGATTGCCTGACAGCACGGCCAGAATCGCCGCCACATGGCCGGGCCGGTTGCGCAGCATCACCCCCACGCGCGCATCCTCTGGCAAACCCATGGCTTGAAGCGCCGACTCAATCTGCCCGACAACGCGCGCCAGATCACCCCAACTATGGTCCTGGCCCTCAAATTCAATTTCGGTCCGCGCCGGGTCCAGCGCCATGATGGCCCGCAATTTTTCTGTAAACAGGGCCATATCCAGCCCAACTCCTTCCCCACTGATTGCGCGAGTCATCTTGCCAACATAGTTTACCTAGTGCAATAACTGATCCAACGCAAAGGCCCAGAGCCGGGTCACCACGCAGGAGAGTCTTCACCATGAGCCAGCCGCCCGTCGTCCACCTCCACATCGGCCATGAGCAGCGCACCAGCGGCTCAGGCGGGACGCACGACCATCTTCATCCTGTGACGCAGACGGTGCAGGCGACGATCCCGCTCGCTGGCCCTGCCGAAGTTGAAGAAGCCGTTCGCCGGGCCGAGGCTGCCCGCGAAGGCTGGCGTCGCACGCCCCCGGAAGCGCGGCGCGACATTCTCAATCGTCTGGCCGACCTGATGGTCGAGAACCGTACCGAATTCGGGAAGATGGCGGCGCTCGATGGCGGCACCACTCTGTCCGTGGGCGAACGCGGCGTTGATACCGCCGTGTCATGGGTCCGTTATTATGCCGGCTGGTGCGACAAGCTGACTGGCGATCTGATGAGCACATTCGATACGCGCGGCGAATTTTCCTACACCATGCCCGAACCCATCGGCATCGTTGGCATCATCATCACCTGGAATGGCCCGCTCATTTCGCTGGGCATGAAGGTCGCCGCCGCGCTCGCCGCCGGGAATTGCGTGCTGGTGAAGCCTGCCGAAATCACACCCTTCGCGCCCGAACTCTTCGCGCGCCTCTGCACACAAGCGGGCGTGCCCGATGGCGTCCTCTCCATCTTCCCCGGCACGGGCGAAGCAGGCGAAGCGATTGTGCGCCACAAGAAGGTGCGCAAGATCAGCTTCACGGGCGGGCCGATCACGGCGCGCAAGATCCTCACCGCCTGCGCCGAAGAGATCAAACCGAGCGTGATGGAACTGGGCGGCAAATCGGCCAGCCTCGTCTTCCCCGATTGCGATTTGCAGGCCGCCGCAGAACGAGCGGTGTTCTGGACGGTGGGCTGCCTTTCCGGCCAGGGCTGCGCCCTCCCCACCCGCCAGCTCGTCCATGCCGATGTCTATGACGAATTCGTCGCCAAGTTGCAGGCGATCATCAGCCAGTTCAAGGTCGGCGACCCGATGGACCCCAGCGTCATGGTTGGCCCGGTCATCAACGCTGCTGCTGCGGACCGGATTATGGGCATGTTCGATCGCGCCAAGGCGGACAAGGCGGGCACATTCCTGCTCGGCGGCAATCGCTGCGGCGGTGACCTTGCAGGCGGCAATTTCATCGAGCCGACGCTGATCGTCGATGCTGATCCCGATCATGAAATCAGCCAGGTGGAAATCTTTGGCCCCGCTGTCGTTGCGGTCAAATTCCACACCGAGGAAGAGGCCGTCGCCATCGCCAACAACAGCGAATATGGCCTTGCCGCCTATATCCAGTCCGACAATATCCAGCGCGTCCACCGCTTGTCCGAGCGGCTGAACGCAGGTGGCGTCTATGTGAATGGCGGCTTCCAGGTGAATGCCTATACGCCCTTTGGCGGCATTGGCATTTCAGGCTTTGGCAAGGAAGGCGGCAAAGCCGGGATCGACGAATTCCTGCACTACAAGACGGTGACCATCGGCACCGGCGCACCGATTTTTGGTTGAGGAGCAAGACACATGGCCGATTTCACCAATGAGAGTTTCCGCGTTGACGGCAAGGTGGCCATCGTCACCGGCGCAGGCGGACGCGGCAATTCGATCGGGCGGGCCTATGCCATTGCGCTGGCCAATGCTGGCGCGTGCGTCATCGTCGCCGATCTGAACGGAGAGGGCGCTGCCAAGGTTGCCGATGAAATCAATGCAGCAGGGGGAAAGGCGGTTTCGGTGCAGGTCGACATTACCGATACGGCCTCTGTTGAAGCGATGGCCGCTGCGGCCAAAAGCGCGTTCGGGGGGATCGACATCCTTGTGAATAATGCCGCGCTGATGGTCGAAATTGTCGACAAGCCTCTGTCTCAAACAGACAGGGCACGGTTCGACAAGGGCATGGCGGTCAATGTGTGGGGTGCGATCAACTGCGCGCAGGTGGTGGCACCCCATATCGCCGAACGCGGCGGCGGGTCGATCATCAATCAGGTGTCTGCCGGGGCTTTCCCGGCGCAGAGCTTTTACGGCGTCACCAAGATCGCCCTGCTTGGCGCAACCACCACACTTGCCACCGAACTGGGCAAGCAGGGCATCCGCGTGAACGCCATCGGGCCGGGCATGACCAAAACCGATGCCGGCCTTGCCCTCACGCCAGAGGACAGTCCCATGGTTCAGGCAATTTCCGCGCGCACGCCCATCCAGCTCCGCGACACGCCAGACGCGCTGTGCGGGGCACTGCTGCTGCTTGTGTCAGATGCAGGCCGCTGGATGACGGGTCAGGTGCTCAATGTCGATGGCGGCTGGGTGATGCGGAACTGAGGCTTTGGCAAGTCGTCGACCCCGCACAGGCGGGGTCGACGGCGTCCGCGCCGTTTACTGAAGCACCGCCTCGACAAGCCAGATCGCTCCACCGAGCGTCACCGACCCATTGGCCTTCAGCCCCTTGCCCAGAGCCTCTTCCAGCACGGTCCGCGCATAATCCTTCACGGCCTCTTCCTGATCCGCCAGCGCCGCCGCTGCCGGGCCGATCTGGATGGTGAAACGCGCGGCGGCCGCCACTCCACCTGACCGCGCGAGCGTCACGTCAAAATCGAGCGGCTCGATCCGCACAGCGCCAAAGCCTGCGCCTTCCAGTATCCCCGTCAGCCGGGCCTTGTCCGCAAACGCAAACGGACCCGGAGCATGGGGCTCGGGCGCGGGCATCTCCGGCATCAGCGGGGCGAGCACGGAGAGCGGGCGCGACACCCATTCATTCTCCTTCGCGGGCCGCCAGCAGGCAAAGAGCAACCGCGCACCGGGCCGCAGATTGGCGGCGATATTGGCAAAGGCCGCATTGGGATCATCAAAGAACATCACGCCAAAGCGCGAAAACACCATGTCGAACGGCGCATCGCCGCGCCATACAGAGGCATCCGCCTTGTGCAGCGCCGCGCGGCCTGCTGTCCGCTCACCTGCCAGCGCCAGCATCGGCTCTGACACGTCAACGCCCGTCACTGCCGCGCCTTTGTCCAGCAACAGCAGACAGGTCTGCCCGGTGCCGCAGCCAATATCGAGCACCGCAGCACCCGCCACATCCCCCGTCCGCGCCATCAGCGCCGCCGTGACGGGCGCAAGCATCGCATCCAGATCATCCTGCATCGCGCGCCACTTCTCGCCCGCGCGGCCATTCCAATAATCAATCTGTGCGTCGTTGCTCATGTCATATCCTTCCAGCGACCGTCTTCATCCTGCTTCCAGTAATGACGCTCCACACCTTCGTGGTCCTTTAAGGATTTCCAAGCCGCGCGCGCCGCACCAATGCTGGCCTCATCAAAAAAGTGGAACGCCCGCTCATGCTCAAGCGCGGCATCGCGCCACACGCCATCGGCCAGCGCGATGAACGGATAGCCCGCCGCTCCCTCCGGTGCGCACAGCAGGATCGGCTGATCCCCTTCCCGCCCGTGCGGCAGGAAGCTGTCCGCGCGATAGGTCCACAGAGCTTCATCCAGCCCCGCGAGCAGATCCTTATCGTCTGCCACCACCGCCAGACGCTGGCCAGACGCCAGCACCTTGTCCGCAATCACGGGCAAGGCGCGCTCAATGGGGAGCGCGGTCAGATGGTAGAAATCAACCCTCAAAATGGTCCGCCACCAGCTGGTTGAGCAAGCGCACGCCGTATCCGGTCGCGCCCTTGTCCCACACTGCGCCGGGCTTGGAGGCCCAGACCATGCCGGCAATATCGAGATGTGCCCATTTCACACCCTCTTCCACGAAGCGCTGGATGAATTGCGCGGCGGTGAGCGAGCCGGCCTCCCGCGGGGCGACAGTCTTCCAGTCTGGCATGGGTACGTTGT